>NZ_JBEZKB010000006.1:0-360418 GCF_040651475.1 Streptomyces sp. NPDC048442
AATCCACCCCGAAGGGCTTCATCGTTCGACTTGCATGTGTTAAGCACGCCGCCAGCGTTCGTCCTGAGCCAGGATCAAACTCTCCGTGAATGTTTTCCCGACTGCGTCTAATTAAAGACTGCGGGTGAAACACATCGGAAGAGCGGAACAGCCACCATCGGAATAAGACGGTGTGTTCCTGCGTCCTCGCTAGTGTTGCCTACCCGCCGCATGGGCCAGTAGGACTTCAAAGGAACCACCAACCACCGAAGTGGCCGGGGTATCAACATATTTGGCGTTGACTTTTGGCACGCTGTTGAGTTCTCAAGGAACGGACGCTTCCTTTGTACTCACCCTCGCGGGCTTTCCTCCGGACGTTTTCGTTCGGTGTTTCTGTTGTTCTTGCGTTTCCGACTCTATCAGACCGTTTCCGTTCCGATTCCCAGTCGAACCTGGGTTGTCTTTCCGGCCGTTGGGCCGTTCCGACGAGTGAGACATTAGCGGATTCCTGCGCCCCGAACCAAATCGGGGTTTCGGCTTCCTCATTCACAAAAAGTGCACGCAAAAGGAAAGCGACAGATGTCGCTCGTCAGTCTTGTGTCTTGATTGTTGAATGGTTGTCCTGGGCCAGCCGTAACCGGTGCTCACATCGGACAACCCGAAGAACTATACGCACCCCCGCAGCCAGCGTCAAACATCCCTCCCCCTCCCCCGCCATGGCGCCCCAGCGAATGAACTTGCATGGTCTGCATCTTTGCGTAGTCTGCAAGATGTGAAGAGCAAAGAGGGCGTTCCCGGGCTCCGTGAGCGCAAGAAGCAGGCCACCCGGGCCGCGCTGGCGGATGCCGCCGTGCGGCTGGCCGCCGAGCACGGGGCGGAGAACGTCACCGTGGAGGCCATCAGCAGTGCCGCGGGCGTCTCGCCCCGCACGTTCTTCAACTACTTCGACAGCCACGACGACGCCTTCCTCATGATCGACGCGGAGGTCGGCCAGCGCATTCGGCGTGCGGTGCGCGAGGCGCCGGCCGAGCACTCCGTACTCGACGTACTGCGCGATGCGTTCTCGGCAGAGCTGGTCGACGTGGCGGAGCGCCACGAGGTCTGGAGCCTGCGGGCCAAGGTCTTCCAGCGTTCCCCGCATCTCCTCGTCCGCGGCCTGGGGGCGCACATGGCCGAGGAGCTGGAGCTCGCGGAGGCAGTCGCGGAACGGCTGGGGGGTGTCGCGGGCGAGCCGGTCGGGCTCTACCCGCGGCTGGCCGCCGCCGTCGCCACGACCGCCATCCGCGTCTCGATCGAGGACTGGTGCAGGCAGGCGCAGGACGTCTCCTTCACCGATGTGTTCCGGCGCGCCTTCGACCATCTGGCCTCCGGGCTGACTGACCCCGGCGCGGCCCCCGGGCCGCCGCGTACCTGAGTTTTTCCTGCCCGATCTCCGGATCGACTTCTAAGAAGGACACCTTGACCGCAATCGAGGCGCCCGACCAGGCGCCCACCTCCATGAACCACAAGCAGATACTCCAGGCGATGTCCGGGCTGATGGCCGGAATGTTCGTCGCCATCCTGGCGGGCACGGTCGTGGCCAACGCCCTCCCCCGGATCATCGCCGACCTCGGTGCGAGCCAGTCCGCGTACACCTGGGTCGTCACCTCCGAGCTGCTCGCCATGACGGCGACCGTCCCGCTGTGGGGCAAGCTCTCGGACCTCTACAACAAGAAGCTGCTGCTTCAGCTCTCCCTCGGGATGTTCGTGGTCGGCTCGCTGCTGGCCGGGTTCTCGCACGAAGTCGGGCTGCTGATCTTCAGTCGTGTCGTGCAGGGCATCGGCGCCGGTGGTCTCACCGCGCTCGCGCAGGTCGTGATGGCCGCCATCATCCCGCCCCGTCAGCTCGGCAAGTACGCCGGTATCTTCGGCGCCGTCTTCGCCGTCGGCACGGTGGCCGGGCCGCTCATCGGCGGTGTGCTGGTGGACACCTCGTGGCTGGGCTGGCGCTGGTGCTTCTTCATCGGTGTCCCGTTCGCACTGCTCGGGATCGTGCTGTTGCAGCGCACGCTGAAGCTGCCGACCGTACGCCGTGATGTGAAGATCGACTTCCTGGGTGCGTTCCTGATCGTGGCGGGCGTCTGCTCGCTGCTGATCTGGACGTCGCTGGCAGGCCACCAGTTCGACTGGGCCTCGTGGCAGACAGCCGCGCTGACCGGTGGCGGTGTGCTGCTGCTCGTCGCGGCGGTGTTCGTCGAGGCGCGGGTGCCGGAGCCGATCATTCCGCTCACCATCTTCCGCAACCGGACCGTCACGCTGACGACCGTTGCGAGCCTGCTGGTGGGTGTGGCCATGTTCGGCGGCACCGTGTTCCTGTCGCAGTACTTCCAGATCGCACTCGGCAAGTCGCCGACGACAGCGGGGCTGATGAGCCTCCCGATGATCCTGGGTCTGCTGGTGTCGTCGACCGTCGCCGGCCAGATCATCAGCAAGACCGGCAAGTGGAAGGCGTACCTGGTCGCGGGCGCGGTCATCATGACCGCGGGCCTCGGTCTGCTGGCGACCATCGACGCGGACACCCACTTCGGGCTGCTCAGCCTGTACATGGCGATCCTCGGCATCGGCGTCGGCATGCTGATGCAGAACCTGGTGCTGGCCGCGCAGAACGACGTCCCCGCCACCGAGCTGGGAGCCGCCACCTCGGTGCTGTCCTTCTTCCGCAGCATGGGCGGCACGATCGGCACCAGCGCGCTGGGCGCGGTCCTGGCCAACCGGGTCGCGACCGAGATGACCAAGGGCATGAACTCCGCGGGCATTCCGGTTCCGCCGGGCGACAGCGGAGAGACCTCCGTGCCGGACATGACCAAGCTGCCCGCGCCGATCCGCGAGATCGTGGAGAACGCGTACGGTCTGGCCACCGCCGACCTCTTCCTGCTGGCGGCTCCGTTCGCGGCGCTGGCGCTGGTGGCGGTGGTCTTCATCAAGGAGAAGCCGCTGAAGACCACGAGCGGCATGGAGCGGCTCGCGGAGGAGAGTGCGGCTCAGGCGGACAGCGACGGAGGCAGCAAGGCTCCCTCGCCGACGTCCGTCGGCTGAATCGCGTGATTCGCCGAGTGGGTGAGTGACTGAGTGAGTGAGCGGCTCCGGTTGTCCCGTGTGGGGTGGCCGGAGCCGTTCGCATGTCCGGCGCCCGCTGCGGGGTTACGGAGTGCCGTGCGGTGGGCGGACCTCGACGAACCAGCGGCGGCGCGGGCCCCGGTAGAGCAGTGCGTCCCAGCCGAGTGCGGTCAGCACTTCGGCGCAGCGGGCGAGCCGGCTGCGTTCCTCGGCGGCGGCTCCGCTGCCGGGCGGGCCGAGCCAGTCGACGGCCGCGGTGTGCGGTTCCTCGCCTGGGCGCACCCGGTAGCCGGTGGCCGTGCGGTGGCCTTTGGTGTCGGTCGCCGAGGGGGTGAGGGGTGCGGCCTCCAGGGGGAGAGCGACCGCGTTGAGGAGTTGGCGGAGTTCCCAGGGGGCCGGCGCCGCTTCGGACCCCTGGGTGATACGGCGGATCTGCAGCAGGCCGTCGAACGCGGTGCGGACCGCGGCGGCGCGTTGCTCCGAGGGTTCCCCGTGCGGGGGGCCGTCGCCGGTCGCGGGCGCGAAGGGTTCCCGGGAGGACGGGGACGGGGACGGGGACGGGGACGGGGATGAGGATGAGGGCGGGTGGGCGGCCATGGGGCGAGTCTCCCCTTCTCCTGTCACCGGGTCTTCCCGTTCACGCGAACTCCCCCGGCGAGACGAGCCCCGTCTCGTACGCGAGGACAACCGCCTGAGCCCGGTCGCGCAGGGAGAGCTTTGCGAAGATCCGGGCGACGTGAGTCTTCACGGTCGCCTCGCTGAGGGTCAGTTCGCGTGCCAGCTCGGCGTTGGAGAACCCCCGGCCCATCAGGGCGAGCACTTCGCGCTCGCGCGGGGTGAGTGCGGCCAGATCCCTGTGGGGTGCGGGTTTCGAGTCGGTCGTGACGAGCTCGGGCCGGTCGGCGAAGCGTTCCACCAGGCGCCGCGTGATCGACGGCGCGAGCAGTGCGTCGCCGGTGCCGACCAGGCGGATCGCGGCTGCCAGGTGCGCGGAGGTGACGTCCTTGAGGAGGAAGCCGCTGGCACCGGCGGCGAGGGCCGCGTAGACGTAGTGGTCGAGGTCGAAAGTGGTCAGCATGATCACCCGGCAGCCCGAGGTTCCGGAGTGCGGGCTGCCGCCGCCGGCGTGCGTGCTGACGGCGTGCGGGCCGCTGGAGTCCGGGGTTCCGGCGAGGATGCGGCGGGTGGCCTCCAGCCCGTCCATGCCCGGCATCCGTATGTCCATCAGGATCACGTCGGGGTTCAGCTCGCGGGCCTTCTGCACCGCTTCGGCGCCGTCCGCCGCCTCTCCCACGACGTCGAGGCCACGGGCGGTGAGGATCATCCGGAAGCCGGTGCGGACCAGTTCCTGGTCGTCGGCGATCAGGACGCGGGGCGCGGGTTCGGTGGCCGGTGCGGGTACGGCAGGGGGCATTGAGGTCTCCGGTGTCGTCATGACGGGTCTGCGGCCGGCCGGTCCAGCGGGATGCGGGCCCGGACCCGGAAGCCGCCGCCGAGCCGTCGGCGGGCGTCGAGGTCGCCGCCGTACACAGCGACACGTTCGCGCAGTCCGAGCAGCCCGTGTCCGGCGCCGTCCGCCCGGCCGTCCCGGGTCCCGGAGCGCGACTCCTGCTGCGTGCCCGCGAGCACGCTGGGTCCGCTGTTGAGTACCTCCACCCGTACGAAACGGTCGGCGTACCGCACCGTCACCTCCGCCGCTGACCCCGGTGCGTGCTTGAGCGCGTTGGTCAGGGCCTCCTGGACGATCCGGTACGCGGTGACGTCGATCCCGGCGGGCAGCGGGCGCGGCTCGCCGGAGATCCGTACCTCCACGGGCAGTCCGGCGAAGGCGATCCGGTCGATCAGCGGGCTCAGTCTGCTCAGGCTGGGCTGCGGGGCCAGTTCCGGGGCGCGGTCCGCGGGGTCGTCGCCGTTCGGGGAAGGTGCCAGCAGGCCGAGCAGGTGGCGGAGTTCGGTCATCGCGTGACGGCCGGCCGTCTCGACGGCGGCCATCGCGGTGGCCGCCTCGTCGGGCATCGTGGCGAGCACTTCGCGTGCGGCGCCGGCCTGGACGACCATCAGGCTCACGTTGTGGCTGACGATGTCGTGCAACTCGCCCGCGATCCTTGCCCGTTCGGCGTCGACCGCGGCCCCGGCGGCGCTCTCCCGCTCGCGTTCGAGGAGCCAGCCGCGTTCCTCGACGTGTCGTCGGAGCGTCCTTCGCGCCCGTACGAGCGCCACTGACAGCACACCGACGGCGCCGCACGCCACAGCCAGCGCGGCCCCCCACCAACCCACCCCTGAATTCCACACGCCATGATCATCGCAGCCGGTGCGGTGCCCCGCGTCGTCCCCGGGGTGCAGCTCCGTACATCCCCGGGATGACGGGGCGGGGCGGATACCTCCGGGGTGGGATGCCGGGCCCGTGGCCCCGCTTCTAGGTTCATGCCATGACTCAAGATCACAACGATGCACGGCAGGTCGTCGTACGGCTCGACGACGTGCACAAGGAGTACGGCGACTCGAAGGCCCTGGACGGGCTGTCGCTGGAGGTACGGGCCGGGGACGCGGTCGCCGTGATGGGGCCTTCCGGCTGTGGGAAGTCGACGCTGCTCAACATGATCGCCGGTCTCGACCGGCCGACGTCGGGCGGAGTGCTGGTGCAGGGGCAGAACCTGTCCGAGCTCAGCGAGACGGGGCTGGCGCTGTTCCGGCGGCGGCACGTCGGGATGATCTTCCAGTTCTTCAACCTGATCGACGATCTGCCCGCGCTGGACAATGTGGCGTTGGCCGCCCAGTTGACGGGTACGTCGGCGAAGCAGGCGCGGCGGCGGGCGCTGGAGCTGCTCGAAGAGCTCGGCATCGCGGGCCGGCGGAACATCTATCCGGCCGCGCTCAGTGGCGGTGAGCGTCAACGGGTCGCGGTGGCCAGGGCGTTGATGAACCGGCCGGCGCTGCTACTGGCGGACGAGCCGACCGGCGCGCTGGACAGCAAGGCGGGCGAGCAGGTGATGGACCTGCTCATCGATCTGAATCAGATCGGGCAGACGCTGGTGATCGTGACGCACGACCCGGAGCTGGCGACCCGGTGCGCGAGCCGGCTGGTGCAGGTCGCGGACGGGCGGGTTTCCCGTACGAGCGCGCTGGAGGCAGGCGTATGAGCGCCGTGTGGCGGGCTTCGCGTGCGGCGGTGAAACGGCGCAGGCTGCAGACGGTCGTGATCGGCCTTGTGGTGTTCTGCTCCACCATGACGGTGATGCTGGCGCTGGGGCTGCTGCTCGCCACCGAGGGCCCCTTCGAGAAGTCCTTCGAGAAGCAGCGGGGGGCCCATGCGGTGACCACGCTCGACCGGTCGAAGGTGACGGACGCACAGGCCGCCGCATCGGGCCGGCGGCCGGGCGTGGCAGCCTCGGCCGGGCCGTTCGGGCTGGCCGTCCTGGACGTGCCGACGGATCTGGCGGGCAGCCCTCCGGGGCCGCTGGCGGTGGTGGGCCGGGCCGATCCGGCTGGTCCCGTGGACCGGGTCGAACTGCTCGTGGGCCGCTGGGCGACCCGGCCCGGGGAGATCGTCCTCGGTTCCGCGCACGGCGGCTACGACGACGGCTCGCTCGGGCTCAAGGTCGAAGCGCGCGGGGCGCCGCCGCTCACCGTCGTCGGTTTCGCCACCAGCATGAGCAAGTCGGCGGCCGCCTGGGTGGCGCCCGCGCAGATGGCGGCGCTGCACCCGAAGGCCGTGCAGATGCTCTACCGGTTCGACGTGGCCGACACCTCTGAGGACTTCGCCTCGTCGCTGGCCGGTGCCACGGCGGAGCTGCCCAGGGGTGCCGTGACGTCGTCCCAGTCGTACTTCACTCTCAAGCGGGCCTTCTCGTCGCTGGCCGACGCCTATCTCCCGTTCATGACGGTCTTCGGTGTGCTGGGGCTGCTGGTGTCGGTGCTGATCGTGGGGAACGTGGTCAGCGGGGCGGTGGTGTCCGGGTACCGGCACATCGGGGTGCTCAAGGCGTTGGGCTTCACGCCGAACCAGGTGGTCGCGGTCTATCTGGTGATGATCTCCGTGCCTGCGGTGGTGGGCTGTGCGCTCGGCACGCTGGCCGGTGGCCTGCTGACGGAGCCGGTGCTGAAGATCGCGTTCGGCGGGATCCAGACGGGAACCGCCGCCATCGGGCTCAGCCCCTGGGTCGTGGTGCTCTGCCTGCTGGGGATGCCCGCCCTGGTCGCCGTCACCGCGCTGGTTCCGGCGCTGCGGGCGCATCGGCTGTCGGCTGCCCGTGCGATCACCGCGGGCAGTTCCCCGCGGACCGGGCGGGGGCTGCGCGTACAGCGGGCGCTGGCCGGGACCCGGCTGCCGAGGGCGGTGAGTCTGGGACTCGGACAGCCGTTCACCCGGCCGGGCCGGGCCGGGCTGACCATGGCGGCGATCGTCCTCGGAGTCGTCACGGTGACCGTCACGGTCGGGCTGACCAGCACGATGCTCGCGTTCGGCAACGCGGGGAGAGGGGACGGGAAGGCGCGGGTCGCCGTGCAGGTGGGCCGTGCGGACCAGCAGCAGACCGCGCCGAAGCTGAACGACGCGGCGATCGAGAAGCTGCTGCGCACACTGCCAGGGGCGTCCGAGGTCACGGCTCGCGGGCTGCTCCAGGTGCGGCTGAGCGGGTACGCGCAGAACCGGTTCGGGAACTTCTACCGGGGGGATCCCGCGGTCGATGCCTCGTTGCTGGTGGCGGGGCGTCTGCCGAAGGGGCCCGGCGAGGTCCTGGCGTCGCCGGAGTTCCTGGCGCAGCACGGGCTGGCGCTCGGTGACCGGGTCACCCTGGAGGCGGGGGGACGCAAGGTCGCCGGGGCGATCGTGGGCAAGACCATGGAGGGCAATCCCCTCGCACTGGACACCAGTTGGGAGACCCTGGAGCGGCTCTCACCCGGCACGGAGGCCATCGAGTACGGGGTCCGACTGGCCCCCGGTGCGGACGCGCAGGCGTACGTCGACGCGGTCCAGGCGGCTGATCCGGGCCTCTACGCGACGGTGGCAAGCTCGGGCAACAACGTCACCACGACGGTGGTCGGCTTCTCCTCGGTGTTCACGATTCTACTGAGCACGGTCGCGGCGCTGGGCGTCTTCAACACCGTGCTGCTCAACGTACGGGAGCGGCGCCGTGACTTGGGGATGCTCAAGTCGATCGGAATGACGCCTCGTCAGGTCGTGGTGATGACGGTGACGTCGGTGGCCGGACTCGGCTTTGTCGGGGGGCTGTTGGGGATTCCGCTGGGAGTGGCGGGGCACCGGTGGATCGTGGACCACGTGGGGATCGTCGAGTTCCCCGCGGCGATGAAGGACGTGTGGGCCGCACCGCAGCTCCTGGGTCTTGGGCTGGCGGGCGTGGCGATCGCGGCGCTGGGGGCGGCGGTTCCGGCACGGTCGGCGGGGCGGATGAGGATCGCGAAGGTGCTGCACAACGAGTAGGGCGGGGTGGGACACGGGGAGGGGTGCAGAGAGGGGGTGCGGGGAGGGGCGTGCGCTGAGGCACGTCCCTCCCCGCACCTCTCAGGCTCCGCCGAGTTTGCGGAGCGGAGTGCCGTCGAGGTAGGCGCGGATGTCCTCGACCGCGTGGCCGTAGTACGTCGCGTAGTTGGCACGCGACACGTAGCCGAGGTGCGGGGTGGCGAGAAGGCGCGGGGCGGTGCGCATCGGGTGGTCGGCAGGGAGGGGTTCGGTGTCGAAGACGTCGACGGCCGCTCCGGCGATGCTGCCGGAGTGCAGGGCGGCGAGGAGGGCGTCCTGGTCGACGATCGCGGCCCGGGAGGTGTTCACCAGGTGGGCGGTGGGCCGCATGAGGGCGAGTTCGGGGGCGCCGAGCAGGCCGCGCGTACGGTCGGACAGGGCGAGGTGCACGGAGACGAAGTCGCTGGTGGCGAGGAGTTCTTCCTTGGAGGCGGCGAGGGTGGCGCCGACCTCGTCGGCGCGTTCCTTCGTGAGGTTCTGGCTCCAGGCGCTCACGTCCATGCCGAACGCGAGGCCGACCGCCGCGACCCTGCTGCCGATCTTGCCGAGGCCGAGCAGTCCGAGTCGGCGGCCGTGCAGGTCGGCGCCGACGGTGGACTGCCAAGGACCGCCTTCCCGAAGGGAGTTGGCCTCGGTGACCAGGCCGCGAGCGAGGCCGAGGAGCAGTGCCCAGGTGAGTTCGACGGGCGGCGTGGAGGAACTGGCGGTGCCGCAGACGGTGACTCCGTGCCGTTCGGCGGCGGCGTAGTCGATGACCGAGTTGCGCATCCCGGAGGCGATCAGAAGGCGCAGCCGGGGCAGCCGGGCGAGCAGGGTGGCGGGGAAGGGGACGCGTTCGCGGAGGGTGACGACGAGGTCGAAGTCGGCGAGGGCGACGGCGAGTTCGTCCTCGGAGGCGAAGTGCTCCGGGAAGGAGACCACTTCGACCTCGTCGGCGACGGGTGTCCAGTCGGCGGCGGCGGTCGCGGCGGACTGGAAGTCGTCGAGCACGGCACAGCGGAGCTTCATCTCGCGGTTCTCTCCCTGGTTCCCGAAGGGGTGCGGCAACATCGCCCTCACCCTAGAACGGGACTTCCGCAGAAGGCAGCGGACCCCCGTCGGTTCTCCCCCGGCGGCGGGCGGGTGCGGGCGTACTGGTGGCTGGAACGGGAAGCTCCCGCCCCCTCCCTCGCACCCGCCTTCGTCATGGACAGCGGGAGTGGCAGTGAGGCGCTGATGGCGTTCCCGCCGCGCGACGAACCATCCGCTTCGCGCGTCACGCACCCCGACGGTCCCGGCAGTGGCGGGGCCGTCCGGGCCCCGCTCGGCCGCCCGTACCCCGGCATGTGCCACCCTCGGCTCTTCGCAGACCGAAGAGGGGCGCACGCGCATGCTGCTGACACTGACGGGTGGTTCGGGGGCGGGGAAGACCACCCTCGCCGCCGCGCTGGCGGGCGGAGCCCCTGTGTCTCCCGTGCGGGTCCTGCACGGCGACGACTACTACTTCGATTCTCCGGAGCGCGGGGTGTGGGCGCCCGACGAGTCGGGCACGCTGCGGCTCAACGTCGGTGATCCCCGGTCGGTGGACCTGGGCCGGCTCGGCCGGGACGCCGAGAAGGCGTTGGCCTCGTCGGCGACCGTCGTCGTCGAGGGGCTGTTCGCGCGCGGGGTCGCGACGGTCGACCCGTACCCCCGCTTCGACGTCTTCGTCGACCTCGCGGCCGATCTCCGGCTGGCCCGGAAGATCCGCCGCAAGTGCCTGCGCGACGGCTTCCCCCTCGACGTGCTGCTGCAGAACTACCTGCTGCACCGGCGCGACGCCCACGAACGGCACGTCGAACCGGTGCGGCACGACTGTGACCTGGTCGTCGACGGGGGTACGGAGCCGGAGGCGCTGGCCGGACGGGTGTGGGCGGCGATCGCCGGGAGAGCGGTCGCGGCCGGTTCATGACGTACCGGCTCAGCGACGGGCACGGGTGCGTCGTACGAGGTCGGATGCCGCGTCCGGCCACTCGGCGTACTCGAAGGCGAAGCCCTCGTCGAGGAGCCGGCCGGGGACGACCCGGCGGCTCTTGAGGAGCAGTTCGGTGTCCGTGCGGAGCGCGAGCGCGCCGAGTTCGGCCATCCACTTCGTGGCGGGCAGCCCGACCGGGACGCCCGCCGCAGCCCGCAGTTCCCGCATGAACGCGCGGTGCGGGAGCGGGCCGGGGGCGGCCAGGTTCACCGCGCCCTCGATGTCGTCGCGGGCGATCAGGAACTCCACGGCGCGCACGAAGTCCTGGTCGTGGATCCAGGACAGGTACTGGGCGCCGCCCGCGACCGGTCCGCCGAGGCCGAATCTGACCATCCGCAGCAGGACGTCGAAGACGCCGCCCCGGTCGGGGCTCATCACCATGGCGGCGCGCAGGGCGACCTTCCGGGTGTGCGGGGTGGCGGCGTCCTGCTGGGCGCGCTCCCAGTTCTTGGCGATCTTGACGCTGTACTCCCAGTAGTCCGGAACATCTGGTTCCGTACCCCCGAAGACACCGGTGGCCTCGTCGTGGGGTGCGTCGTAGCGGTGTGCGTAGATCGTGGCGGTGCTCATCTGGAGCCAGAGGGCCGGGGGCCTCGCGGCGGCGGCGATCGCTTCGCCGACGGCCTCGGCGGAGTGGACCCGGGAGTCCATCATGGCGCGCAGGTTGGCGTCGGTGTAGCGGCAGCTCACACTGCGCCCGGCGAGGTTGACCACGACGTCGCTGCCGTCGATCTCGGCGGTCCAGGGGCCCGGTGTCCGTGCGTCCCAGGCGACCTGGCGCTCGCGCACCGGGTTGCGGGTCAGAACGACGACGTCGTGCCCGGCGGCGGTCATCGCACGGTCCAGGACGGCGCCGACCTGCCCGGTGCCTCCTGCCAGCACAATCTTCATCGGGGTTCCCCCTGCTCGTTGGGGACGAGAGTAGACCCGCCCCCACCAGCAGTTTCACCCGGCCTCCCGAAGCGTGCCCGCCGAACCTGCCGGGCGGGTGGCTGGCGCCCGGACGCGGCCGGCCGGCTCGTCCTGCACGGCGTGCGCTGGGCGACCCACGTCGCGTGCCACGGGGAGGCGCAGTTCGAGGGGCACGGGAATCTCACGCCGAGGGAGTGGCCGACGGGGGCGGAGGCGCATCTCGACGGTTCGGTGTACCGGCCGGTGGTCCTCACCGCCAGGACGGTGATGCCGGACGACGGGCGGTGGGCCCGGGTCTGGGACGCGATGCGTGAACTCGCCGTCCGCTACGGGGCGCAGAGTGTGCGTCTGGTCTGCTGGTTCGGCTGGGCCGACGCCGTTTCGGATGCGGCGGGCCTGGGGCACGAATGGATGTTCCTGCCGTAATTGTCGTCAGGGACCCGGGCCGGTGCTCGCGCGTCGTGTTCCGTGGCTAGCATGGCCACGTTCGAGGTAGCGGAAGGTGACACTCAACTTCCGCTCCTCGGCCCACTCTTCGTCCGGCGCGGGACGGGTTCCAGCCCCTTCCCGACACCGCACACACGCTTGAGGATCCGCGCTATGACATCGTCTGCCGCCCACCGTCCGCGCCCCGGACCGAGGAGGCGCCCGCCCTGGGTGGCGCCTGTGGTGAGCCTGGTCGTCGTCGCGGCGGCCGGGGGCGGTGCGGTCGCCGCGGCTCCGGAGGCCGCCCGGTCGTGGGTGCTGGGGGCGGCCGTCGTCGCCGGGATGTCCGTACTGGTGGCCGTCGTCGCGGCCGGGATGCTCACCCGCAGGTACGCGCGCGCCGCCGAACGGGCCCGGGGCGAGAGCGAACTGCTGCGCCAGGAATCCGTCCGGCGTGCGGGCGACACCGCACATCTGCTCAACGTGTCACTGCCCGAGGTCGCCAAGCGGCTGCACGACGGGGCGGGCGCGGACGGTGCGCTGCAGAGCGTGCAGCGGCCCGCGGAGCCGCAGTTGGCGCAGCTGCTGCACGCCGTGACCGCCCGGCTGGCAGACCTCCGGGATCGGGCCGCCGCCGCGGAAGCGGGGCGGATACGGGCCGAACGCACGGTCGGCGACATGGAGCAGCTCGCCGCCGGCGTGCTGCCGGACGCGGTCGCCCGACTGCGGGCCGGCTCCTCGGCGGACACCGTGCTGGCCGGCCTGGAGCTGCCCGCCGACCCCCGGCTGCGGGCCCTGCTGGAGCGGACGGTACGGGACTTCGCCGAGAGCGAGCGACGCGCGGTCGCCGCCCGCGCGGCCAGCGCCACGGGCCTGGGCCGGGTGCAGGCCAAGACCCTGCGGATACTCGCCGATCTGCGCGGCATGCAGGACAAGTACGGTGGCGAGGTCTTCGGCGACCTCCTCCAACTCGACCACACCACCTCACAGTTGGGCCTCCTGACGGACCGTCTGGCGCTCCTGATGGGCGGCCGGTCCAGCCGTGCGTGGAACAAGCCGATCGTGATGGAGTCCGTCCTGCGCGGCGCCGTGGGCCGGATCAGCGACTACCGGCGGGTGCGCCTGCACTCCACGTCCACCGCCGCGATCGCCGGATTCGCCGCCGAGGGCGTGATGCACCTGCTGGCCGAGCTGATGGACAACGCGACGAACTTCTCGCCGCCCGTCAACGAGGTCCATGTGTACGTCGAGGAAGGCACCTCGGGGCTCGTGGTGACCGTCGAGGACAGCGGGCTGTGCATGGCCCCGGCCGCGATGCGCCGTGCGGTCGCCTCGGTGTCCGGGCAGTCGACGGACCTGGCGTCCCTGCAGGGGACGCGGCTCGGGCTGGCTGTGGTGGGCGTGCTGGCGGCCAAGTACGGGATCTCGGTGAACTACCGGCCGTCCTCGCGCGGCGGCACCGGCGTCGTCGTACTTCTGCCGCCCCAGCTGCTGGCCCAGCAGCGGAACGCTGCCGCGGTGGCGCCCGGGGCGTGGGTCGCTCCGGCGGACGAAGCACCGGTGGGCAAGGCACCGGCAGTCACGACGGCCGCACCCACCGCGGCTTCCGCACCCGCCACGGCTTCCGTACCCACCGCAGCTTCCGCACCCGCCACGGCTGTTGACGGGCCGCGCGTCCCGGAGGCGCGGGATGCCGATTCCCCCGTGCCCGCCGCCAGTGACAGTTCCACCCTCAACGGTCTTCCGGTACGTCCTCGTGGCCGCACCATGGCAGCCGCCGACCAGAAACGGTTCGCCTCCGACGGCACCCCGGCGGCGGAACCGGCAGGACCCGCGCCGGACAGGCCCGCACCGGACGGACCCGCTCCGGCTCCGCGGAGCCCCCACAGGCCCGGCCGCCCCGACGCCGGAGCCCGCTTCGGTTCCTTCCACCGGTCCCAGCAGCGGCGCCAGGGCCGCGCCGGACAGGGCGACACCGACACCCCGTCCGCCTGACCTCTCGCGCCTGACCCCTCGCGCACTCCCCCGTGCGCACCTCTCCCCCCGCAACTCCTGATCCCCGGATTGGAGGCACGGGCCTCCCCGGCGCGGCAGCGCCCCGCCGGACGGCCCCTGACCACCGTGCAGACCACTGACAACAGCCTCACCTGGCTCCTGGACAACCTCCTGGAGCGCACCCCCGGCTCCCGGCACGCCCTCGTCCTCTCCCGCGACGGCCTGAAGCTCTGCCGCAGCAGCCACCTCACCCTCGATCAGGCGGACCAGCTGTCGGCCATCGCGTCCGGAATGCAGTCCCTCGCGCACGGTGCGTCGGTCGAGTTCGGCGACGGCAGCGGCGGCGTGATGCACCTGATGACGGAGTTCCCCGGCGGACTGCTGCTCATTGTCGAGGCGGGGCAGGGCGCCCATCTCGCGGTGGTGGCGGCAGCCGGTGCGGACCCCGGCATGATCGGGCACCACATGAGCGAACTGGTCGAGCAGATCGGCGACCACCTGCGGGCCGACCCGCGCGCATCGTCCCCTGACGGCAGCCTGTCATGACCCGCCGGCCCGTCGACACGGGCTCCCCGGACCGCCTCTACACCGTGACAGGCGGCCGTTCGGAGGCCGACGGCTTGGTCTTCGACCTGGTCACCCTCGTGGTCAGTGAGCGCGAGCCGGCGCCCGGCATGCCGTCGGAGCACGTCCGCATCCTCGAACTCTGCCGTCACCCCGCCGCCGTCGTCGAGATCGCCGCCCACTTAGGGCTGCCGATCACCGTCGTACGCATCCTGCTGGAGGATCTCCTGTCCGCCGGGTCGATCACCGCCCGCCGCCCCCGCGCGGCCGCCGCTGTTGCCGAACTGCCCGAGTCCGAGCTGTTGTTGGGGGTGCTCCATGGACTCCGTAACATCTGAAACCACGGAGGGCACTGCACCCCTTGAGGACCCTGCAACCCTTGAGGGCACTGCAACCTCTGAGGACACAGCGGCCCCGCCGGAGCGCACCCCGCTCGGCGACGCCGCCGACACCGGTCTGAAGATCGTCGTCGTCGGCGGGTTCGGCGTCGGCAAGACCACCCTGGTCAAGGCGGTCAGCGAGATCCGGCCGCTGAACACCGAGGAGCACATGACGCAGGCGGGGGTCGGCGTCGACGACCTCTCGCGCAACGCGGACAAGACCACCACCACGGTCGCCTTCGACTTCGGCCGGATCACCCTCAACGAGCAGATGGTGCTGTACCTGTTCGGGGCGCCGGGCCAGGAGCGGTTCTGGTTCCTGTGGGACCGGCTGTTCTCCGGAACGCTGGGGGCGGTCGTGCTGGTGGACACCCGGCGGATGGCGGACTCCTGGTACGCCATCGACCGCCTCGAACACCACCGGACGCCGTTCATCGTGGCGGTGAACCGGTTCGACGACGGCGCGCACTTCTCCCTCGACGAGATACGGCAGGCGCTCGCCCTGAACGAGAACGTGCCGATGATCTCCTGCGACGCGCGGGTACGGTCCTCGGGCAAGGCCGTCCTGACCACCCTCGTCGACCATCTCTACCGCCTCGCCCTGGCTCGGGAGCAGACCTGATGACCATCGACCACCCCTACGGCCCGGACACCGAGGTGCCGCCTCCCGGCTGTCCCGCGCATGCACAGGGCGTACGGCTGAGCGGGCTCGAGTACCAGCAGACCCCGGCCGAGATGTACCGGGATCTGCGCAGGGAGCACGGGGCGGTGGCTCCGGTGCTCCTGGACGGGGACGTTCCGGCGTGGCTGGTCCTCGGGTATCCGGAGGTCGGTTACGTCACCAGCCACGACGAGCTGTTCGCCCGGGACTCCCGGCGGTGGAACCAGTGGGGGAACATCCCGGCGGACTGGCCGCTGCTGCCGTTCGTCGGCTATCAGCCGTCGGTGCTGTTCACCGAGGGCGCCGAGCACGAGCGGCGGGCCGGGGTGATCAGTGAGGCGCTGGAGGCGGTGGACCAGTTCGAGCTGGGGCACGAGTGCAGGCGGCTCGCGGACGAGCTGATCGACGGCTTCGAGGGCAGCGGGCAGGCCGAGCTGATGAGCGCGTACGCGCACGCGCTGCCGATGCGGGCGGCGGTCCAGATGTGCGGGATGCCGGCCGGGGCCGCCGACACGGAGGATCTCGTACACGATCTGCGGGTGTCCCTGGACGCGGCGGAGGGCGACGATCCGGTGGCCGCGTACGTACGGGTGCAGGAGCGCATCCAGCAGTTGGTGAAGGACAAGCGGGCTGCCCCCGGTCCTGACGTGACGTCGCGGATGCTGCACCATCCGGCGGGGCTCGCGGACGAGGAGGTCGTACAGGACCTGATCTCGGTGATCGCGGCGGCGCAGCAGCCGACGGCGAACTGGATCTGCAACACGCTGCGGCTGCTGCTCACCGACGACCGGTTCGCGCTGAACGTGTCGGGCGGGCGCCTGAGCGTCGGCGAGGCGCTGACGGAGATCCTGTGGCGGGACACCCCGACGCAGAACTTCATCGGCCGGTGGGCGGTGCGCGACACCCAACTCGGCGGGCGGCGGATCCGGGCGGGCGACTGTCTGGTGCTCGGTCTCGCCGCGGCCAACACCGACCCGCAGATCTGGCCGCAGGGGTACGTGGGTGCCGAGGGCAACTCGGCGCACCTGTCCTTCAGCAACGGCGAGCACCGGTGCCCTTATCCGGCACCGCAGTTGGCGGACGTGATGGCGCGCACCGCGATCGAGACGCTCCTTGAGCGGCTGCCCGACGTGCTGCTGTCGGTGCCGGCCGAGTCGCTGACCTGGCGTCCGTCGATCTGGATGCGGGGGCTGACGGCGCTGCCGGTGTCGTTCACGCCGGTGGCGCGCTAGTCGCAGGCGCCGGTCGTACGTACTGTGCCCGGGGGCCCTCGCGGCTCCCGGGCACAGTGCTGTCAGGCGACCGGCGTGAAGACCACCGGGACGGAGTCCGGGCCGCGGGTGAACACGCCCTGCTCGCCGACGGTCGCGCCGTCCTTGAGACGGACGTCGGGCATGGCGTCCAGGAGCTGGCCCACCCCGATCTGGACCTCGGCGCGGGCCAGGAGCGCGCCGACGCAGAAGTGCCTGCCGAGCGCGAACGCCAGGTGGTCGGCGGCGGCGGAGAACGCGTTGGTGGCGGTGAGGTCCTCGCGGAAGATGTTGAAGGTGTCGGGGTCGGCGTACCGCTGTTCGTCGCGGTTGGCCGAGCCGATCAGACAGGTGACGGTGGCTCCGGCCGGGATGGTGCCGCCGCTGACCGTCACGTCGGCCGCCGTCTGACGCATGATCATGTGGACCGGCGGGGTGTACCTGAGGGTCTCGGCGAAGGCCCGGTCGATGAGGGTGCGGTCCTTCTGTACGGCCGCCAGCTGCTCGGGGTGGGCGAGGAGGTTGGCGAACAGGGCGGCTATCGCCTTGTCGGTGGTCTCGCCGCCCGCCGCGAGGAGCAGGCTGCAGAACGCCTTGATGTCCTCGTCGCTCATCCGCACGCCGTCGACCTCGGCCGCACACAGCGAGGACAGCAGGTCGTCGCCCGGGGCCAGGCGGCGCTCCTGGATGACCGGAAGCATGTACTCGGCGAACTCGACACGGGTGCGCTCGCCGGCCGCGGCGATGTCGGGGTCGCCCGCCAGGTTGCCGAGGAAGGCGATGACGGTGGTGTACCAGCCGTGGAACTTGGCGTGGTCGCTCTTGTCGAGGCCCAGCATGTCGGCGATGACGTTCACGGGGAAGCGGGTCGCGAAGGCGTCCACCAGGTCGACCTCGCCCGTTCCCCGGAACGTGTCGATGAGTTCACGGGCGTTGCGTTCGATGACCGGGACGAAGGTCTCCTGGAGCTCCTTGCCGCGGAAGGCGGGGGCGACCAGGGCGCGGCGCACCGAGTGCTCACGGCCGCTGAGCTGGAGGATCGTCTTTCCGTGTACGGGCTCGATCTGCCAGTCGTAGTTGTCGGTGGTGAACTCGGAGGCCTTGTCCTTGAAGACGCGCTCGACGTCCTCGTAGCGGGAGATGATCCAGCTGCGGGTCGCTTCGTGCCGGATCAGCGGGGCGTTCTCGCGCATCATCCGGTAGGCGGAGTAGGGGTCGGCGGCGAACTCGGGCGAGAGGATGTCGGGGACCTCGTCGACAGCGGACATGGTGACGCTCCTTCGGCGGCGCGGCAGCCGTACGGATTGATACAGCGGCACAACGGGCAGGTGGCCCAAGGTTATTGATCATCCAACAGAACCGGAAGCCCCCGTTCACCGCCCCCTTGACCCGTTCTTCACCCTTTCCCCTTCCCTTTTCCTGATCGCTCTTGCAACATTCCGTTTGCTTCTGTCCCCCACCAGTAGAGGTATTTCACCCATGCCTGATGTGCCCTCCTCCCCCGCGGTGAACCGCCGCCGCTTCCTTCAGATCGCCGGTGCCACCGCCGGATTCGCCGCCCTGTCGGGATCCATCGACCGGGCCGCCGCGATCCCCGCCGCCCGGCGCACCGGCAGCATGGAGGACATCGAGCACATCGTCGTGCTGATGCAGGAGAACCGGTCGTTCGACCACTACTTCGGTGCGATGAAGGGGGTACGGGGCTTCGGCGACCCGCGGCCCGTGGTGCCGCACGGGCTGAAGTCGGTCTTCCACCAGCCGGACGGCGCGAAGGAGGTGCTGCCGTACCACCCGGACGCGGACGACCTCGGCATGCAGTTCATCGCGGGCCTCAACCACGACTGGGCGGGCGGCCACCGGGCCTTCAACAACGGGTCGTACGACAAGTGGATCCCCGCGAAGTCGGCCGGCACGATGGCCCATCTGAACCGCGGGGACATCCCGTTCCACTACGCGCTCGCCGACGCGTTCACCGTGTGCGACGCCTACCACTGCTCGTTCATCGGGGCCACCGACCCCAACCGCTACTACATGTTCTCCGGGCACACCGGCAACGACGGCAAGGGCGGCGGCCCGGTCCTCGGCAACGAGGAGGCGGGCTACGACTGGACGACGTACCCGGAGCGGCTGGAGAAGGCCGGGGTGTCCTGGAAGGTCTACCAGGACATCGGCGACGGCCTCGACGCAGGCGGCCACTGGGGCTGGATCGAAGACGCCTACCGGGGCAACTACGGCGACAATTCGCTGCTGTACTTCAACGCCTACCGCAATGCCAAGCCAGGCGACCCGCTCTACGAGAAGGCGCGCACCGGCACCAACGCGAAGAAGGGCGACGGCTTCTTCGATCTCCTGACCGCCGACGTGAAGTCCGGGAGACTGCCGAAGATATCCTGGATCGCGGCTCCCGAGGCGTTCTCCGAACACCCCAACTGGCCCGCGAACTACGGCGCTTGGTACATCTCGAAGGTGCTCGACGCGCTCACTTCCAACCCGGACGTGTGGGCGAAGACCGCGCTGTTCATCACGTACGACGAGAACGACGGCTACTTCGACCACGTCGTGCCGCCGTACCCGCCGGCCTCCGCCGCGCAGGGCAAGTCCACCGTGGACACCTCGCGCGACCTCTTCGGCGGCAACGCGTCGTACGCGGCGGGTGCGTACGGGCTCGGGCAGCGGGTGCCGATGCTCGTGGTGTCGCCGTGGAGCACCGGCGGCTACGTCTGCTCCGAGACCTTCGACCACACCTCGATCATCCGGTTCATGGAGCGCCGCTTCGGGGTGTCCGAGCCGAACATCTCGCCCTGGCGCCGGACCGTCTGCGGCGATCTGACCTCGGCGTTCGACTTCCGGCTTCACGACACCGACCCCGCTTCGCTGCCGGACACCGACGGGTACCAGCCGCCGGACAAGCAGCGGCACGACAGCTATGTACCGAAGCCGCCGGCGGCGGGCGCGCTGCCCAAGCAGGAGCCAGGCTCCCGCCCCTCGCGGCCGCTGCGCTACGCACCGTACGTGGACGGGACGCTCACGCCGTCCACGGGGAGGTTCACGCTCGCGATGAGCGGGGGCACGACGGCCGGGGCGGGCTTCCAGGTGACGTCGGCGAACCGTACGGACGGACCGTGGACGTACACCGCCGAGGCGGCCAAGGAGGTCTCGGACACCTGGAACTCCGCGTACTCGAAGGGGAGTTACGACCTGACGGTGCATGGCCCGAACGGCTTCCTGCGCACCTTCAGGGGGACGGCCGCCACCGCGGGACCCGAGGTGAAGGTGCGCCACTCCACCGGCAACGGCGGCCAGCTCGTCCTCACCGCGACCAACGCGGGCAGCGCCGCATGCCGCCTCACCGTCGTCAACGGCTATGGGAACACGCGGAGTTCGTTCACGGTGCCCGCCGGCGGGAAGGTCGAGCGGACCGTGGACGTACGGGGCGGGAAGCGCTGGTACGACCTGACGGTGACGTCGGGGACGGACAGCGCGTTCCTGCGGCGGTTCGCCGGTCACGTGGAGACGGGCGTGGCGGGCGTGAGCGACCCGGCGATCGCGACCGGCTGAACCTCAACCAGCCTCTGTAGGGCTGTAGTTGTAGTTGTACGGAGTTGTGATGCTGAGCTGGGCGAAGCCGAGGCGCTGGAGGATCGGCCGGCTGGTGTCCAGCACGGCGTCCGTCTGGAGATAGCGGTAGCCCCGCGCGGCGGCGGTGCGGGCCCGGTGGGCGATCAGGGCGCGGTAGATGCCCCTGCCGCGCCACTCGGGCGCCGTGCCGCCGCCCCACAGGCTGGCGAACCGGGTGCCGGGCGGGAATTCGGCGCGGGCCGCGCTCACCGGTTCACCGCCGGCCAGGGCGACGACCACCGAGAGCGTCTGGGGTGCCTGGGCGAGCCGGGTGAGCACCTGCCGGCCGATCCTCGTGGAGTCCTTGCCGAAGGCCATCTCGTGGGCCCGGACCATCAGGTCGACGCCGGCCTTGTCGGTGACCTCCACGAGCCGTACACCGTCGGGCAGTTGGGGGTCGGCCGCGAAGTCCGCCGTCTCCCCGACCATCACGGCTTCCGGCCCTTCGGGCACGAAGCCCGCCGCGAGCAGCCGCTGTGCCAGGTCCTCGGGGAGGTCGTGGGAGTAGTGCTTCCACTCGAAGTCCAGGCCGCGGGCGCCGTAGTGGCGGACCTGTTCGGCGATCGCCGCGTCGGCGTCCTGCCCGGTGAGGCCGGACCAGAGGATGCCGTTCCAGTCGCCTTCCCCGCCGGTCTGGCGGACGACGCCGCCGGTGCGCTCCAGCTCCGCGCCGGGGTGGTCCGGTGCGACCTCCCGGCGCATCTCGGTGTCGAAGAGTTCCCGTACCGCTGCAAGATCCATGCGGTCACTGGACCACGCGCCCGGCCGCCGCGCCAGCGATTTCCCGCGCAGCCGGGTATTCATGCGCATGCCATGCATGCGTTGCTCATTGCGCCCCGGCGACTGGATCTTCACCTCTAGCCTCACCGCTGTTACGCCCGGAAGCCGGACAAGGGACGGCTTCACGTACACGAGCGCCCACCGCAACAAGGTCGCCCCGGCCTTCACCGACCGCCGCCCGCTGTCGGCCGGTGAAGACCGGGGCGAAGGCCGTCTCGCGGTCGACGCGTACGGCAACGCGTCGAAGGAGGTTTCGCTGAAGTTCCGCCGCCAGCAAGCGCGTTGGGGGGTAGGCGCGGGATCGTTGGGCGGCCCCCGACTGCCAAGGCCACTGCGGCACAAGGTAGTTATGGGGGCTGATCAACTCCGCTCCACTTCCGAAGGACCTCTGTGAAGACCTCTGCGCGGCTGCCCCGTTCCCCCTCCGGCTGGACCATGGCGGTCTTCGGCCTGCTTGCCGCGGCGCTCGGCGTGGTGGGACTCGTCGCCCCGGACGCCCAGCTCGCGCTGATGGGATTCCCACCGGTGCCGAGCGGGGCGCGGGCGGACGGCGACCACACCCTGATGTTCCTGACCGCCTCCTCGATGGCGGCGGTCAACATGGGCGTGTACTACGTGCTGGCCGCGCTCGCCGACTGGAGGGCGTTCTTCCGCTGGACCGTTCCGTTCCGGCTGGTCACCTTCACCGTCTTCACCCTCGCCGTGGTCACCGGCCGCGCTCCGGCCGGATTCCTCGGTGTGGGAATCTGGGAGGGCATCGGCGCGCTGGCCACCGCGATCGCACTGCGCAGGGAGTCGCGGCGCGGGGCGCGGGGGCACGGCGAATCGGGGCGCGGGGCGTCGGCGCGGCGAAACGTTCCCTCTGTGTGATGCACGTACCGCATCACACGGGGAGGAAGCACGACACCGAGGTGAGAAGGTAGGCGCAGCCGACACCCGCCCCCGCCACGGAAGAACGCACCATGCCGAGTGAGCCCACCGCACCGCCGGCCGACCGGAGCGGCCCACCGCCCGCTCCCGGCAGGGCGGCCCGCTACCGCACCGCCCTGCGGCGCACCCCCGTCTCGGTGTGGAACGACGACGTGTCCGACTGGGCGGCGGCGCTCACCTATTACGCGATCCTGGCCCTGGTGCCTGCGCTGCTCGTGACGGTCACCCTGATCGGGCTGGCGAACCCGGACGCGACCCAGTCGCTGATCCGGGACATCGCGTCGGTGGCTCCCGCCGAGTCGGGCGCGGCGCTGCGCGAGGCGCTGCAGAAGGCCGTGCAGGGCACGTCGGCGGTATGGATCCTGCTGGTCACCGGGACGGTGAGTTCGCTGTGGTCGGCGTCGAGCTATCTGGCGGTGTTCCGGCGGGCGATGCACGCCATGCACGGCGTACGGGACGCCCGGCCGGCACTGCGCAAGGCGCACGTCATCCTCGTGACCGCCGCCTGCCTGCTGCTCCTGCTGCTGACGAGCGCGTCGGCGCTGGTGATCACCGGGCCGATGGCGCGCTCTCTCGCCGACCGGCTGGGGATCGGTCAGTTGGGCGAGGCGGTGTGGTCGGGGCTGAAGTGGCCGCTGCTCGGCTGTCTGGTCACCCTGCTGATCATGATCCTGTTCCACACCGGTCCGGCCGTCGCCAAGGGGGTACGGCGCGCGCTGCCCGGCGGGGTGTTCGCGGCGTTCCTGTGGCTGGCGGCGTCGGCCGGATTCGCCTTCTACGCGACGCACATAGCCAGCTACAGCAGGCTTTACGGGTCGCTCGCCGGGATCATCGTGTTCCTCGTCTGGGTGTGGTTCGCGAACCTGTCGCTGCTGGCGGGGGCGCAGTTCAACGTGGAGCTGCGGAGGCTGGAGGGGCGGGGCCCCAAGCAGCGGCATCCGCGGACGGTGCGCGGGTCGTTGCCGGACTGACGGGCGGGCCGTTGCCGGACTGACGGGCGGGCCGTCTCCGGTCAGCGGTACCGGTCGGTGCCGATGACACCGTCCGCGGGGTCTGCGTCCGGAGGCAGCCGCAGTGCCGTGTCCACCTCCGGCGGCAGCGGTACGAATCCCAGCAGTCCGGCGGTGACCTTCGCGGTGAGCGTGTGCCAGGTCCTGGCCCGCCGCAGCATCGCGTGGTCACCGCCTTCTATGTTCACCACGCAGGTACGGGCGCCGGCCCGGCGGGCGCGGGCGGCCAGGTCCCGGGTGTCTCGCGGGCTGGTCGTACGGTCACGGTCGCCGTGCAGCAGGACGACGTCGCGGTCGGCGAGCTGTTCGACCGGCTCGCCGGGCGGGCACCACGGGGCGAGTCCGACGACGGCCAGGACCTGCGGGTGTCCGGCGATCCGCAGGGCGGCGCGGCCGCCCATCGAGTGCCCGAGCAGGGCCACCGGGACGGGGCCGAGTTCGGCGGACAGTTCGTCCAGGGCACGCAGGGCATCGGGCAGTGGGTCGGCGCGGGCGCCGTTCCAGCCCCGGTGGCGGTAGACGGCGGTGCGCACGGCGAGACGGCTGCCGCCGGCCGCGCGGGAGAGCGCGCGGGCGAAGGGGGTCAGGCGGCGGCCGGGGAGGTTCAGCGGGGACGGGGGCTCCAGGGCGTCGGCCCGGCCGCCGTGGAGGAGGAGGGCGGCGGCGGTGGGGTGGGGGTGGGGGAGCGGCGTCGGCTCCTTTGTCTCGTGGGGATGCATCGCTGGCTCCAGGGGGTGGGTCGGTCGGGCGGGGGCGAGCGCGGGCTGGAGCGAGAGGGACGGCTCCGCCGGGGGCCGCCCCATGCCCACCCGTTCCGCCCCATGGGGCGGCCCATGTGCCCATGGAACGGCGGGGCGGCCCATGGGCCCATGGAACGGTGGGGTGGGCTCGGGTTTAGAGGCCTGCGGAGAGGAGGTGGGACGGGGTGAGGGGGAGTTCGCGGAAGCGGATGCCTGTGGCGTGGTGGACGGCATTGCCGATCGCTGCCGCCGTGCCGACGATGCCGATCTCGCCGATTCCCTTGCTGCCCATCGGGTTGAGGTGCCCGTCCTCCTCGTCGACCCAGTGCGCCTCGATGTCCGGCACGTCCGCGTGGCACGGTACGTGATAGGAGGCCAGGTCGCGCTCCACGAAGTCCCCGAAGACGGGGTCCAGTTGGCTGCCCTCCGTGAGCGCCATGCCGATCCCCATCGTCATGCCGCCGATGAACTGCGCTTTCGCCGTACGGGCGTTGAGGATGCGCCCCGCCGCGTAGACCCCCAGCAGGCGGCTCACCCGGATCTCCCCACTGACCGTGTCGACCCGCACCTCGGCGAAGTGCGCGCCGAACGCGTGCCGGGCGTACGGGGATTCCGCGTCCGCCGTGCCGGCCGTGTCCGCCACCTCCTCCAGCCCCTCCGCGGGGACCGGGCCCCGGTGTGCGGCCAGCCGCCCCGCGAGCGCCGTGCACGCCTCGTGCACGGCCCAGCCCCACGAGGCCGTGCCGGACGAGCCGCCCGCAAGGGACGCCGGGGGCAGGTCGGTGCTGCCGATCTCGGTGCGTACCGAATCCAGCGGCACCGCCAGCGCGTCGGCGGCGACCTGCGCGAGGACGGTGCGTGCGCCGGTTCCGATGTCCGTGGCGTTGATCCGTACGAGATACGAGCCGTCCGGCAGCGCCCTGGCGGATGCCCGCGACGGCGAGACCATCACCGGGTAGGTCGCGGCGGCCACGCCCGTACCGACCAGCGCCCGGCCCTCGCGGCGGGCACGCACGCTCGGGTCGCGGTCCGCCCAGCCGAAGCGGCGGGCCCCTTCCCGCAGGCACTCCACCA
Source organism: Streptomyces sp. NPDC048442 (assembly GCF_040651475.1). Taxonomy (NCBI): domain Bacteria; kingdom Bacillati; phylum Actinomycetota; class Actinomycetes; order Kitasatosporales; family Streptomycetaceae; genus Streptomyces; species Streptomyces sp. NPDC048442. Next base: position 24,888 of record NZ_JBEZKB010000006.1, read on the forward strand.
GGTGGCGGCTGCTGAACGGTTTGCCACTGTCGGGCTCGTTCTCCGGTTCGTTGAGGATGCGCAGTTCCACCGGGTCCAGGCCGACGGCCTCGGCGAGTTCGTCCATGGCGGACTCCAGGACGTACATGCCGGGCGCCTCCCCCGGTGCGCGCATCCAGGAAGGGCTCGGTACGTCGAGGGGGACGACGCGGTGGGTGGTGCGGCTGTGCGCGGAGCCGTACATGACGCGGGCCGGCACGGCGGCCTGCTCGACGAACTCCTTGATGCGGGAGGTGTACGTGGTGACGTCGTGGTCGACGGAGACAAGCGTGCCGTCGGCCTCGGCGCCCAGCCTGATCCGGTGCAGGGTCGGCGCGCGATGTCCGACGACTGCCGCCAACTCCCTGCGGGACAGGGTGAGTTTGACCGGCCTGCCGACGTGCTTGGCGGCCATCGCGGCCAGGACGACCTGCGGGCGGGGCGTGCCCTTGGAGCCGAAGCCGCCGCCGACGTGCTCGGAGACGACGGTGACCTTCTCCTCCGGCAGGTCGAACAGTCCTGCCAGGACCTTACGGACCGTGCTCGCGCCCTGGCTGGAGTCGTGCACGGTCAGCCGGTCGCCGTCCCAGCGGGCGGTGGTGGCGTGCGGCTCCATCGGGTGGTTGTGCAGGGGCGCCACGGAGTACGAGGCGTCCACCTGCCGGGCCGAGCCCGCGAACGCCCCTTTCGCGTCGCCGCGTTCGCGGGTCCCCGGGTGGCCGCCGTTGGCCTCCTCGGGGGTGTAGGCGTCGGGGTGGTCGGCGCGGAGGGTGACGTCGTGCGGCTCGGTGGCGTACTCGATGCGCAGGGCCTGCGCTGCCTCGCGGGCGGCCTCCGGGGTGTCGGCGACGACGAGGGCGACGTACCAGCCGTGGTGCGGGACGTCGTCGTCCTGGAGGAGGTACAGGGTCGGGTCGTCGGCCTTGCACAGGGCGGGTGCGGAGCGCGGGCTGAGGACGGCGAGTACGCCGGGGACGGCCAGCGCGGCACTGTCGTCGACGGCGGTGATCCGGCCGCGTGCGACAGTCGCCGGCACCGCTCTGGCGTAGGCGCAGCCGGGCGGGGTGTGTTCGGCTGCGTAGCGGGCGGTGCCGGTGACCTTGTCCCGGCCCTCCCGGCGGGCGGCGGGGGCGCCGAGCGCGGACGGGGGGTTGCGCATCGCGGGGTGTCCTTCCAGAGGTGTGTGGACCGGAGGTGTGCGGGTGGTGGGGGCGGTTCACGCCCCTGCGGCGCGAGGGGGACGGGGGCGGTTCACGTCTGCCTCGCGGCCAGTTCCGTCAGTACCTCGTGGGCGATCCGGTGGGCCAGCGGGACCTTGTACGCGTTGTCGCGCAGCGGCTCGGCCTGCGCGAGTTCGGCGTCCAGCGCCCGGGTGAGGCGGTCCGCCGTGGGGGCCTCGCCCAGCAGTGCGGCCTCCGCGACGATCGCGCGCCAGGGCCGGTGCGCGAGCCCTCCGAAGGCCACCGCCACCTGTCGTACGACACCGTCCCGGACGTCGAGGACAGCGGCCACCGAGGCGAGCGCGAAGGCGTACGAGGCCCGGTCGCGGGCCTTGCGGTACGCGGACTCCACCCCTGCGTGGTCCGGCGGCAGGGCGACTGCGGTGATGAGTTCGCCGTGCCGCAGCACGGTGTCCCGGTCGGGCCTGTCCCCCGGCAGCCGGTGGAACTCGGTGACCGGCACGGTCCGTTCGCCGTCGGGGCCGTGCAGTTCGACCACCGCGTCCAGTGCGGCGAGTGCCACCGCCAGGTCGGAGGGGTGGGTGGCGATGCACTGTGCGGAGGCGCCGAGCACGGCGTGGTCGTGGTGCACGCCATCGCGGGCTGCGCAGCCGGTGCCGGGCTCCCGCTTGTTGCACGGCTTGGAGGGGTCCTGGAAATAGGTGCAGCGGGTGCGCTGGAGGAGGTTGCCGCCGGTGGTGGCGATGTTGCGCAGCTGGCCGGATGCTCCCGCGAGCAGGGACTGGGAGAGGACGGGGAAGCGGGTGCGGACCAGGGGGTGGGCCGCGAGGTCGCTGTTGCGGACGGTGGCGCCGAGGTGCAGGGAGCCGTCGGGGCGTTCGGTGACGGTGTCCAGGGGCAGCCTGCTGACGTCGACGAGGAGGTCGGGGGTCTCGACGCCGAGCTTCATCAGGTCGACGAGGTTGGTGCCGCCGCCGAGGTAGCGGGCGCCGGGGCGGCCCGCGTGGGCTTCGGCAGCCTCCTCGACGCTCTGCGGGCGTACGTAGCCGACGGGCTTCATCGCAGGGCCTCCCGAGCGGCTGTCGTACTGCCTGTCGTACCGGTGGCCGGACCTGCCGTCGTACCTGGGGCCGGACCTGCCGTCGTACCTGGGGCCGGGCCTGCCGTCGTACGGGCGGCCGCGTGGGCATCCTCGACGGCGGCGACGATCTGGGGGTAGGCACCGCAGCGGCAGAGGTTTCCGCTCAGCCGCTCGCGGATCTCGTCCCGGTCGAGGGCTGCGGGGCCGTTCGGGCGGCCGGCCGGCTCCCGCGACTGCTGTGGCGGGGTGACGGCGGACGGATGCCCCGCTCCGGCCTCGGCGAGCATGCCGACGGCCGAGCAGATCTGGCCCGGCGTGCAGTAGCCGCACTGGAAGGCGTCCCGCTCCAGGAACGCCTGCTGCACGGGGTGCAGATCCGCCCCTTCCTCCCCCGCGAGTCCTTCGACGGTGGTGACGGTCCGGTCGTCCTGGGCGACGGCGGGCAGCAGGCAGCTGTTGGCCCGCCTGCCGTCGACCAGGACGGTGCAGGCGCCGCACTGGCCGTGGTCGCAGCCCTTCTTGGCTCCGGTCAGGTCGAGGTCCTCGCGCAGTACGTCCAGGAGGGTGGACCGGTGGTCGACGGTCAGCGACCGGTCCGTGCCGTTGAGGTGGAGGGTGATCCGCGACCGGATGGCGACCGGGTCGTCGTCGGGCAGGGTGCCTGCGGGCGGGGCACCTTCGGGCTGGCGGTCGTCGGTTCCCATGGGTTCGTGTGCGCCCTTCGTCTCGTCCGGCATGCGGCCCGGCCTCTTCCCGTGTACGTACGGAGGCCGGCGGCTCTGCGGGTCATGGTCCCGCCTGTCCAGGCTGGGCCAGGTCATTCGCCACGGCATGTCGGCCGGCGCCGGGCGCGGTGAACCGGACCACCCCGTTCCCTCCACCGTCCCCGCATGGCATCGTGCATTGGTCCGGACCACTGCCGTACGCAGGACAGAGGAGAGCGGACCCGATGGAAACCGTGGAGAGCCCCGTCCCCCTGCACCGGCTCCAGGTGCCCGCACCCCAGCAACTCCCCTTCGCCATCGGCTCGTTCGATGCCGTGGGCCCGTTGTCCCGGGCCTCCTTCCCGCACCGGCACACGTTCTACGAGATCGTCTTCGTGACGGGCGGCCGTGGTGCGCACGTCATCGACCTCTCCCGGTGGGAGCTGCACCCGCCACACCTGTGCTTCGTGGTCCCCGGGCAGGTGCACTACTGGGAGAACGCCACCGATCTGCACGGTCGCGTCATTCTCTTCACCGAGGACTTCCTCCTGGACCATCCCGGCGACCGCGCCCTGCTGCGTGCGCTCGGCGAGCGGCCGTGGTTCAGTCCGGGCCCGAACGACGCACCTGCCTTCGCATACCTGATCGCCGACATGGAGCGCGAGTACCGCGGCCGACAGGCCGGTTTCGCCTCGGTGCTGCGGGCCTTTCTGCACGTGCTGATCGTGCGTGCCTCCCGGCTCGCGGGTCCGCCGCCCGCGAGGCCGGGGCCGGTGGGCAGGCCGGGGCTGGTGACGCAGGAGTTCGTCACTCTGCTGTCGCGCGCCGCGGGGGGCGAGAGGTCGGTGCGGTCCTGCGCGCGGCAGCTCGGCGTGACGGTCGGCTATCTCAACGAGGCGGTCAAGCAGAGCACCGGCCGCACCCCGGGCCAGTTGGTGCGCCAGGTCCGCACCCACGAGGCCAAACGGCTGCTCGCCCGCACCGATTTGACGGTACGTCAAGTGGCGTCGGCGGTCGGGTTCGCGGACGCCGCCTACTTCTGCCGCTTCTTCCGCCGGGAGACGGGCATCAGCCCCGGCGAGTTCCGGCGCGGCAGCGGTGCAATGCACCACGACCACCGGATCCCGTCCCTCGCGCACCCCACAGTTCCCGGCCTAGCTTCAAAGGGGAGCCCGGCCGCCCACCCGGACACCTCAACTCCCCCTCGTACAGCCTGACTTGGAGGCGTCCCCGCGATGGACCAGAACGACCCCGCAGAGCAGACCCCCGCTCCTGCCGCTCCCTCCCCCCGCTCCCCGTCCCGCAAGACTGTCCTGAGGGCCGCGCTCGCGGCCGGTGTGGCGCTGCCGTCCGTCCTCGCGGGCGTACCGGCGCTGGCCAGGAGCACCCGGGGCGGCGAGGCCCCGCCGGAGCTCACGCCGTCGTGCGACGACGGGGACGACCCGACCCCGCAGCAGACCGAGGGCCCGTACTTCAAGCCGAACTCGCCGCTGCGCACCTCGCTCCTCGACGGGAACCCGCCCGGCACCCGGCTGACCGTCACCGGTTACGTCTTCGGGCTGGCCTGCCGGCCGATCGCGAACGCCCTGCTCGACTTCTGGCAGGCGGACGTCAACGGGGCGTACGACAACACCGCATACCGCTTCCGGGGCCATCAATTCACCAATGCCCAGGGCGCGTTCACCCTGACGACGATCGTTCCCGGCCTCTACCCCGGCCGCACCCGGCACATCCACGTCAAGGTCCAGGCCCCGGGCCGCTCCGTCCTGACGACCCAGCTGTACTTCCCCGGCGAGCCGCGCAACAACACCGACAGCATCTTCGATCCCCGGCTGCTGATGACCATGCGCACCAACGGGCCTGCGAAGGAGGGGAGTTACGACTTCGTGCTGAACGTGCCGCAGGAGCCGGGGCCCACCGACCCGCCGACCACTCCGCCGCCGTCCGGCACCTGGAAGGCGGGCACCACCTACCGGGCTAACGACCGGGTGACGTACAACGGCCGTTCCTACACCTGTCTGCAGGCGCACACGGCGGGGCCCGGCTGGGAGCCGCCGAACGTACCGGCACTCTGGCGCGCCGCCTAGCGAACCGCCCCCTCCTTTGGCCCCTTCCGCGCTCCGGACGTCACTCGCCGCCGGGGCGCGGAGGTGGCTGCGGGGCCCCGGCGGGCGGGGCGATGCGGGCGTACGTTCCGGTGGGCGCGGCGGCGCCGTCCGGGGCGGTGGCCGTGACCCGGGCGTGGACTCCGAGCGCGGCGTCGCGCTTGGCGCCCGGGTCCCAGCCCGTCTCCACGACCCGCTTCTGCATCACGATCGCACCGACCAGCAGGACCGCCCCGACCAGCAGCATCAGCACGATCGCGCCCCCGCCGCCGACCTTGGCGACGTTCCCGACGATCGAGCCGAACCAGCCGAAGTCCGCGTCGCCGAAGGTGGTGTTCTCCTCGCCGAAGGCGCCCAGCACCTTGAGCAGCAGTGCGGGCAGGAAGGTGATCAGGACGCCGTTGAGGAACGCGCCGACGACGGCTCCGCGCCGCCCGCCCGTCGCGTTGCCGTAGACGCCGGCCGCGCCGCCGGTGAAGAAGTGCGGGACAAGGCCCGGCAGGACGAGGGCGAGGCCGAAGGCCGGGTGGAAGATCCAGGTGAGCAGTCCGAGGCTGATCAGGCCGCCGATGAAGCTGGAGATGAAGCCGATGAGTACGGCGTTCTGGGCGTACGGGAAGACGATCGGCGCATCCAGCGAGGGGACCGCGCCGGGGACGATCTTGTTGGCGATGCCCTGGAAAGCAGGGACCAGCTCGCCCAGGATCGTACGGACGCCGAAGAGGATGACGGCGACGGCGATGCCGAACTGGAGGCCCTGCATCACGGACTTCATCAGGTAGTTGCCGAGACTTTCGGCGCCGGCGCCGTCGCCGAAGGCCTTGAAGGCGACATCCTCGCCGACCTTCATCAGGAAGACGATCGCCATGATCATGTAGATGAGGACCATGGACAGCGCGGTGGCGACCATCGAGTCGCGCAGGAAGCGCAGGCCCTCGGGGAGGTTCATTTCCTCGGTGCTGCGGCTGCGCCTGCCGACGAGCTGGCCGGCCGCGCCCGCGGTGATGTATCCGGCGGTGCCGAAGTGGCCGATGGCGACGCTGTTGTTGCCGGTGACGCGTTTGGTCCAGGGGTGCGCGAAGGCGGGCATGGCGACCAGGAGGATGCCGAGCAGGACGCCGCCGACGATCACCACGGCGACCGATCCCTGTCCCGCGGTGGCGAGGACCATGGTCAACAGGGTTGCCATGAACAGCATGTGATGCCCGGTCAGGAACACGTACCGCAGGGGCGTGAAGCGGGCGAGCAGCAGGCTGACCGCGAAGCCCACGATCATCAGCCACGCCACTCTGGCGCCGAACTGGGCCTGTGCGATGCCGACGATGGCCTCGTTGGTCGGGATGACGCCGTGTGCGCCGGTCGATCCCTGGATCATCTCGCCGAGCGGGGCGAGGGAGCTGACGACGAGACCTGCGCCGGCCCCGATCAGCAGGAAGCCCAGCGTCGCCTTGATGGCTCCGCCCACGACTTGGCCCGCGGACTTGCGCAGGGCGATCAGGCCGACAGCGGTGATGATGCCGATGAGGTAGGCGGGTTGGCTGAGAATCTCGTTGACGAGGAATTTCGCGAAGGAAACGAGCCAGTCCATGTGCGGGGCCTCCGGGAGCAGTGGTCCGTGATCAGACGTCGTAGGTGTCGCGGAGCACGCCGTCGACCTCGGCGGTGGAGGTGAAGTCCTCGACGACCTTCACCGGCACGCCGACGTCGCCGAGCGTCCTGGCGATCTCGCGCGAGGTGAGGATGGCGACCGCCTCGGACGCCTTTCCCTTCGCGGAGATGGTGTCGGTCGCCTCGACACTCACGTACTTCGACCACTTCCAGCGGTCCAGGACCTGTTCCAGGGTGTTCTTGAGGAAGAGACTGGTACCGACGCCGTTGCCGCAGACCGTGAGGATCTTGTGCACCGCTGGCCCCGCGGGGGCCTTCTTCGCCGGGGTGCGTACGTCCCTCTGCCCGGCGAGCACGGCGTGCAGCGCCTGTGGCGTAGGCGCTTCGTGCAGGGCGCGTGAGGTTTCGGGATCCGCGAGCAGCCGGGCGAGGGAGGCCATCGCGGCGGTGTGCGCGGCGGCGTCCTCGGCGGCCAGGGCGACCACCAGGTTCACCGGGTCGTTGCTCTCGTGCCCGAACTCCACCGGTTCGGCGAGCCGCAGCCAGGACATTCCGGTTCGCAGTACGGCAGGCGACGGGCGGGCGTGCGCGAAGGCGAAACCGGGCGCGACGACGATATACGGACCGTTCTCCTCCACATTCCGGATCATCTCCGCGGTGTAGTCCGCGGTGGTGACTCCGGTGGCGACGAGGAGTTCGCCCGCATCGCGGACGGCTTCCTTCCAGTCCGCCACGAGGACGTCGAGTCGTACCGCTTCCGACGGAAGTAGATCACTCAGTGCCGACATGGATCCGATATTTGCACAGTCGTGAACGTGCGGCGCGGCCGGAGCACCTGGGTAGAGAAAGAGGGCACCCGTGCCGCCACTGCCAGGATCGCCCGATTTCCGAATGATCGAGAAGGGCCACCGCATGCGAAGTGTGGGAGTGGAAGAAGAGCTTCTGCTGGTCGACAGCGACGGGACCCCGAGGGCGGTGTCCGGGGTCGTCCTGGCCGCACTGCCCGACGGATCCACGCTGGAGAAGGAACTGCACCGGGAACAACTGGAGATCGCCACCCGGCCGAGGACCACCATCGAAGGACTGGCCGCCGAGGTGCGCCGCTGGCGCGGGGAGGCCGCAGCCGGAGCGCGGCGGGCCGGCACCGAACTCGCGGCCCTGGCCACGTCCCCGCTGCCGGTCGACCCGTCCATCAACTCCGGAGACCGCTACCGCAGGCTGGAGGAGGAATTCGGGCTGACCGCGCTGGAGCAACTGACCTGCGGCTGCCACGTGCACGTCTCGGTCGACTCCGACGACGAGGGCGTGGCGGTGCTCGACCGGATTCAGCCGTGGCTCCCCGCGCTGCTCGCCCTGAGCGCCAACTCACCGTTCTGGCAGGGGCGGGACACCCGGTACGGCTCGTACCGCAGCCGGGTGTGGGGGCGGTGGCCGTCCACCGGGGCCACCGAGCAGTTCGGGTCCGCCGAGAACTACCACCGGCAGGTGCAGGGCATGCTCGCGACCGGGACCCTGCTCGACGAGGGGATGATCTACTTCGACGCCCGTCTGTCGCGCCACTACCCCACCGTCGAGGTGCGGGTGCCGGACGTGTGCCTGGAGGCGGACGACACCGTGCTGATCGCGGCGCTGGTACGCGCCCTGGTCGAGACGGCCGCCCGGGACTGGGCCACGGGCGGCCCGCCCGACAGTACGGGGGTGGGCTTATTACGCCTGGCCTCCTGGCGCGCCGCCCGCTCCGGCCTCTGCGGCGAACTGGTCGACCCGCTGACCCTGACGCCGGCCCCGGCCGAGACGGTCGTACGGGCGCTGCTCGCGCACGTGGCGGAGGCGCTGCGGGACAGCGGGGACATGGATCTCGTCAAGGAACACCTGGAAGTGCTGCTGGCCCGGGGCAACGGGGCGCATGTGCAGCGCGAACTGCTGAGGAGGACGGGGAACCTGCGCGCGGTGGTGGAGGAGTGCGCGCGCAGGACGGCGGGGTGAGCAGTGCTCACCCCGGGCACGGCCTCCGGACATGCGCCCCCGAACTCCGGAGGGGTCGAGGTCAGTCCGTCGGCTCCTCCGGTGTCTCCTGCTGCGGCTCCGGATCCACCCGCCCCGGGTCGTCCGTCGCCGCCGACGGGTCCTCCCCGGGGTCCGCCTGCTGGTCGGGAAGGTCGCGGGGGATCCCCGGAGGCTGTTCCTCGGGGCCGTCCTGGCGTCGGTCCATCGCCGGTCTCCTTCTCTCGCGGTGTTTCTGCCGTCGTGTTTCGTTCGTCGTGCTTCTTCCGTCACGCTTCTTTCGTCGCGCTTCTTTCGTCACGTCCCATCGTCGTACGGAACGGACACCGCCGCAGGTACCCGACCGGCCGCCCCGCATGCACCGCCGCCTGACCTGGTGTTCTTCGGCACACCCGGGACTCGTAGAGTGCGGGGATGCCCAGCAGCACCAGCAGCACCCGCGCCCCCGCCGGGCCCCGCGCGGGATCCCCCGCCCGCACCGGCATCCGCAGCCGTCTCGGCAACGCCCCCTGGGCCGTGCTCGTCGTCTGGGTGCTGACCCGGCTGTGGGTGGTACCCGCCGCGCTCAAGCTCCCGCCGCTCGACGGCGACGGGACGCTCGATCCCTCGGTGGACAAGGTGTACCGGGGCTGGTTCGACGTCCTGGCCTCGGGGACGTTCCCCGCGCACGACGTGAGCTGGCAGTATCCGCCGGGCGCCGCCCTGCCGATCCTTGCGCCCGGAGTACTGCCCTCGCTGGACTACGGGACCGCGTTCATCGTGACGGCCGCGCTGGCCGACGCCCTGGTGACGGCGGGGCTGCTGTGGCTCGCGCTGCGGCGCGGGCGTTCACTGGCCGGGGCGTGGCTGTGGACCGTGGCGCTGGCGGTGCTGTCGACGCTGCCGTGGAACCGGTTCGACCTCCAGGTGACGGCGGTGGCGATGGCCGCGCTGGCCGTCGCCGCTTCGCAGCGGGCCTGGGCGGACCGGGTGTTCGGCGCCCTGGTGGGGCTCGGAGCGCTGATCAAGGTGTGGCCCGTGCTGCTCCTCGCGGGCACCGAGCGGGGCCGACGCACCCGTACGGCCTGGCTGTCGGCGGCCGTCGCCGCGGTCGTTCTCCTCGGCGTGTTCGCGCTGGCCATGCCGCACGCGCTCTCCTTCCTCACCGCCCAGAAGTCGCGCGGCATCCAGATCGAGTCGGTGGGTGCGCTGCCGTTCCACGTGGCACGCCACCTCGGCTGGAGCGGGACGTGGAAGGCGAAGGACGGGTCGCACGAGTTCGTCGGCCCCGGCGTGGAGGCCGTGTCGCTGGTGATGCAGTGCCTGACCGTGCTGGCGCTCGGCTGGCTGTTGTACTGGCGGCTGAAGTCGCGGCGCAGCGCACCGTGGCTGCTGCCGGACGCCGCGCTGACGGCCGTGCTGCTGTTCGTGGTGACCAGCCGGGTGATCAGCCCGCAGTATCTGGTGTGGCTGGTGGGGCTGGCCGCCGTCTGTCTGCTGCGGCGGGAGACCTCGCAGCGGCCGGTGGCTGTGCTGATTCTCGTGGCCTGTCTCTTCACCACGCTCGGATTCCCTTTGCTGTACCGGGAGTTGAGGGACGACGCCGATCCGCTGGCGATCGCCAATCTCTTCGTACGGGATCTGCTGCTCGTCGCGGCGGCAGCGCTGTCCGCCGTACGGCTGTGGCGTGCGGGACGGGTGGAACAGGTGGGGCGCTAGCCCGGTACCGGTCCCACACTGCTCCACGAGGGCCTTTGGCATATGCCGGGTGCACCACCGGATCGAGTGTTGCCAAACGCCTTACGGGCCCCCACTCCCTGTGCCAGAGTCTTAACGGTCGACTTCCACCGTCCGCGCACCCAGCAGCACCCTTCAGCACCCAGCGGTGCGCACGCATCACGGACCACCGGACCCGCCGCACCGAAGACCGACAGACAGTCCCGGCCGCGCCTGCAAACGGAGTACGCCATGCCGTCCCCCCTGTTCGCGGACCGCCCCGCGCCGCAGCCTCCCGAGCGGGGCATGGTCGACGCACTGATCACGCAGACCCGCCGGCTGCGCGGCGACATGGACGCGGTCCGCCGGGACGCGCCGCTCGACGAGATGGACGACGCCCAGGTGCGCTGGGAGCGCGCGCTGTGCGACCTGGCGGTTCATCAACTCGACGATCTGGGCGCCCACTTGGGGCAGCTGAAGGACGGACTGCCGTCCGCTCCGGTCGAATCGGCCGCCGCCCCGCCCTCACCTGCGGTCATCCCCGGCACCGGCCGGGGCTCGCTGCTCACCCGGGTAGGCAGCGCGGAATGGAATCTGCTCACCGACGAGGTCAGCTGGTCCGACGAGCTGTATGAGATCTTCGGACGCTCCCCGGGCAGCGGCCCGCTCTCCCTGGACGAACTGCCGTCCATGCTGCTCGCCGACGACCAGTGCCTGCTCACCGCGATGGTGACCGACTGCCTGGTGGACGGGAAGCCCATCGACGGCGAGTTCCGGATCGTACGAGCCGGCGACGGCGCGGTGCGCACCCTGCACATGATGGGCGAGCCCGTCCTCGACGCCGACGGCTGCACCGCCTCGATGTGGGCCGTACTGCGCGACATCAGCGCACTGCGCCGCACCCAGCGCGCCGTCCGGGAGAAGCAGGACTCGCTGGAGCTGCACCGCCATCTCGCCAGGACCGAACGGAAGATGGCGGTGCAGCTCCAGGAGGCCGTCCTGCCCTCGTGGCGCGGCGCGGCGCCCCTTCCGGCGGGCGGCGCGCTCGATCTCGCCGCGTACTACCTGCCCTCCGCCAGCGGCGAGCTGGTCGGCGGGGACTGGTACGACGCGATGGAACTGGCCGACGGCCAGTCACTGCTGACCGTCGGCGGGCTGACCGGTCACGGGGTGAGTGCCACCTCCTCCATGGCGATGCTGCTCGGCGCACTGCGCGGCATGGCCCTCGCGGGCGTGCGCCCCGGCGTGCTGATGGGCCACCTCAACCAGCTGCTCGGCACGTCCTCCGCGCACCCCTCCCTGGGCAGCGCGGTCTGCTGCCAGTACGACCCGGAAACCCGCCTCCTCACCTGGGCGCAGGCCGGACACCCGGCCCCGCTGCTGTTCCGCGACGGCAGGGGCCGCGCGCTGACCCCGCCGCAGGGCGTGCTGCTCGGCGCGACGACAGGCACTGCGTACGAGCAGGCCGAAGTGACCCTCCGCGAGGGCGATTTGCTGCTCCTGCACACCGACGGACTGTCGCGGCGCAGCACCACGGACGTGGAGAGCCGGAACAGGCTGCTGGCCCTTGCCCCTCGGTTCGCCGACACCCGCAGCGCACGCGAATGCGTACGGCTGGTGCTGGAGGAGTTCGGAGAGACGGAGCGCGAGGACGACGCCTGCGTACTGATCGCCCGGATCGACGAGCGTCCCGGCCGCTAGGGCCTGCTGGACCGGCGCCGCCAGGGCTGTTGGACCGGCCGCTAGACGGCCGCCCCCCTGGCTCCGCCCACCTTCTTCGGCATCACCCGCTCCAGCTCCCGGCGCAGGTCCTCGATCATCGGGTAGTTCGCGTACTGCGCCGTGAGCCGGTACATGCTGCGCAGCCGGTCCCAGGTGCGGTGCGAGGAGGTCTCCCCCATGGAGCTGAGGGCCAGCCGCGCGTACCGGGCGGCCTGGTCGGGGTCGTTGCCGATGAAGCAGGCCGAGGCCATCGAGATGTGGTCGAAGAGCTTGGAGCGCTGACGCCCGTCGGGCCGCAGTTCCAGGGCGAGCCTGGCGTGCCGCTGGGCGGTCACCGCTGCGGACGGCTCGTGCTCGGCGAGCGTACGGAACGCGAGGGCCTGCATGCCGTGCAGGTCCGCCTCGTCGAACATCTGCATCCAACTCGGCGGCGGTACGTCGCCGTTGTCCGAGACGAACAGCTCCTCGGCCTCGCCGAGGGTGCGCCGCATCGCCTGCCCATGGCCCATGGAGGCCTGCGCCCAGGCCTCAATGGTGTGCAGCATGGCCCGGGTGCGCGGCAGGGTCTGTTCGCCGGAGCCGGACTTGGCGAGCTTCATCAGGTCCAGTGCGTCGTCGGGCTTGCCGAGGTGCACCATCTGCCGGGCCGCCCGGGAGAGCGCTTCGCCGGCACGCGGCCGGTCGCCGCCCTCGCGGGCCGCGTGGGCGGCGATGACGAAGTACTTCTGGGCGGTGGGTTCCAGGCCGACGTCGTGCGACATCCAGCCGGCCAGGACCGCCAGGTTGGCGGCGACCCCCCACAACCGCCTTTGCAGATGGGCGGGTTGACGGTAGGAGAGCATGCCGCCCACCTCGTTGAGCTGGCCAACGACCGCCTTGCGCTGGAGGCCGCCGCCACGTGAGGCGTCCCAGGCGCGGAAGACGTCGACCGAGCGCTCAAGTGCGTCGATCTCCTGCGACCCGACGGGGGCCGCTTCGTAGAGGTCGTACCCTGCGCGTTCCATGTGCAGGGGTTCGTTGATGCGCGGCCCGTCGGCCGCGAGAGTCGGATCGGAGTGCAGCCAGTCGTGCATGGCGCTGGTCAGTGCGGAGCCGGCGGCGAGCGCGGCGCCCGCGCCCACCAGGCCGCGTCGGTTGAGCATGAGGTCCATTCCCGTGAATTCGGAGAGGATCTCGGCCAGTTGCTCGGACGTCCACGGCACGCCGTCGGGGTGGTCGGTTTTGCCCGGAGCCCGGCGTCGTCCCGTGCGGCCAGTGCGAGTGAACCCGAGGTCCTCGATGGTCACGACACGGCCGAGCCGCTCGGTGAACAGAGCCTCCAGCACCTTGGGCACCGGATCTCGGGGGGACTCCCCCATGTCGATCCAGCGTCGTACCCGCGAAGTGTCGGTGGCCAGTTGCGGATGGCCCATGGCCGCCGCCTTCCGGTTCACCATTCTCGCGAGTTCCCCCTTGGACCACCCGGTGAGGCCGAACAGGTCGTTCAGGCGGGTGTTGGGTTCTCCGGTCACGTCAAGCCCCCAGGTTCTCGGCTGACTTGACACTAACCCGCTGCGATATGCGTCGCGACTATTCGCCAGGGTTCGCCAGGGTGCGCCAGATGGTGTGCCACCCGCGGCCGGGTGTCAGGTAGGAAAGCGCCACCCCGGCCCGGCAGCCGGCACGTACTCCCCAGGGTGCGGACCGTCTGCCGGGACGGGCGGCGCACGCAACTCGTCGGCGCACGAAGGGACCTGTACCGCCCATGTACACAGCATCTTCCTCCGTGACCGCCCCGCCCCGGCCGCACCGCCCGCTGGCGGGGGGCGGTGGACCGTATCTCGACCCGCACCACGCCGCAGCGGCGGGCACCGGTCGGGCGCGGCGTGCGGCGGGGCTCGGAACCCAACCGCTCAGCGGGAGACTCGACTTGTCCGGCCCCCAGGGTGCGCAGCTGCGGTCCGCTCTCGCATCGGTGCACCGGATCTGCCCGGAGTTCAACCCGGTGCAGGTACTGCGCCGCAGCGGACGTTCCGTGCTGCTCGTCGGCACAGTCGGACGTACGACCGCGGTGGCGAAGTGTTTACTCGACCACTCCGACCAGTGGACCGAGCGGTTCAGGCACGAGATAGCTGTTTACCGCGCCTTCGTCCGGCACCGCCCACCGGTGCGGGTCCCGCGGCTGATCGCCGCGGATCCCGACAACTGCACACTGGTGATCGAGCGGATGCCGGGCCGGGCGGCGGCCCTGACGCGACACCCGGCCGAAGCTCCGCCCCGTGCCGACGTCCGGGCCGCCCTCGGCGCGGTCGACAAGCTGAACCACTGGCGCCCGCCGGCCGAGATGTTCGGTCAGCCCCTCAACTACGGCAAGCGGCTCACCGACTTCCACGCACTGGGCCTGTTCACCGACCGTGACCTGGGTGACCTGCAGAAGCTGCTGCACGGCATCTCCCGGTCCTCGCTCCCCTGGCAGTTCTGCCACGGCGATGCCCTGCTCTCCAACGTTCTCCTGTCGCCGGCCGGTCCAGTGCTGGTCGACTGGGAACACGCGGGCTGGTATCTGCCGGGGTACGACCTGGCGACCCTGTGGATGATCCTCGGCGACGCCTCTCCGGTGGCCCGCCGTCAGATCAGCCAGCTCGCCCAGGCGGCGGGCACCGCGGCCCGCGATGCCTTCCTGGTCAACCTGATGCTCGTCACGACGCGCGAAGTCCGTTCGTACGAGGCGAAGGTGCAGCGCACCATGCGGGAGTCCCCGCCGGCCGGCACGCTGGGCAGCTCCGGGATCTCTCCCGGCGAGGAGCAGCGGCTGCTGCTGCGGCGGCTGCACGACGACTGCGGGCTGGTCCGCCGGGCGGTGCGTGCGGCGGTCGGTACCCGCTGAGGCGGAGTGCGGACCGCGGGCCACGGCGGGTGGAGGGGAAGGGCGGAGGGCAGTGCCTGGGCGCGGGCACTGCCCTTCGCCCTGTCGTGCGCTCGCTCTGTCGCGTTGTCGGTCTGTCGGCCTGTCGCCTTGTCGGCCTATCGGCCTGTCGGTCTTTCGCCCGAACAGGTGGTGCGCCCGCAACGGCTGCCGCCTTCCACCGGTGACCCCAACTCTCTTGCGCGAAGCGGCAGTTCCGCTGTAGTGGCAGCCCCATTCGCGGGACGCCACGCGACGCGGCCGGCCGGCCCTGCGCGGTCCGGGCGGTCCGGATGGGCATCATGAGCGGCTCTGCCGACCCGGCCCGGCCCGTTCGTTTCCCGGAGGACGCCTTGCACCTTCCCGCGTGCCTTTCCGCCACCAGGACGGGGGGCGTCGCGGCGTCCGCCGCACTCCTGCTGTCCTCTCTCGTCCCCCTCGCCACGTCGGCCCATGCCGCCCACACCCCGGCCGCCACCGTCCAGGATCCGCAGCCCGGCACCCTGCAGCGGGATTTCGCCGCCGCGGCCGCCCGGTACCGGGTGCCGCCGAGCGTGCTGCTGGGGGTCTCCTACCTCCAGTCCCGGTGGGACGCGCACGAGGGAGCGCCGAGCGTGACCGGCGGATACGGTCCGATGCACCTCACCGACGGGACAGGGACGCTGGCGCGGGCCGCCGCGCTCACCGGGCTGCCCGCCGAGAAGCTGCGCAGCGATCCGGCGGCCAACGTGCTGGGCGGCGCCGCCCTGCTCGCCGCCGCCCAGCAGCAGCTCGGCCGGGCTCCGGGCACGGCCCCGGCCGACTGGTACGGGGCGGTGCAGCGCTACTCCGGCTCCGACGACCCGGGAGCCGCGCGGGCGTACGCCGACGAGGTGTACGCGGTGATCCGGGCGGGGCAGCACCGCACCACGGACAGCGGCCAGTCGGTCACCCTGCCCGCCACACCCGCGCCCGCGCCCGCCGCCGCTGGCAACGCCGCTGCTGCCCCGGCTCGTACCCCTGCGCCCACCGACCCCGTCGAGTGTCCCGCCGCCGTGTCCTGCGAGTGGATTCCCGCCCCGTACAAGAAGCTTGAAGGCACCGACTACGGCAACCACGACCTGGGCGACCGGGACCGTGACAGCAGCATCGACTACCTCGTCATCCACGACACCGAGGGCTCCTGGAAGACCAGTGTCGGCCTCGTCCAGAGGCCGGACTACGTGTCCTGGCAGTACACGCTGCGCTCCTCGGACGGGCACATCGCGCAGCACGTGCCGCTGAAGGACGTGGCCTGGCACGCGGGCAACTGGTACACCAACGCCAAGTCGGTCGGCCTGGAGCACGAGGGCTTCCTGACCGCGCCGAACGCCTGGTACACGGAGGCGATGTACCGGGCGTCGGCCCGTCTCGTACGTCATCTCGCCGCGAAGTACGACATCCCGCTGGACCGACTGCACGTCATCGGTCACGACAACGTGCCCGGCGCGCTCCCGGACGCGGTGCGCGGCATGCACACCGACCCGGGCCCCTACTGGGACTGGGCGCACTACTTCGAGCTGCTGGGCAGGCCGTTCGAGGCGACGGCCGGCCCCCGCAGCGCGGCGGTCACCGTACGCCCGGAGTACGAGGCGTACCGGCCGCCGTACACCGGCTGCGGCAAGAAGCCGGCCGAGCCGTGCCCCGAGCACGCATCCGGCGCGGTCCGACTGCACACCGCTCCGGACCCGGCCGCCCCGCTGGTCAAGGACATCGGCCGGCGTCCGGGCGGCGAGGACTCGACGACCGGCGTCAATGACACGGGGGCGCGGGCCTCGACCGGCCAGAGCTATGCGGTGGCGGAGCGGCGCGGGGACTGGACGGCGATCTGGTACCTCGGCCAGAAGGCCTGGTTCCTCAATCCGGCCGCCGAGCCGACCGCGGTGAACGTACGGGCCCGGCTGCTCACCCCGCGCGACGGCCTCCGCGACATCCCGGTCTACGGCAGGGCCTACCCGGAGGCGTCCGCGTACCCGGCGGGCGTGCCCGTACAGCCGGTCGTCCCGCTGGCGTACCGGATTCTGGCGGGACAGCGGTACGTCGTCGGGCAGCGGACGGCGGGTGAGTACTTCTACGCGTCGGAGTACGGGAAGCCGGGACGCGTGGTCCGGGGCAAGGAGATCTACTACGAGATCCAGTACGGCCACCGGATCGGATACGTGAAGGCGTCGGACGTTTCCTTGGTGGGACGGGCCGCCGACAGCAGGGATTAGCCCTGGAACATCTCCGCGGGGAGCGGCTTCAGCAGCGCGTACAGGTCGTCGGTGATCGGCCGGTCCCAACTGGCGATCGTGACAAGGACGTTGTCGCTGCGGTCGAACTGCACGCAGGAGATCCGGCTCTCGGAGAGCTTGAGGCGGCGCACGATCAGCAGGTTGTCGCCCTGCATGACGGGCATGTCCTCGGTGCTGACGACCTCGACCTCTTCGTCGTTCTCCAGGGCGAGGAGGAGCTGGGCCACCTCGAAGGGGACCTGGCCCTCGGCGAGCTCACGGGCCGGGGACCCTTCGGGCAGGTTCCCGATGATCATTGCGGGGCCGCGCCCGCCGAACAGGTCGTACCGGAGGAAGACGCCCTGGCAACTGCCGTCGGGAGCGGGCAGCAGCCCGGCCCCGAGGTCGCCCGGCCAGTCGCCCGGGTCCATCGCGAGGACGTCGAATTCCGGGCCCGCGGGCGTGGCGGAGGGGCGGCGGCGGAGGAAGGACATGCGGACATGGTACGTGGCCGGGAAGGGCGGTGGAAAAGCGGCCGGACCCTTTGCCCGACCCTTTGCCGGCCCGTTACTGCCGCGGTGGTCCTGGCTGGATCCGGTGCCCCTCACCGGCTGCCGCGCGAACGAGTACGCCGGGCGAGCTCCTGCGGGCACGAGAGCATCGGATAGTGGCCGGTGTCGAGGTCGAAGAAGGTGACGTCGGGTCCGGCCAGCTCCTGGAAGCGGGGGTCACCGGTGGCGACGAGGGCTTCGACGCCGGCGATCGAGGCGCGGCCGTCGCGGGTGCAGAGGATGCCGGTGACGGGAGGGCGCGAGCCGTCCGCCGACAGCCGGATCGGCCGGGTGAGGGTGGCGTACGGCTGGGGTGCGGCGAGCTGCTCGATGCGCTTGCGGGCGTCGTCGGGAACGCCGTCCAGCGAACCCCAGAGGAGCGCCTCCGACAGGGGCGGTGGCGGCAGCCGCCACCCGTCGAAGTCCGCCGCCCGCTGGGCCACGGACTCGCGCCAGGCGGGATCGGGGATGCCGTCGAGGACGGATTCGCCGTCGACGGGGAGCGGGGCGTCGATACAGACCACCCGGGCGATCCGTCCGGCCCGCCGGACGGCGGCGCCGACGGCGGGGTGGACGCCGTAGCTGTGGCCGACGAGGACGAGAGGACCGCCGTCGTCGACGAGATGGTCCATGGTCTGGGTGACGTCTTCGATGTGGGTTTCCAAGTCCGTTGCGGGAGTGGCGAGATGACGGCGGTCGCCGAGGCCGGTGAGGGTGAGGGGGTGAGCCTCGTGGCCCAGGCGGCGGAGAGCGGCGACGGTGTCGCGCCAGATCCAGCCGCCGGTGTAGCCGCCGTGGACGAGGAGGAAGTGGGTCATGGGGTCTCCTTTGCGGGTGCGGGTGCGGGTGCGGGTGCGGGTCGGGGACGAGGGCGGGCGGGCGTGCGGGCGTGGGCATGCGGGCGTGGATGTGCGGGTGGATTTGCCGCTGCGCGGGGCTTGGTCCCCCACCCACCCCTTCCCTAAACCGCTGCCGCGGGGCTGGGGGCATCAGGGCTGGCGCCGGTGGGGGCGGGCGTCCCGGGCTGCGCCCGGTGCACGGCTGCGCCGCGCGTCCTCAAACGCCGGACGGGCTGAAGTGCCCCTTCAGGGGCGCGGGGAACTGCGCGACCAGCCACGACGCACCCGCACGAAAACTCCCCAGCCCCGCGGCCGGCGGTTTAGGGAAGGGGCGGGTGGGGACCAAGCGCCGCAGGCAAGCTCGGCCACCCACCGCCCGCAAGACTCAGCCACACCCCTCCCTTCACTTTTCCCTCACAGAGCCGCTTTCGCCGCGCCGCGCGACCGCCCCTGACCGGCCATCTCCGCGACAGCGGCAGAACTCCCCTTTGTGCACCGCCCCCACCCGCCCCGTGCGGACGCCGCACATTCGGGGTGATCCCCTCCGTCTCGGACGGATGTCGGACTCCGCAGGTCCGCTTAACTTTCACCGCCTGTCCGGATTGCCTGCCTTTTCGGTCCGGCGCCACGCTCCGCCCCGCGCCCACCCGCGCAGAGTTCCGGCCATTAGCGTGCAGGCCCCCCAGGGGCCGTTCGGCAGTGCGGCATGACCGGAAGCGATCATGCGCGCACGCTCCGTACAGCACATTGCTCTCCCCGCCGACCCCGGACAGCGCGGTTCCGGAGGTGGAAGGATCCAGCCGCACGGGTCGCACCCCGGAGCGGCGGGGGAAGACGGCGAGACCACCCCGCTTCTAGTCTCCGGCCCCATGCGCATCACAGATCTGAGACGTTTCGGTCTCGCGACAGTCCTCGCACTCGCCCTCGCCCTGCTCGGCCTGGGGCAGCCCGCCGGCGCCGACACCCCCGATCTGACGTTCAGTTCGGATCAGGCCTCGGTGACGCCGGGCTCCACGGTCAACCTGACGATGACCCTCACCAACAACCAGGCCACCGACATCTGGTTCGTCTACCAGTCGGTCCAGCCGACCTGGCCCACCACCCAGCGCACCGACCTCAAGTACGCCTTCACCTCCTGCACTTCGGAGGGCGTCAGCTGTACCGGGACCGGGACCGGCAGCCTCGGTGTGAACTACGCGATTCCGCTCGCCCCCGGCGCTTCCCGCACCGTGACGCTCGCCGTGCAGATAGCCGCCGACTCCGGCTGCAACGGCACCATCGGTTTCTACTCGTACCTCTACTACGAGTACAACAACGGCCAGACCGTGAAGGACGGCATCTTCAACACCCCCGGTACCACGATCGCCTGCGCCACCCCCGCACAGAGCTGACCCCGCCCCCACCGCAGGGCGCTTCCCCTGACGACCGGCCGATCTCCCTCCCCCGAGGTCGGCCGGTCTTGTGCGTGGCCGGAAGAAGCGCACTGGATCAACCGGAATTGGACTACTCCAGTGGATGTTCACGAAGAGTGTCCCCGGGATCACGGAAAGCGTTTGCCGCCTTCTCCCACCTGCCCCGGGCACCCTTCGAAGCCCTCGGAGGGGCTCCCCCGCAGCGACCCCGCGGACCCCCTTCTCCTTGCCTCAATCTTTCGGACGACACCTGCATTTTTTCGTCAACTTTCACATCAGACACACAAGTTGGGCACTTAGGCAGGAATATGTGTCGCATCAGAACACGGCGGCACCACCCATATCCCAGGGGTGTCGCCGCGTGGGGGTGGGGGGCCGCCCGGCGACAGTGCCGCACGGCCCCGTTCGGGAGGGAATCACACCGCATGAAGCGGATCAGACGTCACGGCGTGCTCGGCGCCGGAGTGCTCGTACTGGCGCTCGGCTTACCCGCAGCGCCCGCGTTCGGCCTACCGGCGGCGGCCTCATCCGGATCTCCGGCGGCCGGGGCACCCGCAGCCGCGGCGGGCGAACAGGTGCCGCGCATCGACCTGCGCGTCCTGGTGGTCAGCGACGGCGGTCCCGCGACCGCCGCCATCGCCGCCGAACTGAGCGCCGCAGGAACGCCGTTCACCCTCGTCGACCTCACCAGGGCGGGGCGGCAGGTGATCGACGCCGCCTTCCTCGCCGACACCGTGGACGGGCGGCCCCGGGCCAAGTACCAGGCGGTCGTACTGCCGAACGACAACCCGTTCCCGGCGGGTTCGGGCGAACTGGCCGCGCTCGTCAGGTACGAGACGCTCTACGCGGTGCCCCAGGTCAACGCGTACACCTATGCCCGCCCCCAAGTGGGTCTCCAGGTGCCCGCCTACAGCGGTTCCGTGGACGGCCTGCGGGCCGAGGTGACGGCCGCCGGTCGCGGCGGGCCCTTCGGGTATCTCGAAGGGGAGGTCCCGTTCGAGAACAACTCCCCGACCGTGGGCGAGAGTTACGCGTTCCTCGCCAAGCCCGCCCCCGGGGCCGACTTCACCGCCTACGTCGAGGCGCCGATCCCCGGCGGGACCGGCACGGGCAGTCTCGTCGGCGAGTACCGGCACGACGGCCGCCGCGAGCTGGTCGTCACCTTCGCGTACAACCAGTACCAGCAGCAGTTCCGGCTCCTGGCGCGCGGCATCGTCGACTGGATGACGCAGAACGTCCGCCTCGGCGCGGCCCGCAACTACTTCTCCGTGCACATCGACGACGTCTTCGCCGCCGACGACCGCTGGGACTCCCGGCTCAACTGCACCCCGGGCGACGTGGACTGCCCGCCGGGGCAGGGGCAGCCGAACCCGATCCGGATGACCCCGGACGACGTCCAGCACGCCGCCGACTGGTCGAAGTCCCGGGGCTTCACCCTGGACCTCGCGTACAACGGCGGCGGCAGCGTCGAGCACCGCGAGAACAACAACGGTGCGGACCCCCTCGCCGACTCCTTCGGCGCGAAGCGCGACGAGTTCCGCTGGGTCAACCACACCTACGACCACCCCTACCTCGGGTGCGAGCAGGACATCTCCAGCGTCCCGTGGAAGTGTGCGAAGAACCCGGACGGCTCGGTGAAGTACGTCAGCCAGGCCGAGATATCCCGGCAGATAGCCGACAACCGGCAGTGGGCCGCAACCCAGCAACTCCCGGTGTTCAACGACGAGTTGGTGACCGGTGAGCACTCCGGGCTGAAGATCTCGCCGCAGCAGCCCGAGGACAACCCGAACCTCGCCTTGGCCCTCGCCGCGAACGGCATCGGCTGGCTCGGCTCGGACAGTTCCCGCGAACCGCAGCAGCGCCTGGTCGGCCAGGCCCGTACAGTCTCCCGCCACCCGATCAACATCTTCTACAACGCGGGCCGGGTCGCCGAGCAGGTCGACGAGTACAACTGGATCTACACCAGCCGCGCCCAGGGCGGCAGCGGCCTCTGCGAGGATCTGCCCTCGACCACCTGCCTGCCGGGCCCGCTCGACGCGGCCACCGGGTACGCGCAGCACATCGTGCCGCAGGAGATCAGCACCGCGATGAGCCATGTGCTGGGCAACGATCCGCGCCCGCACTTCATCCACCAGTCCAACCTCGCCGAGGACCGCATCGCCTACCCCGTCCTGGACGGCACGATCCAGGGGTACGACGCCCTGTACACGGCGTCCGCGCCTCTGGTGAACCTGCGGATGCGCGACATCGGCGCGGAGCTGCGCGACCGGGCGGCATGGACGGCCGCCCTGGACGCCGGACAGGTCACCGCGTACCGCATCGGCAGCGCCGTGACCGTGCAGGCCCCGGCCGGTGTGCGGGCCACCGCCACCATGCCCGACGGCACCCGCAGAGTCCTCACCTCCGGCACCGATACCTTCGGGCAGGCGTACGCCGGGACGGTGTCCGGGTGGGTGGCACCCGACACCGCACAGAGTGAGGTGACCCTCGCGCTGACCCCGGCCGAGGTGCCACCGCTCGCCACCGCGAAGGACATCGCCAAGGGCATCGCCAAGGGCAGAGCGACCCCCGCGCCGCAGCAGACCGCACCGCGCGCCCCGGTTCCGCCGGGCGTCGCACGGCCGGTGCCGTACCGCAGTCAGCGCTGATCCCGGCCACGCACCACCGAGGGGCACGAGGGGCCGGCCGCGACGCGGCGGCCGGCCCGCTCCCCTCGCTTCTTCCGCACCCTCTTGCCGTGGAGCGCATCGATGCTCGATCCACACCGCGCACCGCACTCCGGTGCTGTGCGGGTCACCCTCCTCACCGAAGGCACCTATCCGCACAGTCACGGCGGAGTGAGTGTCTGGTGCGACCAGCTGGTCACCGGAATGCCGGACCTCGCATTCGACGTCATCGCGGTCACCGGAACCGGCCGCGAGCCCCTCGCCTGGGACCTTCCCGCACATGTCCGGGAGCCCGTCTCGGTCCCCATGTGGGGCCCCGCGCCCGCCGGTTCACCGCCGCGAGGCCGTCGGCTGCGACGGGTCCTGGCGGCGTACGACCGGTTCCTCACCGCACTGCTCGACCCGGGCGCCGAGGACGGGTTCGCGCCCGCCCTGTACGAGCTGGCGCACGCGGCCCGGGACGGGGTGCTCAGCCCCTTGCTGCGCGCGGACGCCGCGATCCGGGTGCTCACCGACGTCTGGAACCGTCCGGGGCTGCCGGTCCGGGAGGCCGGGCCCACCGTGCACGACGCGGTGACCGCCACCATGCTCCTGGAGCACGCGCTCAGGCCCCTGGCCGCCCGGCCCCCCGAGAGGGGGGTGTCGCACGCGGTGAGCGGCGGAGTCGCGGTGCTGCCGGGACTCGCGGGGCTCCAACTGCACGGCGTACCCCTGCTGTTGACCGAGCACGGGGTGTACCTGCGCGAGCGCTATCTCGGTTACCGGACGGCCCCGTACCGGTGGCCGGTGAAGGCGGTGCTGCTCGGCTTCTTCCGGCTGCTCGCGGAGGAGACGTACCGCCGGGCCGCCCTGATCACCCCGGGCAACCGGTACAACCGGCTGTGGGAGGAACAGGGCGGCGCCGACCCGGAGTTGATCCGTACCGTCTACAACGGCGTCGATCCGGCGGCCTTCCCGCACGCCGGACCCGAGCCGGCCGGGCCGACGCTCAGCTGGGCGGGCCGGGTCGACCCGATCAAGGACCTGGAGACGCTGATCCGGGCGTTCGCCGAGGTGCGCGCCCAGCTTCCGGCGGCCAGACTGCGGCTGTTCGGGGGTACGCCGCGCGGCGGCGAGGCGTACCGGGAGCGCTGCGAGGAGCTGGCGGCGTCCCTCGGGCACGGTGACGCGGTCACCTTCGAGGGCCGCGTCGAGGACATCAAGGACGCCTACGCGGCGGGCAACGTGGTGATGCTGTCCAGCATCAGCGAGGGCTTCCCGTTCACCCTGATCGAGGCCATGTCGTGCGGGCGGGCCACGGTCTCCACCGATGTGGGCGGGGTCCGTGAGGCGGTCGGCGACGCGGGGCTCGTGGTGCCGCCGCGCGACCCGTCCGCGATGGCCGCCGCCGCGCTGGAGCTGCTGCGCGATCCGCGGCGGCGGGCGGGCATGGGCGAGGCGGCGCGGCTGCGGGTGATCGAGCAGTTCACGCTGCGGCAGACCGTGGACACCTTCCGGGCGATCTACGTCGATCTGGCCTCGGGAGTCGATCTGGCGTCGGGACAGGACACTGCATCCGCAGTGCAGGCCAACGACCTTGCCCAGACTGTGCAGTTGAGGCAGGTGGCCGGATGAGCGGCCCGATGTACCTGGAGCCCGGCCGGGGCAAGGAGGACACCCTCATGCTGAGGCTGGCCTCCGTCTCCTCGGAGACGATGGCGCTGCGGCTGCCGCGCATCGGTGCCGGGCGGCGGGTGCGCAGCGACGACGAGGTGGACTCTCTCGCGGCGCAGCTCGCCGACCGGATCGGGCCCGCCGTGCACCCGTACGAGGTGGCCGCCCTGCTGGAGTCCGAGGGCCTGACGGCGGACGCGATCAAGGAGAAGTACGGGCACCGGAACCTGTTCTCGCTGGCCGAGGACCTGTACACCCGAGTGCCGCGCAGCTTCCCCGAGCCGGCGTCCGCCGCCGACCCGTGGGCACCCGACCATGTGCGGTGCGCGCTGCGCGGGGCGCTGTTCGGGCTGCCCGGACTCGCCTACCCGCTGACCTCCGGGCTCTGGTACGCGGACGGGGCGGTGCTCGCGCTGATCGTGGCGGGTCTGCTGTCGTGGGCGTGGAGCCAGGGGCTTGCCCACCGGGCCTACCTGCGGCTCGCTTCGGGGCGGCACGAGGCCGGGCGGACCCTGCTGTACGGGGCTCCGGCGGGGGCGCTGCTGGCGGCGGGGGCGGGTACGGCACTCGTGGGTCCCGGGCCTGCCGCCCTGTTCACCGTGTGGCAGTCGGTCTATCTCGCGGCGGCGAGCGTGCTGCTCGTGTTCGCCCGTGAGCGGCTGCTGCTCGGTGCGCTCGTGCCGCTGATCGTGGGGGCCTCGCTGCTGCCGTGGATGGATCCCGGGCCGTGGCTGCGGGCCGGACTGCCGTTGCTGACAGGGCTGTTGGTGGTGGCCGCCGCCTGGTACGCGATCCGTACGGCGCTCAAGGAGGCCCCTGCGGCGGGCGCGGTCCGGCCGGGTGTGCTCGCCTCGCTGCCGTACGGGCTGTTCGGCCTGAGCGCGGGGGTGCTGGTGATGTTCGCCGGGCTGCGGCATCCGTACGCCGTCGTGGCGCTCACCCTCAGCATGGGCCCCGCCGAGTGGCTGCTCTACCGCTACCGGGGTCTGAACGTGGCGGCGCTGCGGGGGACGGCGACGCCTGCCGGGTTCCGGCTGCGGTCCGCCGCGGTGCTGGGCGGGTGCCTGCTCGGCTATCTGCTGCCGCTGGTTCCGGCGGCGCTGCTGACCGGGGCCGAGCCGGCGCCGCTGCTCGCCCTGGGGGCGGTGCTGTGGACGGCGCTGCTGCTCCAGGCGTTCGGCATCGCCTGGCTGCCCGCCGCGATCTGTGCGGCGGCCGCGGCCGGGGTTTCGGCGGCGGGCGTGGTCGCGGAAGCGGCAGGGGGCGCGGCCGGGATCTCGGCCGCGGCGCTGCCGGGCCCGCCGCCCGGCCCACTCGTACCTCTGCTGTGTTGCGGCACGGCCGCCGTGGCCCTGCTGGTCTGTTGTGTCTCTCTGCTCGGCCGGCCGACGGCGCACGCCTGAGCCGGCACGCTCTTCGGTCCCCTTTACCCGCCCCACCAACCTCCTTAAAGGAACCCCAAGTTGACCACCTCACCGCTCGCCGCAGTCACCGGCGCCGAGGGCTTCATCGGCTCCCATCTGACCGAGGCCCTGGTCGCCGCCGGTTTCCGGGTGCGCGCCATGGCGCAGTACAACTCCTTCTCCTCGTACGGCTGGCTGGAGACGCTGTCCGCAGACGTCCTCGACCAGGTGGAGATCGTCCTGGGCGATGTCCGCGACCCGGGTTCGGTCCGGACGCTGGTCGAAGGGGCGGACGCCGTGTACCACCTGGCGGCGCTCATCGCGATCCCGTACTCCTACCAGGCGCCGCACAGTTACGTGGACACCAACGTCACCGGCACCCTCAACGTCCTCGAAGCGGTGCGGGCGTTCGACACCCCGCGCCTGGTGCACACCTCGACCAGCGAGACGTATGGCACCGCACAGACCGTGCCGATCACCGAGGACCACCCCATCAACACCCAGTCCCCGTACGCCGCTTCGAAGGCGGGCGGCGACCGGCTGGCCGACAGCTACTACGCGAGCTTCGCCACCCCGGTGGTCACCCTGCGCCCGTTCAACACCTTCGGCCCCCGGCAGTCGATGCGGGCGGTCATTCCGACCGTGATCGGGCAGGTCGCGGCGGGCTCGCGCACGATCACCCTCGGCGATCTGCGTCCGACCCGCGACTTCACGTTCGTACGGGACACCGCGCAGGCGTTCCTCGCGGTCGGCACGGCACCCGCCTACGACGTCGTCGGCCGCACCTTCAACGCCGGTACGGGCGGGGAGATTTCGATCGGCGACCTGGTGCGGCTCATCGGCAAGGTGATGGCGGCGGACCTGGACGTCCGAGAGGACGAGCAGCGCATCCGCCCGGCCAACTCCGAAGTGATGCGGCTGGTCGCGGACGCGTCCCGGCTGACCGCCGCCACCGGCTGGACCCCGGCCCACGACTTGGAGCAGGGGCTGGCCGCGACCGTGGAATTCTTCCGCGACCCGGCGAACCTGGCCCGCTACAAGACCGACATCTACAACATCTGACGCTCCCTCAAACCTGCGCGGATTCCCCCATGGACAGCCGCCGTCTCCTCCACGCACAGCCATCGACTCCCCCACGCACAGCACGACTTACCCCACTCGCCGTACCAAGGGAGGCTCCCATGCACGCTGTGATACTCGCCGGAGGCAAGGGCGTCCGGCTCCGGCCGTACACCACCACACTTCCCAAGCCGCTGGTACCGATCGGCGACCAGCACGCCATTCTGGAGATCGTGCTCCGGCAGCTGTCGGCCGCCGGATTCACCAGCTGCACCCTGGCGATCGGCCATCTCGGCCAGATCATCCGGGCCTACGTCGGCGACGGCGAACGCTGGGGCCTGGAGATCGACTACGCCATCGAGGAGAGCCCGCTGGGCACCATCGGACCGCTGCTCAACCTGCGCGACCGGCTGCCGGAGACGTTCCTGGTGATGAACGGCGACGTCCTCACCGACCTCGACTACGCCGACGTACTGAAGACACACCGTGCCTCCAACGCCCCGCTCACCATTGCCACTTACGCCCGCCAGGTGCGCATCGACTTCGGGGTGCTGACCACCGACGCCACCAAGGTCGTCGCGTTCACCGAGAAGCCGAGCGTGGACTACCGGGTGTCGATGGGGGTGTACGGGCTGTCCCGCGCCACCCTGGACGGGTACACGCCGGGCCTGCCGCTGGGCTTCGACGAGCTGGTCCTGGATCTCCTCAAGACCCGCAATCCGCCGCACGCCTACGCGTTCGACGGCTACTGGCTCGACATCGGGCGGCCCGACGACTACGACCGGGCGAACGCGGAGTTCACCACGCACCGTTCGCTGCTGCTCAAGGGAGCCTGAGAGCCGATGCGCATTCTCGTCCTGGGTTCCACCGGTTACCTGGGCGCTCACACCGCCGGGCAGTTGGGCGCCCTCACGGGCGTCCGGCTGCTCGGCGGCGGCCGGGGCCCCGGCGCCGGACTGCAGGTGGATCTCGCCACCGTCTCACTGCGTGAACTCGCCGACGCGCTACGGGAGTTCGACCCCGAGGTGGTGGTCAACTGCGCCGGGTACGTCGGCGGCGACCCGATCACCCTCGCCGAGGTCAACGCCCGCGGCCCGGCCGTCCTGGCCGCCGCCCTGCACCGGTCCGCGCCCCGGGCCCGGCTCGTCCACCTGGGTTCGGCGGCCGAGTACGGGACCACCTCGCACGGCGTGCGGGTCGCCGAGTCCGCCGCGACCCGCCCCGCCGGACCGTACGGCGCCACCAAGCTCGCCGGGACCCTGGCCGTCACCACGTCCGGC
Organism: Streptomyces sp. NPDC048442; assembly: GCF_040651475.1. Taxonomy (NCBI): domain Bacteria; kingdom Bacillati; phylum Actinomycetota; class Actinomycetes; order Kitasatosporales; family Streptomycetaceae; genus Streptomyces; species Streptomyces sp. NPDC048442. Next base: position 52,984 of record NZ_JBEZKB010000006.1, read on the forward strand.
CTCGACGCGGTCGTCCTGCGGGTCGGCAATCCGGTGGGGCCCGGCGCCCCGGCGGCCGGGCTGCCGGGACGCCTCGCCCGGGAGCTGTACGAGGCGGGCGACGACCCGGACGCGGTGGTGCGGCTCGGCGACCTGTCCGCCTTCCGGGACTTCGTCGACGCCCGTGACGTGGCACGCGCCGTGGTCCTGGCGACGACGGCCACGGGCCCGCTGCCACCGGTGGTGAACGTGTCCGGCGGCCGGGCGGTCCCGGTCCGCGACCTGGTGACCGCCCTGATCCGGGTCTCGGGCTTCCGGGGCCGCGTCGAGGAGAGCACCTCGGAGGGGTCGACGCGGTCGGCCGCCGTCTCCTGGCAGTGCTCCGACATCGATGCGGCGGGCAGCGCACTGGGCTGGCGCCCCGAGTACGCGCTGGAGGACTCGGTGCGGGCGCTGTGGGAGTCGGTACGGGACGCGGGGCACGCGCACGGACCCGTACAGCACCGGCAGGCACCCGGTGCCGGTCCGGGGCGGGGGGAGCGGGCGCCCGACTCCGTACGGGGGCAGCGGGCACCCGACCCGGGACCCGGACCCGTACGAGCACAGCGGGCACCCGACCCGGGACCCGGACCCGTACGAGCACAGCGGGCACCCGACCCCGTACGGGGGCAGCAGACAGCCGACCCCGGGCCCGTACGGCGGCAGCGGACGCCCGGCTCTGGACCGGTGCCTTCGAACGGCCCGGCCACCCCGGGGCAGCGGGCCTCGCACCACCCGGACCGCCCGGACCGACTGGGCCACACCGGCCACACGGGTCACACGGGCCACCCGGAGAGGCCGACTGCCGACGGGCCCCGCCCGTTCCCCGCGCAGGGCAGCCCCGGCCCCGTACCCCCACTCGGCCGACCGGCCTCCGGGCCGGTGCGTCCACCACACCCGCAGCACCCACCGCGCTCACAGCCCCCGACGGACGTCGCGCGGTGAGCGTACTGCTGCCGCTCTACTCGCACCCGTCCGTGGACCCGGACTCCTGGCGGCTGGCCGCCAAGGCTGCCGGCCGGGTCCACGGCGTCGTGCTGAACGCCGCCGACGGGCCGGGCGAGCGGCCGGACCCCGCGTTCGCCGCCGCATCAAGTGCCTTGCGCGCGGCAGGAGTTCCGGTGCTCGGATACGTCGACCTGGACTACGGGGACCGCCCGGACGCCGAGGTGGCGGTCGAGCTGGAGCGGCACCGTGCCTGGTTCGCCGTGGACGGGTGGTTCTTCGACCGGGCCCCGGCCGAACGGTCCGCGCTGGCGCACTGCCGCCGGACCGTCCGGTCCGCACGCCGGACCGGCGCACGGACCGTGGTCCTCAACCCGGGCGTCCACCCGGCGCCCGGCTACGCCCGCCTCGCCGACCTGATCGTCACGTTCGAGGGCCACTGGACGAGCTACGTCACCGCCTTCGACCGGCCCCGCTGGACCACCCGGCATCCCCCGGAACGCTTCTGCCACCTGGTGTACGGCGTCCCGCACGCAATGTCGGGCGTCGCCGTGCGGACCGCCCGCAGCCGGGGCGCGGCGGTGTGCTGCGCGGTCGGCGGCGAACTCCCCAACCCCTGGTCGGCCCTGCCGGCCGAACTCCAGGAGTCCACCCCATGACCGCCGCCCCGCGTCCGCCGCTGCCCGCGGCTGCCCTGGCAGCACTGCCCCTGCTCCTGCCTCTGCTCCTTCTCCTGCTCCTGCTCGCGGGCTGTGCGTCGCCGGATCCCGCACCACCGCGCGCCGCCCCGACACCGGGGCGGGCGTCCGGCCCGGACACGGCCGCGCCCCGGCCTTCCCCGGCGGTCGGCCCGACCCGCTCGGCCCGACCCGCCCCCACCTCTCCCCCCACTACGGCCCCGCCCAGCAAGCCGGCCGCCACTCGACCGCCGCCCCTGCGGCGCATCTGGCAGCCGCGCCCCGGCACCGCCTGGCAGTGGCAGCTCGACGGCCGGGTCGATCCCCGTACCGATGTGCCGGTGTACGACATCGACGGTTTCGAGAACAGCGCGGCCGACGTGGCCCGGCTGCACGCGGCAGGCCGCAAGGTGATCTGCTACATCAACGCGGGCGCCTGGGAGAACTTCCGGCCGGACCGCGGCGACTTCCCCGCATCGCTCCTGGGCGAGCAGAACGGCTGGGACGGCGAACGCTGGCTGGACATCCGCAGGCTCGACGTCCTGCGCCCGCTGATGGAGCGGCGCTTCGACATGTGCAGGAGCAAGGGCTTCGACGCGGTCGAGCCGGACCTGATGGACGCCTACCTCAACAAGACCGGCTTCCCGCTCTCGGCCGCCCACCAGCTCGCGTACAACAGGATGCTGTCCTCGCTCGCCCACGCGCGCGGCCTGGCGGTCGGCCTCAAGAACGACCTTCCCCAAATCCCGGAACTGGTAAGGAACTTCGACTTCGCGGTCAACGAGCAGTGCGCGGAGTTCGACGAGTGCGCGGCGCTGCGGCCGTTCGTCACCGCGGGCAAGGCGGTCTTCCACGTGGAGTACGAGCTGCCCAACGGCGAGTTCTGCGCGCAGAGCAGGCGCCTCGGCCTCTCGTCCATGCGCAAGAACCTGGAGCTCGACCCGTGGCGCAGACCGTGCTGAGCAGGCCGTGCAGAGCAGAGGCGGGATCAGCCCGCCTCCTCAGCCGTCGCGCAGCGATCCCCGTACGAAAGCGGCCTGGCCCGCGTGCTGGAGGTCGTCGGCGAGGACGCTGATCAGGCGTACGCCCACGGTCACGGGCGGGTTCCACGCCTTGTCGACCACCCGGTCGATGTCGTCTTCGCCGATCCTCTCCAGGTAGGCGAGGGTCCGCCCGTGCACGGCGTCGTAGTAGCCGAGGAGGTCGGCGACGGACGCCACCCGCACGGAAGCCATCTGCTCCGCCGTGTGCCCGTACCCGGTGTCGGCGGTGTCCAGGGGCAGGCCGAACCGGTCGGCCCAGCCGTCCTCGGTCCACGCCTGCTCGCGGCCGGCGACCTCGCTGACGTGGTCGTCCTGCACCCGGGTGAGGTGCCAGACCAGCCACCCCACGGTATTCGCCCCCTCCGGCACCTGCCGGGACAGCTCCTGGGCCGACAGCCCGTCGACGGCCTCGTGGACCGCTTCCTTGATCCGTCCGAATCCCTCGACGAGTACGTCACTGGTGCGCATGGGTCGCCTCCGGCTGTGCTTGCGGTTTCTCTCCCCACCCATCATGGGACAAACGGGGCATCAGGCAAGCACGGCGCCAGGCGACCACAGCGCCAGGTCGGAGCGGCCTCGGGCAGGAGCGGCCTCGGGCAGGAGCGGCCTCAGGTCAGGTCGAAGGCCCCGTCCCTGGCGTTGACCACGAAGGCGCGCCACTCCGCCGGGTTGAAGATCAGGGAAGGGCTGCCGGGCGTGCCCCCGTTGCGCATCGCGATGAACCCTTCGACGAAGGCGATCTGCACGTCGCCCGCCCCCTTGCTGCCGGACTGCCAGTCGGCCCCACTCAGGTCGAGTTCCGGCTTGGCCGAGCCCACCAGCCCATGCTGCGTGCTTGTCGCCACGTCGCGCTCCTCCCGGTTCGTCGTCGTTCGTGAGCCACAGTAGCGATCGCACCGGGTGACCGACAGGCCACGGAGGGAGTCATCCGGCAGGGCCTCCGGCCACGATGGCCCCGGCTGGGCGTACCCCGGTCGGCCATGCGCGGTCGTCCACCGTCAGGAAGGGCTCGCCCCGCACGGTCGCCGGGGTCGCACCGGTGAACTCCATGACGTCGCGATGCAGATGGGACTGGTCGCAGTAGCCGCCGTCCGCCGCGACCTGGGCTGCGCCTTCACCCGCGACCAGACGGTGCACGGCATGGTCGAAGCGGACCAGCTTCGCGGCGCTCTTCGGCGGAATGCCGAGGTGGGAGTGGAACCGGGACCACAGACGCTTGCGGCTCCATCCGATTTCGGCCGCCAGGTGGTCGACCCGGACGAGGCCCCTGCCGACGAGGATCCGGTTCCATGCCCAGGCCACCGCCGGGTCCACCGGCGACCGCGCCTCAAGCCGGCGGGCGAGCAACGCGTCGATGAACGCGAAGCGGTCCTGCCACAAGGGGATTTCGCCCAGCTGCTCACGTATCCGAGCGGCCTCCCTGCCCCACACCTCGTCGAGCGACACCGGCGAACCGGCCAGATCGGCCGGACTGACGCCCAGCACCGCACCCGCGACCACGGGCGACAGACGCACCTGCACGCACTCCACACGTTCGCCCCACGCCCGAACCCCGCCTCCGGAGCCGAACCCCGGCCCGGCGACGAGACTTCCCCGATGAAGCCGCCCGGTGCCGTCCTCCACGCCGGACGGGTTCTCTCCGAACTCCAGGATCAGCATCACGGCCGGGTGCGGAACCATCCGCAGGCCGCCGACGAGCGGGCCGGGCACCCGGAACCCGGCCATGTCCACACCAGCCACCCGGCTGGGCCGCTGCGGACGTGCGACGTCCCACACAGCTGGATCGTCACGTTCACTCGTGGTGGACCCCATCACCAAAGGCTACGCGCCCAAGGGCGGCCCGAGGAAGGAACATTCGTCCAAGCCACCGGTGCGCACCACCGTCGACAGTGGACTCATGACTCCTCCCAGCAGTCACCCCCCAACAGACGCCGCCTCTGCGGATTCGCCCCTCTCCCTGAAACACGGCGACATGTACGTCCGCCAGGACGGCCCTCGCGACGCCCCCGTACTCCTGCTCCTCCATGGATCCGCCACGTCGAGCCGGTCGTGGGACGCCCTGGTTCCGCTCCTGACCACGCACCATCGGGTCATCCGGATCGACCTGCCGGGCCACGGCCGCTCCGCCGAACCGGCCGACGGCGATTACGCGATCCCGGAGCTGGGACGCAGGATCGGCACGGCACTGGACCGGCTCGGCATCGAGCACGCCGTGGTCGCCGGCCACTCCAGCGGAGGCTACGCCGCCACCGCGCTCGCCGAGCAACGCCCCGACCTGGTGACCGCGCTCGCACTCATCAACACCGGCCCCCACCTGGCAGCCTTCATCCCCTCGGGACCCACCTCGTTCCACCCCGACCAGTGGCCACCGACCGACGAACAGCTCCGCCAGTTCGCGAGCACCGGATTCCGCGCGGGCTTCCAGGTCCCCCAAGAACTCGTCGACGAGCTGCGCCGCATGACCTTCCACGCGGTCACCACAGCGATGCAGGCGTCCACCACCTATCTCAGCCAGCAGTCGCTCCCGGACCGGCTGAAGACCCTCGGCAAACCGCTACAGGTGATCTTCGGCGACCAGGACGGCAGGTGGCACCCCTCGTCCGCGGCGGACTACCGCGTCGTACCGGGCGCGAAGGTCGACTTGCTGCCCGGCTCCGGACACACACCCATCCTGGAGGACCCGCCTCGGACGGCCGCACTGCTCCTGTCCTTCACGGGGGCCCACACCGTGCGGGCACCCAGGGCCACTTGACGATCTCGCCCCACATCGCAGGTCTGCACATCCGACCTCCAGGATGCGGCGCCAATTACCCCCCTCACGGGTCATCCGGTGGGCGGCTGCGCTCCCACCACCCACATCGCGAAGAACTGCGATCCGCCGCCGTAGGCGTGGCCCAGGGCCGTGCGGGCTCCGTCGATTTGATGTTCGCCGGCCTGGCCGCGTACCTGGAGGGCGGCTTCGGCGAAGCGGATCATGCCGGAGGCGCCGATGGGGTTGGTGGAGAGGACGCCGCCGGAGGGGTTGACGGGGAGGTCGCCGTCGAGTTCGGTGACGCCGGACTCGGTGAGTTTCCAGCCTTCGCCCTCGGCGGCGAAGCCCAGGTTCTCCAGCCACATGGGTTCGTACCAGGAGAAGGGGACGTACATCTCGACCGCGTCGATCTCGCGGCGCGGGTCGGTGATGCCGGCCTGGTGGTAGACGTCGGCGGCGCAGTCCTTACCGGCCTGGGGGGAGACGAAGTCCTTGCCCGCGAAGAGGGTGGGTTCGCTGCGCATGGCGCCGCCGTGCACCCAGGCGGGCGTGTGCGGTGAACGGGCAGCGCCGCCGCGGTCGGTGAGGATCATCGCGCAGGCACCGTCGGAGGACGGGCAGGTCTCGGAGTAGCGGATCGGGTCCCAGAGCATGGGGGCCGCCTGGACCTTCTCCAGGGTGAGGGTGGGGTCCTGGAGGTGTGCGTAGGGGTTTTTGAGGGCGTTGCGGCGGTCCTTGTACGCGACCAGGGAGCCGATGGTTTCTGGGGCGCCGGTGCGGCGCATGTACGCGCGGATGTGCGGGGCGAAGAAGCCGCCCGCTCCGGCGAGGAGGGGTTGCTGGAAGGGGACAGGGAGGGAGAGGCCCCACATGGCGTTGGACTCGGACTGCTTCTCGAAGGCCAGGGTGAGGACGGTGGTGTGGACACGGGCGGCGATCAGATTGGCGGCGACCAGGGCGGTGGAGCCGCCGACGGAACCGGCGGTGTGTACCCGGAGCATGGGTTTGCCGACGGCGCCGAGCGCGTCGGCGAGGTAGAGCTCCGGCATCATGACGCCCTCGAAGAAGTCGGGGGCCTTTCCGATGACGACGGCGTCGATGTCCTGCCAGGTCAACTGGGCGTCAGCTAGGGCTCGTTGGGCTGCTTCGCGGACGAGTCCGGCGATCGAGACGTCGTGGCGGGCGGAGACGTGCTTGGTCTGGCCGATGCCGACGACTGCCACGGGCTCCTTGCCGTGCACGGTGCTGCTACTCACTCTGCTCTCCCTCCAGGACTGCTACGAGGTTCTGCTGCAGGCACGGGCCGGACGTGGCGTGCGCCAGTGCCCGGTCCGACTCGCCCCGGTGGATACGGGCGGCCGCCTCACCGATCCTGATCAGCCCGGCGGCCATCATCGGGTTGGCGGCGAGCGCGCCGCCCGACGGGTTGACCGTGACCTCGTCGCCGAGTCGTAGCGCCTTGCGCAGTACGACCTCCTGGGAGGTGAAGGGGGCATGCAACTCGGCGGTGTCGACGGGGAGTTCGTACGCTCCGGCCCGTTCGGCCGCCAGTCGAGCGGACAGGGAGTCGGTGAGGTCGCGTACGCCGAGGGAGTGCGCCTCGATGCGGTGGTCCATGCCGCGGATCCAGGCGGGCCGTGCACAGAGCTCGCGGGCCAGGTCGCCCGCGGCGAGAATCACGGCGGCGGCGCCGTCGCCGATCGGCGGGCAGTCGCCGGTGCGGAGGGGATGCACCAGATAGTTACCTGATGGCACGTCACCTTGTAGCTGTGCGTGGGGATTTGAGGCGGCGCTGGTACGGCTGCGGGCCGCGACTGCGGCGAGTGCGGGCTCGTCCGTGTCGCCCGCGTCGATGAGGGCCTGCGCCTGGAGCGCGGCCAGGGAGACCGAATCGGGCCAGAGCGGGGCGACGTAGTACGGGTCGAGCTGGCGGGTCAGGACGTCGCGGATCTCGCCGGGCGAGGACTTTCCGTACGCGTAGACGAGCGCGGTGTCCGCCTCGCCGGTGAGGATCTTCACCCAGGCCTCGTACAGCGCCCAGGCACCGTCCATCTCGACGTGCGACTCGGAGATCGGCGGCCAGGCACCGACGCCGTCCAGGGCCATGGTGAAAGAGAAGGCGCGGCCCGCGAGGTAGTCGCTGGAGCCCGAGCAGGTGAAGCCGATGTCGCTGGTCTTCAGCCCGGTGTCGGCCAGCACCCGGTGCAGGACGGGCATCAGCATCTCGACCTCGGACAGTTCGTCCGTACGTCGCCGGGTCTCGCTCTGTGCGAAGGCGACGACGGCGATGTCACGGACGGGCCGCACGTGCCGCGAGGGTGGGGGTGCCATGTCAGATCAGCTCCTTGTACACGTCGTAGTCGGCGTCCGGCTCGCCGGTGGGCCGGTAGTGGTCGGGGTAGCGGGCGCTGTCGGTCCACACCGGTTCGACGCGCAGGCCCATCCGGACCTGGTCGTACGGGATGCCCGCGATGCGGCCGTGCAGGGCGAGGTCGGCGCCGTCGAGGGCGATGTGCGCGTAGACGTACGGCACTTCGATGTCCAGGTTCTTCGCCTTGATGTTGACGATGCAGAAGGTGGTGACGGTGCCGCGCGGCCCGACCTCGACCTGTTCGGCGGTGGCGACCCCGCAGGTGGGGCAGGCGCCGCGGGGCGGCACGTACACCTTGCGGCAGGACGGGCAGCGCTCGCCGACGATGCGTTGGCCCGCGAGGGCGGTGAGGTAGTCGGTGGGTGCGCGGCCGGGGGTGTAGGTGTAGTCGAGGCGGGCGGGAGCGGTGAGGGAGGTGACCATGTCGTCGAACTGGCCGGTATGCGGGGTGAGTTCATGCCTGTCGTTGCCTTCGTGCGGTTCAAAGCAGGCGATGTCGGTGATCGCGCCGGTACGTTCCTCGGCCCAGCGGACCCGGACACGCATCCCCGTACGGACGTGGTCGGGGCCAGGGGCGTCGAGGGCGTGCAGGAGGGCGGTGTCGGCGCCGTCGAGTTTGACGAGGACCCAGGCGAAGGGGGTGTCCAGGGGTTGGTACGGGCGGGGGGCGGGGTTCCACGCCCAGGTGGTCACCGTCCCGGTGGACCCGACCTCGACGAGGTCCCGGATTTCTTCGGCGGTGAGGGGGTCGTACTCGGTGGGCGGCACGAGGACCTTGCGGTCGGCGGTCCGGACACCGAGGAGTGTGCGGTGGCGGAGACCAGTGAGAAAGGCGGACTGGACGGGGCCGAGGGAACGGGTGAAGGGGAACTCGACGGTGAGGGGGGCGTGGAGGGTTTCGGGGGTGGGAGAGGGGGTGGGCATGGGTGGGGCTCCTTCTCTTGGGACGGGGTCGAGTTCGGGTCCGGGGGGGGGCAGGGCGGTCGCGAGCGTGGGCCGAGGCGGCGGGGGGTGCACTCCGCGTGGGTCCGCCCCCTTGCCCACCCGTCCCGCCCCCCCGGGGGGGGGCGGCCCCGCTGCCCAAGAGGGCTAGCGGGCTTAAAGGGGCTAGGGGCCAAGGGGCAATCTTTTAGGGGCGCGGGGAACTGCGCGATCAGCCACGACGGACCCGCACGATGCCCACCGCCCCGCACCCCAAGCGGCCCGCACCAGCCCACCCCGCCCCGCGCCCCCAGCGGCCTGCTTACAACCTCCGATAAACTGCCGCCCGCCTCTCGCCGAAGGCCCTCGCCCCCTCTCTCGCGTCCTCCGTGTCGAAAATCGGCCAGCCGCGCTTCAGTTCCGCCGCCAGTCCGTCCTCCTCCGACATCTCCAGGGCTTCGTACACGGACGCCTTCACCGCCTCCACCGCCAACGGCCCACAGGCATTGACCTGTTCGGCGAGCGAGAGCGCCTTCTCCAGGGCCGTGCCGTCCGGCACCACGTGCCCGATCAGCCCGATCCGTGCCGCCTCTTGCGCCCCGTACGCCCGCCCCGTCAACAGCATCTCCAGCGCGTGCGTACGCGCGATCTGCCGCGGCAGCCGTACCGTCGAGCCGCCGATCGGGAAGAGTCCCCGCCGCACCTCGAAGAGCCCGAAGGTCGCCGAGGCGCCGGCCACCCGGATGTCGGTCCCCTGCAGGATCTCCGTACCGCCCGCCACGCAGTGGCCCTCGACCGCCGCGATCACCGGTTTGCGCGGCCGGTGGTGGCGCAGCATCGCCTTCCAGTGCAGGTCGGGGTCGGCCTTCATACGGGCCCGGCAGGCATCCTCCGAACTGCCGCCCATCCCCCGCTCACCGGCCAGAGCCTTGAGGTCCATCCCGGCGCAGAACGACCCGCCCGCCCCGGTCAGCACGACCGAGCGCACCGAATCGTCCGCGTCCGCCGCCAGCCAGCCGTCGTACAGCCCGACCAGCATCGGCAGCGACAGGGCGTTCTTCGCCTCGGGCCTGTTCAGGGTGAGCACCAGCGTGGCGCCCTCGCGCCGCACGGCGAGATGCTCCGTACCCCACTCCGTACCACCGTCCATGACCGTCCTCCCGTCGTCAGACGGGAACAGGTTGCAGGAGAGCCCTCACCACTTCAAGAGTTTTCTGACAGTCAGTCAGATTTCTTCGGCGCGCACCCTTCCCACTTGACGCCACCTTTGCTGTGATGGCCGACACACCAACTGGGGCCCCCGCACCCGAGGTTCAGGAGGAACGGTGGAGTACAACCTTGCCGACCTTTTCGAGTCGGTCGTCGACGCGGTCCCGGACCGCGAGGCGCTCGTGTACATCGACCATCCCGGTACGGGCGCCGAGCGCCGCCTCACCTACTCCGGACTCGACGCGGCCGCCAACCGCATCGCCCACCACCTGATCGACGCCGGACTGAAGCCCGGCGAACACCTGGGCCTGCACCTCTACAACGGCATCGAGTACCTCCAGACGGTGCTGGCCTGTCTGAAGGCACGCATCGTCCCGGTCAATGTGAACTACCGCTACGTGGAAGAGGAGTTGGTCTACCTCTACCGCGACGCAGACCTCGCGGCGCTCGTCTTCGACGCCGAATTCACCGAGCGGGTGGCGGCCGCGCTGCCGCGCACCGAGAAGCTGCGGCACCTGGTGCGGGTGGGCACGCCTCCCGGCCGGGCGCCCGCTCTCGACTGCGTGGAGTTCGCGGACGCGGAGGCCGCCGCTCCGGCCGTCCGGGGTTTCGGCCCCCGGTCCGCCGACGACCTGTTCATCATCTACACCGGTGGCACGACCGGCATGCCCAAGGGTGTGATGTGGCGTCAGGAGGACTTATTCTTCGCGGGGTTGTTCGGTGGCGACCCGGCCGGTCAGCCGGTTCAGCGGCCCGAGGAGCTGGCCGCGCGGGTCGCGGCGGGCGGCGGCGGGCTCACCTTCTTCCCCACTCCCCCACTGATGCACGGCACTTCGACACTAACCTCGTTCATCGCGTTCAACTACGGCCAGCGGGTGGTGATCCACCGCAAGTACGCACCGGAGGAGGTGCTGCGGACGATCGAGAAGGAGAAGGTGTCCAGTGTGTCCCTGGTCGGCGACGCGATGCTCCGGCCACTGGTCGACGCACTGAACGGGCCCCTGAAGGGGACCGACCTCTCCTCCCTGTTCAGTGTCTCCTCGTCGGGCGCGATCATGTCGGAAACGGTGCGCACCCAGTTCCAGGAGCTGGTGCCGAACGTGCTGCTGCTGAACAACTTCGGTTCCTCCGAGTCCGGTTCCAACGGCAAGGCCACCGACGACTCGGGCCCCGAGAAGGGGTTCCGCCTGGAGGTCAACGAGCGCACCCGGGTGGTCGACCCGGCGACGTACGCCCCGGTGGCGGTCGGCGAGATCGGCCGGCTCGCCCAGTGCGGTCACGTACCGCTCGGCTACTACAACGACCCGAAGAAGTCGGCCGAGACCTTCTTCCAGCGCGACGGCCAGCGCTGGGTCCTGCTCGGCGACATGGCGACCGTCGACGAGTTGGGCATCGTCACCGTCCTCGGCCGCGGTTCGCAGTGCATCAACACCGGGGGCGAGAAGGTCTATCCGGAAGAGGTCGAGCAGGCGCTGAAGTCCCACCCCGAGGTGTACGACGCGCTGGTCGCAGGGGTGCCGGACGCCAAGTGGGGCAACCGGGTGGCGGCGGTGGTCCAGGTGCGCGAGGGCGGCACCGCGCCCGATCTGGCCACCGTTCAGGAGCACTGCCGGACCCTGCTCGCGGGCTACAAGATCCCCCGGAAGCTGGTCGTCGCCGACCGGATACGGCGCTCGCCGAGCGGCAAGGCGGACTACCGGTGGGCGAAGGCGACGGCCGCACAGGAGGACTGAGGGCGGGCCGGCAGAATCCCCACAGACCGGCCCGCCCTCACCGCGTACGCCCGAACGGGCTCGTGCTGCCCGTCATCAGCCGCAGACCGTCCGCCACCGACACTCAGCCGCAGACTGTCGGCCACCGACCCTCAGCCGCAGACCGTCCGCCACCGGCCCTCAACCGCAGACCGTCCGTAGCGACCGCGCCAACGCCTTCGTGTGCAGCGCGTCGAGGTGCCGCGCACGGGCGACCCGGGCCGCCGACACCAGGGTTACGGGCGCGCAGTACGCGGCGCCCCGCGCCTGCGCCGAGTCCCTGATGCCCCGCACGAGCCCGGTGTTGATGCGGTTGATCTCCTTACGCACCTCGCCCAGGTCGGGGCTCCCGGCCGGCGCCTCGGCGGGGTGCGCGTCCCAGCGTCGGTGCAGGGCCCGCTGCACGTCCTTGTTGGCCTCGATCTGGTCGCGGAAGATCCGTACCGTCGCCACGGGGTCGGCGCCGGTCTCCTCCGCCTGCTGCTCCACCGCCTCCAGGACGGCCTTCTCGCGGGCCGGGTCGTCGAGGGGACTGCCGGTGCCGTACTTGGCTGCGGCGACCAGGTCGGCGGTGGCCAGTCGCTGCGCGGACCAGTCGGCGAGGGGACCGAGCCGGGCGAGCGGGCCCGAGGCGTGGGCTGTCGAGGCCGGCGACGCGACCGGCGCGGCGCCCGCCGTCCCCGCTCCGGTGCTCAGTACGGCGACGACCGCCGCAGCCGCAAGCAGCCGGCGGCGGGCGGGTGAACCCTGCTGCACAGTGATTCCTTCGATCGATGGTCGGGGCACAGGCTTCAACGCCTCTTCGGCCCCCTCAGCAACGCACGCATCGCCCGCCCGAAGACCAGCCGCCCCGCCGCGGCCAGCACCGGGTCGCACACCCGGGGCAGCCCGCGCAGCCGCAGGTCCTCCGTCCACATCACCTGCGCCCCGCTTCCGCCGCCGGGCTCTTCCCGTACGTCGATCTCGGCCCAGCCCGTCACCACCCGGCCGTGCTTCTCCAGCCTGCAACGGTTCGGCGGCTGCCAGACGGTCACCTCCATCGGGTCGTCGAACCCGAGCCGCCCCAGCCCGGTGCGGGCCACGAACCGGGTGCCCTGCCGGGTCGGCGGCGCGGTGGTGACGTTGATGCGGGTGAACGGGACCTGAGCGGCGTGCCGCTCCCAGGCGGTGAGCCTGCGCCAGGCCTCGGCGGGTGCGAGCGGCGTACGGTCTGCGATACGGAAGAGGGCCACGGGGCCACCGTACGAAACGCCGCACGGTAGGAAGTGGCGCCCCGCATGAAGTGCCGCCCCGCCCCATGCACTGCAAGATGGAACGCATGCTCCTTGACGCCCTCGCCCGCGTGTCGCGGGACGTCGCCGCCACCTCCGCGCGCTCGAAGAAGACGGCCCTGCTCGCGGAGCTGTTCCGGGCCGCCGCCCCCGAGGACGTGCCGATCGTCGTCCCGTACCTCTCCGGCCGCCTCCCGCAGGGCCGGATCGGCATCGGCTGGAACCTGTTGCGCGAGACCGTGCCGCCCGCCGCGCAGCCGACGCTCACCGTGGCGGGGGTCGACGCCGCGCTCACCGCCTTCGCGACGGTCGCCGGGCGCGGTGCGCAGACCGAGCGGGCCGGGCTCGTACGAGAGCTGATGGCCGCCGCCACCGAGGAGGAGCAGCGCTTCCTGAGGGGCCTGCTCACCGGTGAGGTCCGCCAGGGGGCGCTGGACGCCCTGGCCGCGGAGGGGCTCGCCGTGGCGGCGGGCGCCGCGCCCGCGGACGTACGGCGGGCGGTGATGCTCGGGGGTTCGCTGACCGCGGTGGGCCGGGCGCTGCTGGCCGAGGGGCCGGGGGCGCTCACACGGTTCACACTGCGGGTGGGACGGGCGGTGCCGCCGATGCTCGCGAGTCCGGGCAAGTCCCTCGACGAGGCCCTGGCGAAGCTGGGGCCGTGCGCGGTGGAGGAGAAGCTGGACGGCATCCGGGTGCAGGTGCACCGGGACGGGGACGAGGTGCGGGTGTTCACCAGGACGCTGGAGGACATCACCGACCGGATTCCCGAACTCATCGATCTCGCAAGGGAGTTGGAGGGCGACCGGTTTGTTCTTGACGGTGAGGTGATCGCCCTCGGGGCCGACGGGCGGCCGCTGCCGTTCCAGGACGTGGCGGGCCGGGTGGGTTCCCGGCTGGACGTCGCGGCGGCCAGGGAGGCGCTGCCGCTGTCCCCGGTGTTCTTCGACGTACTGGCCGCCGACGGCGAGTCCACTCTCGATCTTCCCTACCGGGAGCGGCGGCTGCGGCTGGAGCGGCTGGTGCCGGGACCCCAGTGCGTACGCCGGGCCGAAGAGGGCACGGACGATACGGAGACCGCGGTGGCCGCGCGGGCGTTCCTCGCGCGGACCCTGGAGCGCGGACACGAGGGCGTCGTGCTCAAGGCCCTGGACGCCCCGTACCAGACGGGGCGGCGTGGTGCCTCGTGGCTGAAGGTGAAGCCGGTGCACACCCTGGACCTGGTGGTGCTCGCCGCCGAGTGGGGGCATGGGCGGCGCACCGGCAAGCTGTCGAACCTGCATCTGGGGGCGCTCAGGCCGGACGGCTCGTTCGCGATGCTCGGCAAGACCTTCAAGGGGCTCACCGACGCGATGCTGGAGTGGCAGACGGAGCGGCTGGGAGCACTGAAGGTGTCCGAGGAGGGGTACGTGGTGCACGTGCGGCCGGAACTGGTGGTGGAGATCGCCTTCGACGGGATCCAGCGGTCCACCCGCTACCCGGAGGGCGTGACGCTGCGGTTCGCGCGGGTGGTGCGTTACCGGGAGGACAAACGTGCGTCGGACGCCAACACGGTCGCCGACGTACTCGCGTCCGGGCCTCTGCGGGCGGACGATTGACCGTATGCACACGCACCGGATGCACACGCACCAGCGTCTCGCCGCCGCGGCAGCCGTCGCCGCCGCGCTCCTGCTCACCGCCTCGACCACCGCCGCCGCCTGTGACCTGCCCGCACCCGGCGGCAGCCCGCTGCCGCGCTGCGCGGAACGGAACCTGTCCGTCAAGGTGACCGCCGCACCGACCCCGGACATCCTCAAGCTCCGGTTCACCAACAACGGGCGGCACGCCTGCACCGTGGACCGCATCCCCACGGTCACCTTCGGCGACCTGGACGGTGCGGCCCGCCCTGAGCCGCCGGTCGGGAGCGCCCCCTACCGGGTGGCGGCGGGTGCCACCGCGTACGCCACGGTGCGTACGGTCCTCGCGCCGCCCACCCCCGGCGACGTACGCACCGTGCGGGACATCGTGGTGGCGGCGGACCCCGCGCACCACGGACTGCGCATCAAGGCCACCGAGCTGGGGCTGCCGAGGGGGGTCAGGGTGTACGACCCGGTGACCTCCCTCTGGCAGCACAAGGCCCCCCGAGCCGACCGAACCATCTAGTTCTTGCTGACCAACTTCCGTTCCTGCACGCGGAGTTGGAGCGCTGCGACATCGAGCAGCGGGGTGGCCACCCCCAGGGTGCGGGCCCGGTCGGTCAGGTCGCCGAAGAGGTGCTCGGCCTCCGACGGGAGCCCTGCCCTCACGTCCCGGTAGAGGGAGGTGGTGAGCGGCGAATCCGCCCCGGTGGCGGTCTCCGTGGCGAAGGCGAGCAGATCGTCCGGCAGCGGATGGCCTGCCGCCGTCGCCACCGCGGCGGCCTCGGCCAGTACGGCGGGGCCCAGTCCGGCGCCGCCGGGTGCGGCGGCGACCTCGCCGACGGTGCCGCGACCGAGGAGGTTCACCGCGCTCACCGTCACGATGAACGCCCACTTGGCCCACATCGCGCCGAGGATGTCCGGCGACACGTCCGCGTCGATGCCCGGGACGCCGTTGAGGAGTGCGCCCATCTCGTCGGCGCGGGGCGAGGTGCCGCCGCCGGTCTCGCCGAGGGTCAGGTCGGCGAACGGGGCCAGCCGGACAATGTCGCCGTCGTCGTTCAGGGCCGTGACGACCTTGGCGACGCCGCCCCACACCCGCTCCGTACCGAAACGCCCGGCGAGGGTGTCGAGGTGGGCGAGGCCGTTGAGGACGGGAACGATCACGGTGCCGGGGCCGACGGCGGGTGCGAAGTCGTCGACGGCGGGCGCGAGGGCGGTGGCCTTCACAGTGAGCAGGATCAGGTCGTACGGAGCCGGGGCGGGCGCGCCGTCAGAGGATCCGGCGGAAGCCAGCTCGGCAGCGGTGACCAGTTGCGGGGCCAGTCGCAGGTCCTCGCCGAGGCCGGTCAGGCGCAGGCCCCGGCGGCGCAGGGCGTCGGCCCGCTGCGGCCGCACCAGGAAGGTGACGTCCTGCCCCGCCAGGGCGAGGCGGGCACCGAAGTAGCCGCCGGTCGCTCCGGCGCCGACTACCAGGATTCTCATGACGGATGGACCTCTCGACGGACGGGCTCGACGTACGGACTTGAAGGAGGGGCTCGAAGGGCTGCCGCCTGCTCAGCGCGCCGCGTCGCGCGCCACCTTCGCCGCCCACAGCACCAGCGGGACCTGCAGCGGAATGCGCGCGTACGCCCCGGCACGCAAAGCGTTCGACTTGTTCCGCCAGTCGTACGCCATCTTCAGGTGCGCCGGGAGGACGCCGGCGAAGAACCCGGCCGCCGCCAGCCCGCCCGCCTTCCTCGTCTGCGGTACGGCGATGGCCGCGGCCAGCAGCAGTTCGGCGACGCCGCTGGCGTGCGTCCAGGTGCGCTGCTTGCCCGGCAGGAACTCGGGAACCAGGCCGTCGAAGAACTTCGGCGCCACGACGTGAGCGGCACCGGCTCCTGCGAGCAGGCCCACGAGAAGGCGGGCAGGACGGTCGTTCGCGGTCAACTCGAACCTCCGGAGAAAGAGTTACGGGAAAACGGTCAACAACTGCGAGGTCAGTAGATCCCGAAGCCCTTGAGCTCCGCCAGGAAACCGTCCAGGTCGTTCCGGTGGATCAGGTGCCCCGCCGGAACCGTCACCGCACGGCCGCCGGGAATCAGCTCCGCCAGCCGCCGCAGGTTCGCCTCGGGCAGGAAGCTCGCGGGCCCGCCCGAGAGCACCAGCGTCGGCGCCGTGACCGCTCCGAGCCGCGAGGTCCACGCCGGGTCGGGGTGGTTGGCGCCCTCGTCGGTCGCCGGGATCACCTCCCAGTCGTAGCCGAGCGCACGCACCTCCTCCGGTGCGGGGCGCACCGCCGGTGGGAGCGGCGGGTCCACCGGGAACGGCGGCAGCGAGTCCTCCAGGAGCAGCCTGCCCACCCGGCCCGGCTCCGCTCCGGCGACCTGGAGCGCGACCGCCCCGCCCATCGAGTGGCCCACCAGGTCGACCCGGTCGAGCCCGAGGGCGTCGAGGAACTCCCGTACGTCCTCGATCAGTTGGCCGTACTCGTAACCGCCGGGCCAGTCGCTCAGCCCGTGCCCCCGGAAGTCCGGTACGTACACCCGGCGGGTGAAGGACAGGGCCTCGGCCACGGCGGTCCAGTCGGTGCTGTCCATGGTGCGCCCGTGCAGCAGGACGACGGGCGGGGCGGCCGGGTCGCCCCAGGTGCGGTACGCGATTCTGTTGCCGCCCGGCAGGCGTACGCCGTGCACCGAGGGGTCGAGGAAGGCGGCGACCGTACGGACGAAGGCGCCCGGGTCGTCGAGCCAGGGGAAGTGTCCGGCGGCGGGCTGGATCGCGACCTCGCCGCGCGGGAAGAGGGCGGCGATCTCGGCGGCCTTCGCCGGAGCGGGCACGCCGTCGAGCGCGCCGGCGAGCACCAGCACGGGGGCGTCGAGCGTGGCCAGTGCGATGCGGACGGCGGGTGCGTCGACCTTGGCGGGGTCGATGTAGCGGGCGGCCGCGGCCTCGTTGATCTGCTCGGCGGCCGGCGCGGCGTGCGCGCGGGCCGTATCGTCCCAACGGCCGTAGAAGAACGGCTCGATGGAGGCCGCGGGCTCCTGGCCGGCGAACACTGCCTCGTAGGCGGCGTACGCCTCCTCGAACCAGGGCTCGCCCTTGCGCAGCCGGGCCGCGGCGAGCCTCTCCGCCCGCTCGATCGGGACGCCCGCCTCCCAGGCGGTCGGGGTGATCAGCGCGAGGCTGCGGATGCGCTCCGGGTGGGCGGCGGCGTACAGCAGGGCCAGATTGCCGCCCGCCGAGTGGGCGAGCACGTCGATGCGGTCCAGTTTGAGGTGGGCGCGCAGCGCCTCGACGTCGGCGACCTGGCGGGCGCAGTGGTAGGAGTCCTCGTCGTCCGGGACAGCGGACTCCCCGGTGCCGCGCAGGTCGAGGAGGACGAGCTGCCGGCGGGCGGTCAGCCCGCCGAGGTCTCCGAGGTACGCACTGGCCCGCATCGCGCCTCCCGGCAGGCAGATCAGCGGTTCGCCCTCCCCCGCCAGGTGGTAGGCGAGTCGGGTTCCGTCGGGCGCGGTGAAGATCGGCATGAGGGTCATCCAAACAGGTGAACGATCCTCATGCACGCCTGCATCGTGGCCCGCCCCGGCTCTGGGCCTCCTAGAGCTCCGGGCCTCCGTTGTTGGCCGCCTCCACCGCCGCCTCGCCTGCCGGGGTCCAGCCGCCGCCCGGGGCGATGTACCCCTTGCCCAGCCACCTGTCGAACTGCTGGAGCGCGGTCACCGGGTCGTCCGCGTACTCGATCTTGTCGGGGTTCCACCAGCCGGTCTTCTTCAGCCGCTGCAGCTCCTTGCCCGCCGCGTCCGGGTCCCCGGTCAGTACGACGTCGGGCCTGCCGGCGCCCTGCGCGGGCGCGGTCGGGGTCGGGGTGGGAGCAGGGGTCGCGGCCAGGGGCGGGCTCGCCGTCACGGTGACGGTCGGGGCGGGTGCGGTCACGGTGGTGGTGACGGCGGGCGCGGGCTCGTCGCCGTTGCACGCGGCCAGCGCCGCCGAGCCGGTCACCGTCAGCAACACGCCCAGTGTGGTCCTGCGGATTCGACGCTGCATTCTGAGGTACTCGCCTTCGATCCGGTTCTTCCTCGATCAACCGATACTCTGCATTTTGGGGTGCTTCTCGGCGTCAGGGCCGCCGGGACACCCTGGAGTCCGTCATTGCGCACCGTCCACCCCTTGTCAGAGACCCGTCCGTCCTGAATTACTGGCCCGGACGCACCACGACCGAATGATCGGTCGTCCGCTTTGGGGGTGCGTCAAGCACCGTGCACGAGTGCTGTGCGCGAGGAACGGGAGAGTGATCCATGACGGCTCTGCTCGACGCGGCGGAGCGGCTCGGCCGCGAGGAGCTCCAGGTCCTGCAACTGGAGCGATTGCAGAGCACCCTGCGGCACGCCTACGCGAACGTGCCGCACTACAGGGCGGCCTTCGACGCGGCGGGCCTGACTCCCGAGGACTGCCGTTCGCTCGACGACCTGGCCCGCTTCCCCTTCACCACCAAGGCGGACCTGCGCGACAACTACCCCTTCGGGATGTTCGCCGTCCCCCAGAGCGACGTCCGCCGCATCCACGCCTCCAGCGGTACCACGGGCCGCCCGACGGTCGTCGGCTACACCGAGAACGACCTCTCGATGTGGGCCGACATGGTGGCCCGCTCGATCCGGGCCGCCGGGGGGCGGCCCGGCCACAAGGTCCATGTGGCGTACGGCTACGGCCTGTTCACCGGCGGACTCGGCGCGCACTACGGCGCCGAGCGGCTCGGCTGCACGGTCATCCCGGCGTCCGGCGGGATGACCGCGCGCCAGGTCCAGCTGATCCAGGACTTCGGGCCCGAGATCATCATGGTGACGCCGACGTACATGCTGACGCTGCTCGACGAATTCGAGCGCCAGGGCATCGACCCGCGCTCCACCTCCCTCAAGGTGGGCATCTTCGGCGCGGAGCCGTGGACGCAGGAGATGCGCGCGGAGATCGAGGAGCGGTTCGCGATCGACGCCGTCGACATATACGGGCTGTCGGAGGTGATCGGCCCCGGCGTCGCCCAGGAGTGCGTGGAGACCAAGGACGGACTGCACATCTGGGAGGACCACTTCTTCCCGGAGGTCGTCGACCCGCTGACCGGCGAGGTGCTGCCGGACGGCGAGGAGGGCGAGCTGGTCTTCACCTCGCTCACCAAGGAGGCGATGCCCGTGATCCGTTACCGGACCCGGGACCTGACCCGCCTGATGCCCGGTACGGCGCGCAACTTCCGCCGTATGGAACGGATCACCGGCCGCAGCGACGACCTGATCATCCTGCGCGGAGTGAACCTCTTCCCCACGCAGGTCGAGGAGATCGTCCTGCGCACCCCCGCGCTGGCCCCGCACTTCCAGCTGCTGCTGACCCGCGAGGGCCGGATGGACGAGCTGACGGTACGGGCGGAGGCGCGCGCGGACGCGACGGCGGAGGCGCGGGCGGCCGCCGCGCAGGCGGTGGCGACGGCCGTGAAGGACGGCATCGGGGTGTCGGTCCACGTGGAGGTGGTGGACCCGGAGACGCTGGAGCGGTCCGTCGGCAAGTTCAAGCGGATCGTGGACCGGCGGCCGAAGTGAGACCGGCCCGCCTCACACCGACCCCTCTCATACCGGCCCGCCTCACACCGATCCGCCTCACGCCGACCCACCTCACACCGACCCGTCTCACACCGGCCCACCTCACACCGGCCCGTCTCACGCCGATCCGCCTCACGCCGAGAACCGGTCCCGCAGCTCCCGCTTGAGGATCTTCCCGCTCGCGTTGCGCGGCAGCTCGTCCACGAAGAGGATCCGCTTGGGCGCCTTGAAGTGGGCGAGCTTCTCGCGTGCGTACGCCAGAAGTTGAGCCTCCGTCAGCTCCTTGTCGCGCGGTACGACGACGGCCGTGACCGCCTCGATCCACCGCTCGTCCGCCAGCCCGACCACGGCCGCCTCGGCGACGCCGGGGTGGGTGTAGAGGGCGTCCTCGACCTGTCGGGACGCGACCAGCACTCCGCCGGAGTTGATGACGTCCTTCACCCGGTCGACGATGGTGAAGTACCCCTCGCCGTCGCGCACCGCCAGGTCGCCGGAGCGGAACCAGCCGTCCTGGAAGACGCCCTCCTCCGGCAGCCCCCAGTAGCCGAGGCACAACTGCGGTGACCGGTAGGCGATTTCGCCCGCCGTGCCGTCCGGTACCTCGCTGCCCTCCTCGTCGACGACGCGCGCCTCGACGTGCCGCACCGGCCGACCGCACGAGTCCATCCGCCCCTCGTGCTCCTCGGGGCGCAGCACAGTGGCGAGCGGGCCGATCTCGCTCTGCCCGAAGCAGTTGTAGAAGGCCAGGGCGGGGAGGCGGGCGCGCAGCCGTTCCAGTACCGGTACGGGCATGATCGACGCGCCGTAGAACGCCTTGCGCAGTCCGCCCAGGTCGCGGGTGGCGAATTCGGGGTGGTCGGCGAGGGAGATCCACACCGTCGGCGGCGCGAAGAAACTGTCGGCCAGGCCCGCCTCCACCAGGTCGAAGAGCGCCCCCGCGTCCGGCCCGTCGAGGAGGGTGCTCTCGGCGCCGACCGCCAGATAGGGCAGCAGGAAGACGTGCATCTGGGCGGAGTGGTAGAGCGGCAGCGCGTGCACGGGCCGGTCGGTCCCGGCGAGGTCAAGGGCCTCGATGGCGCTGGCGTACTCGTGCACCAGGGCGCGGTGCGTCATGATCGCGCCCTTCGGGTCGGCGGTGGCGCCGGAGGTGTAGAGGAGCTGCACGGGCTCGTTCGGGTCGCGCTGCGCCTCGTACGGCACCGGCGTGTCCAGGACCTCCAGGAGTGAGCCCGGTGCGTCGCGCAGCAAGGCCGCCTCGTAGCCCTTCGGCACGCGGTCCGAGAGGTCCGGGTCCGCCAGCACCAGGGACGTACCGGACTGGTCGAGGATGTACGCCAGGTCGTCGCCGGTGAGGTTCTGATTGACGGGGACATGGATCAGTCCGGCGCGGGCGCACGCCAGGTAGGTGATCAGGTACGTGTCGGAGTTGTGGCCGTACGTGGCGACCCGGTCGCCGTCCTCCAGACCCCGGAAGTGACGCAGGTACCCGGCGGCCGTACTGACCGCCTCGTCCAGCCGCGCGTACGTCCAGGTGCGGTCGCGGTAGCGCAGGGCGGTGGAGCCGGGAACGCGCAGGGCGGTGCGGCGCAGGACGCCGTCGACGGTGCCGTCCCGGAGGGCGTCGAGGAGGGCAAAGGCCCCTGGTGTCGTCATGGCGCGATCCTGCGGCCCGGTGCGCGGCAAATCAAGGGCGACGCATACCGCTCGGGATGTTGACAGATACCGGGCGGTAATGACTGAGTGGCACCCGGCATCACGATGCACGCCACAACTAGCTCTTGCTGACGCACAGTTGGGAGGCACGTTGTCCCGCCGGACCCGTACGAGAACGCTCGCCGTCACCGCAATCGCCCTGCTCACCGCCGCCGGTACGCTCGCCCCGGCCTCTGCCGCCGACCCCCGGGGAGCGGAGAAACGTCCCTCGGGCGGCGGTCTGTCGGCCGTCATCAGGTACACCGAGTACGGCATCCCGCACATCCTGGCCAAGGACTACGCCAACCTCGGCTTCGGCAACGGCTGGGCGCAGGCCAACGACCAGGCGTGCAACCTGGCCGAGGGCTTCGCGACCGTACGCGCCGAGCGCTCGCGGTACTTCGGTGCGGACGGGAAGCCGGACGGCTCGCTGTCGTCCGCCTCCACCAACCTGGCCAGCGACCTCTACTTCCAGGGGGTGCGCGACAGCGGGACGGTCGCGAAGCTGGTGGCACGGCCCGCCCCGGTGGGACCGAGCAGGCAGATCAAGGACCTGATGCGCGGCTGGGCAGCCGGGTACAACGCATGGCTGAAGAAGAACAAGGTCAGCGACCCGTCCTGCAAGGGCGCCGACTGGGTGCGCCCGGTGTCGGTCGAGGACGTGCACACGCTGAACTACGCGTTCTCGGTGCTCGGCGGGCAGGGGCGCGGCGTGGACGGCATCACGGCCGCGCAGCCGCCGGCATCTGCGACAGCCCCTCGCGGCACCGCTACCCGGCCCGTGGACCCGGGCGAGGCCGCGAGGAAGTTCTTCGACACCTCGGAAGCGGCGATGGGCTCCAACGCCGTTGCGTTCAGCGGGCGTTCGACGGCGAACGGGCGCGGGCTGCTGCTCGGCAATCCGCACTACCCGTGGTCGGGCGGGCGGCGTTTCTGGCAGTCGCAGCAGACCATCCCCGGCGAGCTCAACGTGATGGGCGGCTCCCTGCTCGGCTCGGCGACGACGTCGATCGGGCACACCTCGCGCATCGCGTGGAGCCACACCGTCGCCACCGGCGTCCCGATGAACCTGCACCAGCTCACCCTCGCACCGGACGACCCGACGGTGTACGTCGTGGACGGCAGGCGGGAGCGGATGACGAAGCGGACCGTGACCGTGCCCGTCAAGGGTGGCGAGCCGGCGACCCGTAACCAGTGGTGGACCCGGTACGGGCCGGTCGTCACCGGTCTCGGGGCGCAGCTCCCGCTGCCCTGGACGGCGACGACGGCTTACGCGCTGAACGACCCCAACGCGACGAACCTGCGCGCCGGTGACACCGCTCTCGGCTTCAGCAGGGCGCGCGACGTCGCCGGGATCCAGGACTCGCTGCGCCGCACCCAGGGCCTGCCATGGGTGAACACGATCGCCGCGGACTCCTCGGGCGGCTCCCTCTTCACCCAGTCGCAGGTGCTGCCACGCATCACCGGCGACCTGGCGCAGCGCTGCTCGACCCCGCTCGGCAGAGCCACGTACCCGTCGTCGGGCCTGGCGGTCCTGGACGGCTCGCGCGGCGACTGCACGCTGGGCCGGGACAAGGACGCGGTGGAGCCGGGGATCTTCGGCCCGTCGAAAATGCCGACGCTGCGGGACGCACCATACGCGGAGAACTCCAACGACAGTGCCTGGCTGGCCAATGCGGACCGGCCGATCACCGGGTACGAGCGGGTCTTCGGCTCCTTCGGCACGCAGCGTTCGATGCGCACCCGGGGCGCGGTCGAGGACGTGGCGGCGATGGCGAAGAAGGGGCGGCTCACCGTCGCCGACCTCCAGAAGCAGCAGTTCGCGAACCGGGCTCCGGCAGCCGATCTGGCACTTCCGGAGATCCTGAAGGCGTGTACGGGCCCCGAACTGGCCGATGCCTGCGCCGTGTTGAAGAAGTGGGACCGGAAGATGGACACCGGGAGCCGGGGCGCTCTGCTCTTCGACCGGTTCTGGCGCAAGCTTCTGGTGGCCGTCCCTGCGGCGCAGCTGTGGAAGGTTCCGTTCGACCCTGCCGACCCGGTGCGCACACCGAACACCTTCAACACCGCTTCTCCCGGTTTCACTTCGGCACTGACGGGCGCGGTCGCCGAGCTGAAGGCGGCGGGGATCGCGCTCGACGCACCCCTGGGCGAGAACCAGTTCGTCGTACGCAACGGGCAGCGCATCCCGATCCACGGCGGCACCGAGTCCCTCGGCGTGTGGAACAAGGTCGAGCCGGTGTGGAACGCGGCGGGCGGGGGCTACCCGGAGGTGACGACCGGGTCCAGCTACATCCAGGCGGTGGGCTGGGACGGCGGGCGCTGCCCGGTGGCGAAGACCCTGCTGACGTACAGCCAGTCCTCGAATCCCTCCTCCCCCCACTACAAGGACCAGACCGAGCTGTACTCGGGCGAGAAGTGGGTGAACTCGCGGTTCTGCGAGCGGGACATCCTCACCTCGCCGAAGCTGAAGGTGGTGTGGGCCAGGGAGCGCTGAGCCGCCCCGCACGCACGGGCGGGCCTCTGAACCACGTACAAGATCGTTAACCGGCCCCGGGCGGAGATTCACCACTTCGGTGGTGATCGCCCGGGGCCGCAGCCATGCGCGGGGCCTTGTGCCTAGCGTGAAGCGGATCAAACGCTGTCGATCAAGAGAGGCGATCCCCTCCGCCATGCCCCAACCTTTCAGGCTGCCCGAGTTCTACATGCCGCATCCGGCCCGGCTCAATCCCCATCTGGAGCATGCGCGGGAGCACTCCAAGGCGTGGGCGCGCGAGATGGCCATGATCGAGGGCTCGGACATCTGGGACGAGCACGACTTCGACAGCCACGACTACGCGCTGCTGTGCGCGTACACCCATCCCGACTGCACGGCCGAGCAGTTGGCGCTGGTCACCGACTGGTACGTATGGGTGTTCTTCTTCGACGACCACTTCGTGGAGCTGTACAAGCGCAGCCCCGACATGAAGGGGGCGAAGGCGTATCTGGACCGGCTGCCGATGTTCATGCCGGTGCGGGCGGGCGCGTCGGCGCCCGAGCCGACGAACGCGGTCGAGGCGGGACTCGCCGACCTGTGGAGCCGGACCTGCCCGTCCATGTCCGAGGACTGGCGGCGGCGCTTCGCCGTCTCCACGGAACACCTCCTCGAAGAGTCGATGTGGGAGCTGATGAACATCAGCGAGGGCCGCGTCTCCAACCCCATCGAGTACATCGAGATGCGCCGCAAGGTGGGCGGTGCACCGTGGTCGGCGGGGCTCGTCGAGTACGCGGCAGGGGCGGAGGTCCCTGCGCAGATCGCGGCGTCACGGCCGATGTGCGTGCTGCGGGACTCCTTCTCGGACGGCGTGCATCTGCGCAACGACCTGTTCAGTTACGAGCGCGAGATCCTCGACGAGGGTGAACTCTCCAACGGTGTCCTGGTGATGGAGACCTTCCTGGGCTGCCCGACGCAGGAGGCGGCCGAGACCGTCAACGACCTGCTGACGTCGCGGCTCCAGCAGTTCGAGACGACGTTCTTCACCGAACTGGAGCCGCTTTTCACCGAGTTCGGATTGGGCCCGCAGGAACGTCTCGCCGTCCTCGCGTACGCGAAGGGCCTGCAGGACTGGCAGGCGGGCGGCCACGAGTGGCACATGCGCTCCAGCCGGTACATGAACGGTGCGGGCGCCGATGCCCACGACCCGGCCTCGTACGCACTGGCCGGGCCGAACGGCCTGGGCACCGCCGCCTCCCAACTCCTCTCCTCTCTGGCCCTCGGCATTCCGGCCCGGTTGAAGAACGTGGCGGTGCGCCGCTTCGAGAAGGTCGGGCATCTCGAACTCCCCGATCTGGGCATGCCGTTCACCGCCCGGCTGAGCCCGCACCTGGACTCCGCCCGGGAGAACGTCGTGGAGTGGGCGCACCGGATGGGCATCCTGGAGGGGGTGCCGGGGATCGAAGGCGCGGGCCTCTGGGACGAGCGGAAACTGCGGGACTACGACCTGCCGCTGTGCGCCGCCGGTCTGCACCCGGACGCCACGCCCGACGACCTGGACATCGGTTCCGGGTGGCTGGCCTGGGGAACGTACGGTGACGATCTCTTCCCGGTGATCTACGGGCGGACCCTGGATCTGGCGGGAGCCAAGGCCGCCAACGACCGGCTGTCACTGTTCATGCCGGTCGAGGGCGAGCCGACGCCAGAGCCGCTCACCCCGCTGGAGCGGGGGCTCGACGACCTGTGGCAGCGGACCGCAGGGCCGATGGCGGTGCCCGCGCGGCGGCAGTTCCGCAAGGCGATCGAGGACATGCAGGCGAGCTGGCTGTGGGAGCTGACCAACCAGGCGCAGGACCGGGTGCCGGACCCGGTCGACTACTTCGAGATGCGCCGCTTCACCTTCGGCTCGGACCTGACGATGAGCCTGTCGCGGCTCTCCCACGGGAACACGTTGCCGCCGGAGATCTACCGGTCGCGCCCGGTCCTGACGATGGAGCGCTCCGCGATGGACTACGCGGCGCTGATGAACGACCTCTTCTCGTACCAGAAGGAGGTCGAGTTCGAGGGCGAGGTGCACAACGGGGTGCTGGTGGTGCAGCACTTCCGCCAGTGCAGCGTGGAGCAGGCCCGGGACGTGGTGGTCGATCTGATGAAGGCGCGCATGGCCGAGTTCCAGCACGTGCTCAGTGGTGAGATCCCGGAACTCTGCGAGGAGTTCGAGCTCGACGCGGAGGCCAGGAAAGTGCTGGCGAACTACGCGGAGGAGCTGAAGAACTGGATGTCCGGCATCCTCACCTGGCACGAGGGCTGCGCCCGCTACAAGGAGTCCGACCTGCTGCGGCACAACGCGCCGCCCGCACCGGCGGTACCCGAGTGGCTGGCACCGACCGGCATCGGCACATCGGCGGCGCGCATCGTCGAACTGTGGCCGCAGCGGTCCGGGGCCGGTTCGACGGCGGTCCTCGGGTAAGAGGTGCGGGCCAGGTAGCGGTCCGGGGTGGCGGGGCGGGAAGCGGCAGACTGCGGTCATGGATTCCGCGCCCCGCTCCCCGCCCTGGACCTACGCATCGAGCGGCTCGGTGCAGCCGGCGGGCGGGGCGCTGGGGATGGGTCGCGCCCAGTGAACTACACGCACAGACCGCCGAGTTCCTGGACCGGGAGAGCTAGAGGGGGCGGTCGTGACCCTCCCAGTAGGGCTCGCGCAGGCGGCGTTTGTAGAGCTTGCCGTTGGGGTCGCGGGGCATGGTATCGATGAAGTCGAGGGTCTTGGGCCTCTTGAATCCCGCAAGTTGACGCTCACAGTGGGCAAGTACCTCTGCCGCTAGCTCATCTGACGGTTCGCGACCCTCGGCCGGTTCGATGACGGCCTTGACCTCCTCGCCCCAGTCGGAGTGCGGGATACCGAAGGCCGCGGCGTCGGCGACGGCTGGGTGGGCGAGGAGGGCGG
Source organism: Streptomyces sp. NPDC048442 (assembly GCF_040651475.1). NCBI lineage: Bacteria > Bacillati > Actinomycetota > Actinomycetes > Kitasatosporales > Streptomycetaceae > Streptomyces > Streptomyces sp. NPDC048442. The sequence continues at coordinate 80,234 of NZ_JBEZKB010000006.1, forward strand.
CCTCGATCTCTGCGGGGTAGATGTTGACGCCGCCCGAGATGATCATGTCGATCTTGCGGTCGCGGAGGAAGAGGTAGCCGTCCTCGTCGAGGATGCCGAGGTCGCCGACGGTGAAGAAGCCGCCGATGCGGTTCTTGCGGGTCTTGGCCTCGTCCTTGTGGTAGCTGAACCCGCCGGTGCTCATCTTCAGGTAGACAGTGCCCAGTTGACCGGGCGGGAGCCGGTTTCCTTCGTCGTCGAAGATCGCGAGTTCGCTGATGGGCCAGGCCTTGCCGACGGTGCCGGGCTTCTTGAGCCAGTCCTCGGCGGTGGCGAACGCGCCGCCGCCCTCGCTGGCCGCGTAGTACTCCTCGACGCAGCTCCCCCACCAGTCGATCATCGCCCGCTTGACGTGTTCGGGGCAGGGCGCGGCGCCGTGGATGGCGTGCCGCATGGGAGTCACGTCGTAGAGCTGCTTCGTCTCGTCGGGGAGGGCGAGGAGCCGGTGGAACTGGGTGGGGACCATGTGGGTGTGGGTGCAGCGGTGGCTGTCGATGAGCCGCAGCATGTCCTGCGGCGTCCACTTGTCCATCAGGACCAGGGGGTGCCCGATGTGCAGGGCGGCGCCCGCGAACTGGAGCACGGCCGTGTGGTAGAGCGGCGAGCACACGAGGTGGACGTTGTCGTCGAAGGGCTTGATCCCGAAGATGCCGAGGAAGCCGCCGAGGTAGGACTCCTCGGGCAGCTTGCCGGAGAGTGGGCGGCGGATGCCACGGGGGCGGCCCGTGGTGCCGGAGGTGTAGTTCATGACCCAGCCGAGCGTGCGGTCGGCCGGCACCGACTCGCTCTGCCCTGCGAGGAGTTGGCGGTACGGGCGGAAGCCGGGCACCTCGCCGACGGCGTAGCGGTGGGAGGCAGGGAGGTGGGCCTCGTCGGCGGCGGCCGTGGCCTGGGCGGCGAAGCGTTCGTGGGCGAGCAGGACCTTGGCGGCGGAGTCGGAGACGATCCAGGAAATCTCGGGTCCGGTGAGGTGGTGGTTGACCGGGACCAGGTAGAAGCCGGCCTGGGAGGCGGCGAGGTAGGCGGTGAGGAACTCGACGCCGTTGGGGAGGACCACGGCGAAGGCGTCGCCCCGTTCGAGGCCGGCCGCGCGCAGTCCGTGCACCAACTGGTTGACCTCTGCGTGGAGTTGACCTGCCGACCACTTCTCGCCTTCGGGGGCGATCAGGATCGTACGGTCGGGGTCGGCGGCGGCCTGGGCCCAGAACCCGTTGGGCGGTTGCTGCTCGGTCATGCTCCCTCGCTCCTTCCGGCGATGCGGTTGATGCGGGTCACGGCGCGCTCGAAGCCCCGGGTGAGGTCGTCGAAGACGGCCTGGACGCTGCGTTCGGAGTTCATCCGGCCGACGATCTGACCTACCGGGGTGCCGAGCAGCGGCCCCACTTCGTGCTTCTGGATACGGGAGTTGGCCTCGGCGACCAGCAGGCCCTGGAGCGGCATGGGGAGGGTGCCGGGGCCGCTGGGGTCGTCCCAGGCGTCGGTCCATTCGGTACGTAGCTGGCGGGCGGGCTTGCCGGTGAGGGCACGGGAGCGGACGGTGTCGCCGGAACCGGCGGCGAGGAGCTTCGCGGTGAGGGCGCGCGAGTGGAGTTCGGCCTCCCGGGTGGTGAGCCAGAGGGAGCCGAGCCAGGCGCCCTGCGCACCGAGGGCGAGCGCGGCGGCGATCTGCTCGCCGCTGCCGATTCCCCCGGCGGCGAGTACGGGCAACTCCCCCACCGTGTCGACGACTTCGGGCACCAGGACCATGGTGGCGATCTCGCCGGTGTGGCCGCCCGCCTCGTACCCCTGGGCGACGACGATGTCGATACCGGCCTCGGCGTGCCGCCGCGCGTGCTTGGCGCTTCCGGCGAGGGCGGCGACGAGGACGTCCTGCGCGTGGGCACGGGCGACGACGTCGGCGGGCGGGGAGCCCAGCGCGTTGGCGAGGAGTTTGATCGGGTAGTCGAAGGCGACGTCGAGCTGGTTGCGGGCGACCTGCTCCATCCACCCCGTGATGCGCCAGCCGGACACCTCGCCCTCGGCGAGTTCGGGCACGCCGTGCTTGGCGAGGATCTCCTGCACGTAACTGCGGTGACCGGCCGGGATCATGGCCTCCACCTCGGCCTCGGTGACGCCCTCGACCTTCTTGGCGGGCATCACCACGTCCAGGCCGTACGGTTTGCCGTCGGTGTGCTCCTGCATCCAGTCGAGGTCGCGGGCGAGGTCGTCGGGGGCGGTGTAGCGGACCGCACCCAGGACGCCGAATCCGCCCGCCCTGGTGAGGGCCGCCGCCACCGCCGGAAACGGCGTGAAGCCGAAGATGGCGTGCTCGACTCCCAGTTTCTGGCTCAGCTCCGTCTTCATGGGCGGCAGGATGCCGCAGGGCGGCTGCGAGGGGAAGAGCTTTTCTGATGCTGCGTCAGATTCTTCGGTGCGGGTGGGGTGGTTGACACGGGCGGTGCGCTTTGGCCTGCTGGTGGCCATGACTGAGGATGCCGAGCACAGAGGTACTGGGCACAGAGGTATCGGCCGGCGGAACTTCGCGGGCGGGGTCGTGGCACTGGGAGGTGCGTTGGTACTGGGTCCGATTCCCGCGGCCGGGGCGGCGGAGGCGGCAGGAGGCGCGGAGGCAGCAGGGGCCGGAGAGGCGGCAGGAGCTGCGGGCGGCGGCAGGCCCCGCCCAACCCTGCGGTACGGGTCCGCCGCGCGGGCCGGGCTGCTCCCCGAGCACCTGGACCGCATCGCGACGGAGGCGAAGCGGTTCCTCGCCCCCTCCCCCAAACACCCTTGGTACGCGGGTGCGGTGCTGCTCGCCGGGCGCGGCGGTACGGTCGCGCTGCACGAGCCGATCGGCATGGCCGTGCGCTACGCCGCGTACGACGAGAAGACCGACACGGCGGTGGAATTCCCGCCGGAGCAGCAGATCGCGACGGCCAGGGACACGGTCTTCGACCTGGCGTCGGTGTCGAAACTGTTCACCTCGCTCCTCGCGGTGCAGCAGATCGAGCGGGGGGCGCTGGAGCTGGAGGCGAAGGTCGCCTCCTACCTGCCGGAGTTCGGGGCCGCGGGCAAGGCGGACATCACGGTGCGTCAGCTGCTGACGCACACCTCCGGCTTCCGCGCCTGGATTCCGCTGTACTCGCAGCCGACCCGGGAGGGGAAGCTGAAGATGCTGTGGAACGAGCCACCGGCCAGCCCGCCGGGCACGGCGTACCTCTACTCGGACCTGAATCTGATCTCCCTCCAGCTCGTCCTGGAGAAGATCACCGCTCGCACTCTGGATGCACTGCTCCACGACGAGATCACTGCTCCGCTCGGGATGCACCGCACTCGCTACAACCCGCCCGCCTCCTGGAAGCCGAAGACCGCGGCCACCGAGGACGCCCGCAAGCCGTGGTCGGGGATCGACCGCGGACTGGTCTGGGGCGAGGTGCACGACGAGAACGCGTACGGGTTCGACGGCGTCGCCGGTCACGCCGGGGTCTTCTCCACCGCCTGGGACCTCGCGGTCCTCGCGCGCACCCTGCTCAACGGCGGCGTGTACGGGCGCGCCCGCATCCTGGCCCCGGAGTCGGTGGAGCTGCTGTTCACGGACTTCAACACCGCCTTCCCCGGCGACGAGCACGGTCTCGGCTTCGAGCTCTACCAGCACTGGTACATGGGCGCGATGGCCACGCCGCGCTCCGCGGGCCACACCGGCTTCACCGGCACCAGCCTGGTCATCGACCCTTCGACGGACTCATTCCTGATCGTGCTGGGCAACTCCGTTCACCCGGTGCGGAGTTGGCGCGCCGGGTCCGCGCCGCGCGTGGCGACGGCGGATGCCATGGCGCGGGCGGTCGCGGTGCGGCCCGCCCGGGGCCCTGCCGCGTGGTTCTCCGGCATGGCCTCGGCGACGACGGCGACACTCGCGCTCCCCGCGCTGCCGCTCTCCTCCGACCGGGGTCTGTTCCGCTGCGACCTGTGGTGGGACGTCGAACCGGCGGCGGACACGCTGACACTGGAGGTGTCGGCGGACGCGGGGGCGACCTGGCAGCCGGTGCCGTTCACGACCGTACGCAAGGGTGCGGCGCCGGAGCCGCACCCGGGCGGGACGGTCACCGGGTGGTCCGGGCGGGTCTGGCACCGCGCGGGCGCCGACCTCGCACCGTACGAGGGCAGGAGCGTCGCCCTGCGATGGCGGTACACGACCGATGTGCGCTACGTCGGCCGCGGGGTGTACGTCGACGGGCTCCGGGTGACGGACGGGCACCGGACGCTCTTCGACGAGTCGCGGCCGAAGGACGCGGCCCGCATCGAGGCACGGGGCTGGGCGGCGTCCCGGGACTGATCCCGGTCCCGTCCGTCAGCGGCGGCGGCGGTGCAGGAGCAGCGCAGAGGCTCCGACGACCGCCGCCGCACCCACCGCACCCAGCGCCCCCTTGCCGCCGATCGCCCAGAAGCCGCCCCGGGACTGGATGGCGAGCGCCGCACCGCGCGACTGCACGGACAGCAGCGAGCCGACGCTCTGGTACGAGCCGATGGACAGGCAGGAGAGGGCAGAACCGATCGACCCGACCGACAGCGCGCTGCCGACCGAGCCGATGGACAGTACGGAGCCGACCGACCCGATGGAGAGCAGGGAGCCTTCGGAGCCGATCGACAGCAGTGAATCCCTCGACCAGGCGGAGAGCACGGCGGACTGCGACGGCTTGCGCGTCATCAAAGGCTTGCGCGTCATCGACGGCTTGCGCGTCATCGACGACTTGCACACCTTCGACGGCTTGCGCATCTTCGACGGTTTCGACGGCTTCAGAGTTTTCGACGGTTTCGACATGCCGTCATCCTGCCCCGGAAGCCCGGCTACCGCCCCAGGACTGCCATCGCCGCACTGTGCCCGCCGATCCCGCTGACCCCGCCGCCGCGCACCGAGCCCGCCCCGCACAGCAGGACGTTCGGGTGTCCGGTCGCGACCCCCCAACGCCCGTGCGGGCCCTCCTCGTCCTGGTACGGAAAGGCCAGATCGCCGTGGAAGATGTGGCCGCCTGGCAGCCTCAGCTCGCGCTCCAGGTCGAGCGGGGTCTTGGCCTCGATGCAGGGATCGCCGTCCGCGTCGAGCGCGAGGCAGTCGGCGATCGGCTCCGCGAGGTGGGCGTCCAGGCGGGCGAGGGTGGTGCGCAGGAGTGCGGCGCGCGCGGCGTCGTTGTCGGCGGCGAAGAGCCGGGCCGGGGTGTGCAGGCCGAAGAGGGTGAGGGTGTGGTGGCCGCGCGCGGCGAGGTCGGCCCCGAGGATCGAGGGGTCGGTCAGCGAGTGGCAGTAGATCTCCGAGGGCGGCGCGCCCGGCAGCCGCCCGGCTGCGGCCTCCCGGTAGGCGGTCGCCAGCTCCTGGTACCCCTCGGCCACGTGGAAGGTTCCGGCGAACGCCTGCTCCGGGGTGACGACGCTGTCGCGCAGTCGCGGCAGCCGGCGCAGCAGCATGTTGACCTTGAACTGGGCGCCCTCGGGGGCGGGCGCGGGCGGCTCCTCGCCGAGGAGGGCGGCGAGCGCGTGCGGGGAGGCGTTGACGAGGACGTGGCGGGCCGAGACGGTCCGCTCGCCGCCCGTTTCCGTACGGTACGCAACGTCGGCGCGTGCTCCGTCGGTGTCGATCCGGGTCACCTCGTGGCCGGTGGCGAGGTGTGCGCCCGCCGTGCGGGCGGCGAGGGCGAGGGCGTCGGTGAGGGCGCCCATGCCGCCGACGGGCACGTCCCAGTCACCGGTGGAGCCGCCGATGACGTGGTAGAGGAAGCAGCGGTTGTGGAGCAGTGACGGGTCGTGGGCGTCGGCGAACGTGCCGATCAGGGCGTCGGTGAGGACCACGCCCCGGACGAGGTCGTGGCCGAAGGTCTCCTCGATCGCGACGCCGATCGGCTCCTCGAAGAGCATCCGCCAGGCCGCTTCGTCGTCGATGCGGCGGCGGAGGGCGTCGCGGGTGGGGAGGGGCTCGGTGAGCGTGGGGAAGACGCGTTCCGCGACCTGCCGCAGGGTTCCGTAGAAGCGCTCCCAGGCCCGGAACTCCTTCTCGCCCCCGGTCAGTTCGGCGAAGGAGGCGGCGGTGCCGGGGCCGCCGACGAGCAGACCGCCGGCCCCGTTGGGGGTGTACGAGGAGATTGTCCGCTTCCGTACGGCGAAGGACAGCCCGAGGTCGCGGACAATGGCTCCGGGGAGGAGCGAGACGAGATACGAGTAGCGCGAAAGCCTGGCGTCGGTGCCGGCGAAGGGGCGGGTGGACACCGCGGCCCCTCCGGTGGCGGGGAGCCGTTCGAGCAGGAGCACCGAGCGGCCGGCCCGCGCGAGGTAGGCGGCGGCGACCAGCCCGTTGTGACCGCCGCCGACGATGACCACGTCGTACGAGGAACGTATCGGCATGACGGGACCCTATGCGGTGGGTCGCGTGTCCGACAGGGGGGAGCGAGCGTGACGGTGGATCGGACGGAGCTGAGACGGGAGCGGGAGCCGGACCGGAAGCAGGGTTCGGGCCCGGGTCCTGACCCGGGTCGGGAGTGGCAGGAGGGGGGTCGCTTTGTGCCACCTCGTCCGCATAGGGAAAATCAGGAGGTGACCTACCCGGAGCCTTCGACCCCGACCCGCGCAGACGAGCCCGCCGGCCTGCGGGTCGACATGCCCGCCGACATGCCCGCCGATGCACCCGCCGATGCGGATGCCGGTGCAGCCGCCGGTGCGCCCGATGCCTGGCGGCAGCGTGCAAAAACGTTCGCCCTGCCCGCGGCTGCCGTTGCGGTGCTCGTCGTCGTGGCTCTGCTCGGCATGGGCATCGTGTCCCGCGACACGGGTGAGCTGCACATACCCGGGGCCGGAACCACGACGCTGCTGCGTTCGGTGTTCCTGGCCGCGCTGTTCCTGCACCTCGGCGAGATCGCCGGACACCGGCTGGCGCGTACGGTGCCCGGTGCGCCGGAGATCAGGCCACCCGTGTGGGGGATCGCGCTGTCGCTGGCCGGGGCGGCGGCCTCGTTCGGCCAGATCGTGCAGATGGCCGATCTGGGCGGCATGACCTTCACCGAGACGTACGCGACGGATCCCGGCGGCATGCTCCTCCTCCAGGCCAACGCGTTTCTCGCCGCCGCCGCGTGCGTGTGGCTGAAGCGGCCGGCGTGGGCGGTGCTCCCACTGGTGGCGGTGATCTTCTCGGAGGCGGTACGGGCACACCCCGAACTGGACACTCCGGAGATCGGGATCGCACTGACGACGGTGCATCTGACGGCGTCGGCGCTGTGGACGGGAGGGCTGGTGTACGCGCTGCGGGCGATGCACTTGTGGCGGCAGGGGGCGGGGCCGGATTCTGGAACCGGCGCCGGTCCCGGGCGCACGCTGCTCGGGCGGTACGCGCGCATGGCCGCCTTCCTGTACGTGGCACTGGCCGTCACCGGCACGTTCAGCACACTGCGGCGGCTGCCGCTCGACGACATCTTCAGCACGGCGTACGGGCGGACGCTGCTCGTGAAGCTGGCCCTCTTCGCGGTGGTGAGCGTGCTGGCGCTGGTGGCGAGGGCACGGCTGCACCGTCGGCAGACGGCCCACCGGAAGGTGGACCCGGAGGCGGCGGTGCGGCCCGCGCGGGCGGAGGTCGTGATGCTGGTGGGGGTGGTGGCGGTGTCGGCGCTGCTGACTGTGGTGCCGACTCCCAGTTGGTAGGGGTGGGGATGGAGCCGGGGCCGGTGCGTCGTGCGGGTGCGTCGTGGCTGGTCGCGCCCACGCGGCGGAGCCGCAGATCCGGTACGGCCCCGCACCCCTGAAGGAGCACCCCTAGCCCCGTCCCCTCCTCAGGGCTGCCACTCTTCGGTAGATTTCTGCGGCCTCCGCGCCGCGGCCCAGTTGTTCCAGGCACTGTGCTTCGTCGTTGCGGCTGGCCAGGGCGTCCGGGTGGTCGGCGCCCAGGACCTGTTCGCGGGCCAGGGCCACCTGCCGGTAGACCGCGAGGGCGTCCGACCAGCGGCCCAGCCAGCCCAGGCCCACCGCCACCTCGCGGCGCGAGACCAGCGTGTCGGGGTGGCCGGGGCCGAGCACCCGTTCCCGGATCGCGCACACGTCGCGGGCCTCCGCCAGGGCCTCCTCCCAGCGGGCGAGCCGGCCGAGGTTGACGCCGAGGCCGTGCCGGGCGCGGAGGGTTTCGGCGTCGGCCGGGCCTCCGGTGCGGGTGCGGTCGTCGACCAGGTCCCGGTAGAGCTCCAGGGCCTCCGCGCTTCGGCCGAGGCGGCCCAGGCAGATGCCCACCTCGTAGCGGGCGGAGAGGGTGTCGGGGTGGTCCGCGCCGAGCGCCTGGGCGCGGGCCGCCGCGACTTCCCGGTACGTCTGGAGGGCCTCCGTCCAGCGGCCCAGCTGCCCGAGCGCGTACGCCACTTCGTAGCGGGTGACGAGCGTGTCCGGGTGGGTGGCGCCGAGCACCCGGCCCCGGGCCCCCGCCACGTCGCGGGCCATCCGGTAGGAGTCCTCCAGGCGGCCCAGTCTGCTCAGGTTGAAGGCGAGGTTGTGGCGGCAGCGCAGGGTGTCCACGTGCTCGGCGCCCATGCTGCGTTCGCGGGCCGCGAGGACCGCCGAGTACACCTGGTGGGCGTCGAAGTGCCGGCCGAGCTGGCCCAGTACGTAGGCGGTTTCCTGGCGGGCCGCGAGGGTTTCGGGGTGCTCGGCGCCCATGGTGCGGGAGCGTCCTTCGGCGACCCTGGTGAATTCGCGCAGCGCGTCCGACGCCCGTCCCGTACGGCTGAGGGTGAAGCCGACCTCGTAGTGGCTGGCGAGGGTGTCGGGGTGGTCGGGGCCCAGCGCGTGCTCCCGTTCGGCGGCGACCGCGCGGTGCACCTCGCCCGCCTCCTCCCAGCGGCCGAGCCGGCCGAGGCTGAGGCCCGCGTTGTGCCGGTTGTCGAGTACGTCCAGCACCTCGGGCGGCGGCGTGGGGCGTTCCGCGTGCACGGAGGCGACTCCCGGCGCGGAGGCGCGCAGTCCGCCGCCGCTGGTCCACTCTCCGGTGAGCCCGGCGGCCGGGTCGCCGTGCGCCGGGGTGAGGGTGCCGGTGCCGCCCGCCTTGTGGCCCGTGGTCATGCCGCGGGTCCAGGACGGCAGCCGGGGCGCCCGGGACGGCGGCTGCTCGGGCCGCTTGGCGGGCGGCCGGAGTACGGGTGCGGCGGCCAGCACCGTGGCCGGGTGCCCGGCTGCCCCGAGAGCCGTGCCCGCGGGGGTGAGGCGGCCGTCGGTGAGGCGTCGGCCGAGGTCCTTGGCGTCGGTGGGCCGCCCGTCGGGGGTCTTGGCGAGCAGGTCGAGCACTATCCGGTCGAAGAACTCGGGGAGTTCGGCCCGGTGGGAGCGCGGGGGCTCGGGAGTCGTGTCCCGGTGCCCGACGAGGACCGCCCACGCGTCCTCCAGGTCGAAGGGCGGCACGCCGGTGGCGATTTCGTACAGCACGCAGCCCAGCGAGTAGAGGTCGCTGCGGTGGTCGACGTTGATGCCGCTGATCTGCTCGGGCGACATGTAGTGCGGGGTGCCCATGGCGATGCCGGTGCCCGTGAGCCGGGAGGTGAAGCCGATGTCGTGGCCCAGGCGTGCGATGCCGAAGTCGCAGATCTTCACCGTGCCGTCGCCGAGCCGCATGATGTTGGCGGGCTTCAGGTCGCGGTGGACGATGCCCTGTTCGTGGGTGTAGGCGAGCGCCCAGGCGACCTGTTCGGCGATGTCGACGACGTCGTGGACGGGCAGCGGGTGCTGTTTGTTGTCTTCCAGGAGCTGGCTGAGGTTGCGGCCGTCCAGGAGTTCCATGACCAGGTAGAGCACGCCTTCGTACTCGCCGAAGTCGTGCACGACGGTGACGCCCCGGTGCTGGAGGGCGGCCGCCACCCGCGCCTCGCGCCGGAAGCGCTCGCGCAGCACTCCGGAGATCGCCTGGTCGTGCTGGGTGCCCATCGGCTTGAGGCACTTCACGGCGACCTGCCGGCCCAGCGACTCGTCGCGGGCCCGCCACACCTCGCCCATCCCCCCGCGCCCGATCAGATCGAGCAGCCGGTACCGGCCTTGGATCAGCCTGGTGTCCGCCATCTCGTACTGTCGCCCCCGTCGCTCCGCTGCGCCCTCCCCGGCCCGTCCAGTATGGCCGCCATGCGGTTGAGTTTGTACGGGGCCGGGCGGCTGCCGGGCCCGAGTCGCGCAACTGCTTTCAGAATGTGACCTGGTGGCAGCTGCCAGCGGAGCCGCGAGGGAATGCCGCGCAGGATGTTGCCAGTGGCACGGAGTTGACGGTCCACCGCCTTCGGAGCGGGCGCCGGCCCGCCGTACAGGTCGTGTGCCCAGGGCGGCAGCGAGCCGTACGCGAGGGCGGCGACGCGCCGCCAGACGATCTCCCTGGCCGGTACGAGGGCTGGGTGCACGGGCGGCCTGCGCAGGAAGGCGTACACAGTGCGGGCATCCTCCGCCGCCTCCAGGGCGGGCCGCATCCGGGTGAAGTAGTCCGCCAACTCGCCTGTACCGCACGGGGCTTCGGCCGGGTCGAGGCCGACCAGGCGGGCGCTGACGCGGTGTTCGCCGACGTACCGGTCCGCCTGCCCGTCCGTCATGCGCAGCCCGGAGCGGCGGGCGACGCTCAGATAGGAGTCGATTTCCGCGCAGTGCACCCAGAGCAGCAGTTCGGGGTCGTCGACGCCGAGCAGCCGGTGGATCCTGCGGACCCGGGCGCCTGCCTGCTCGGCGGCCTCGGTGGTGCCGTAGGTGGTGGTGCCGACGAAGCCCGCGGTGCGCATGAGGCGGCCCCAGGCGTCGTCCATGAAGGTGCTGTTGATCATGACGCCGCGGACCGCCCGCGGGTGCAGTGCCTGGAGGTAGAGGGCGCGGACCCCGGCGATCCACATCATCGGGTCACCGTGCACCTGCCAGGTGACGGAGGCGGGCCCGAAGAGGCCGGGGTCGGCGCCGGTGTGGGTGGTCATGTCCTGCACGCTAGCGCCGGACCCTGGGCATCCCCAGTCCGATCCACGCGATGATCTCGCGCTGGATCTCGTTGTTGCCGCCGCCGAAGGTGAAGATGACGGCCGAGCGGTAGCCGCGTTCCAGTTCGCCGTGCAGGACGGCGCCCGCCGAGCCCTCTTTGAGGTGGCCGGCGGCGCCGACGACCTCCATGAGCCAGCCGTAGGCGTCCCGGCGGGCCTCGGAGCCGTACACCTTGACGGCGGAGGCGTCCTGCGGGGTGAGGGTGCCGTGCTGGACGGCGTTCACCATCTGCCAGTTGAGGAGCTTCATCGCGTCGAGTTTGGTGTGGGTACGGGCGAGCCGGCCGCGTACCCAGCCGAGGTCGATGACGCGGCGGCCGTCGGCGAGCTTGGTGTCCATGGCCCAGCGCTGCACGTCGTGCAGGGCGCGTACGGCCATGGTGCCGTGGGCGGCGAGGGTGACGCGCTCGTGGTTGAGCTGGTTGGTGATGAGCCGCCAGCCCTTGTTCTCCTCACCGACACGGCGGGAGACGGGGACCCGGATGTTCTCGTAGTAGCTGGCGGTGGTGTCGTGCGAGGCGAGGGTGTTGATGAGGGTGCAGGAGTATCCGGGGTCGGACGTGGGGACCAGGAGCATGGTGATGCCCTTGTGCGGCGGGGCGTCCGGGTCGGTGCGCACGGCGAGCCAGACCCAGTCGGCGGTGTCGCCGTTGGTGGTCCAGATCTTCTGCCCGTTCACCACGTAGTGGTCGCCGTCGCGGACCGCTTTCGTCTTCAGGGCGGCGAGGTCGGTGCCCGCGTCGGGCTCGCTGTAGCCGATGGCGAAGTCGAGTTCGCCGGAGAGGATCTTCGGCAGGAAGTACGACTTCTGCTCGTCGGTGCCGTACTGCATGATCGTCGGCCCGACGGTGTTGAGCGCCATCAGCGGCAGCGGTACGCCCGCCTGGGCGGCCTCGTCGAAGAAGACGTACTGCTCCATGGGGGTCAGCCCACGCCCGCCGTACTCCTTCGGCCAGCCGACGCCGAGCCAGCCGTCGGCGCCGAGGCGGCGGACGGTCTCGCGGTAGAAGCGCTTCTGGGCGGCCGGGTCGGCGTACCTGGCGTAGACGTGGTCGGGGACGAGCGTGGTGAAGTAGGCGCGCAGCTCGGTGCGCAACTGCTGCTGCTCGGGCGTGTATTCGAGGTGCACGGGCCCTCCAGGCGTCTGGCGGAGCGTCTTGCGTACGGCAGGTCGCTGCGGCGGCGCACACAGTAGAACGTGTTGCAGGAATGCGGAAGGGGTGTGGCCGGGGGCGGGGGGCGTCCCGCAACTCGGTGGGGGCGCCCCGAGACGACGGCCGGGGCGACGTCCCGGCCGGGTGCACCGACTCCGGTCGGTCACCCCCGGGCCGGACACCCGCGCCGGCCGAACGCACACAGCCGGGACGGACACCCCCGGGAACCGGACGCACACCCGGGCCGGACACCCTCGCCACCCGCACCCGCACCCCCGGAACCGACACCCCCGCCGGCCGGACGCACACCCGGGCCGGACACTCCCGCCACCCGGACGGGCACCCCACCAGCCGGACGCGCACCCCCTGGACCGGCACCCCTGGGGACTGGACGCGCGCCCGGGCCGGACACCCCCGCCACCCGCACCCGCACCCCCGGAACCGACACCCCCTCCAGCCGGACGGACACTCCTGGGAACTGGACGCGCACCCGGCCCGGACACCCCCGCCACCCGCACGCGCACCCCCAGGGCGGGCATCCCACCAGCCGAACGGGCACCTCCGGGACCGACACCCTCGGGGCCGGACGCGCTCCTCCCGCCTTCCGGTAGCCCCGTGCCCCGTCCCCACCACCCGCCCCTGACGGCCGCACCCACGGAACTCCAGCCGTCGTACGCACAAGGGCTCCCCCGACAACCGTCCGCACGCGCTCCCTGGTATTCGCCTGCGGACCCCCGGGCTGTCGTCCCGTACTGAGATTCCCGGGCAGCCACCCGCATCCGGCTGTCCGGGAGTCGCCCGCCCGACTCCCGGGCCGCCGCCCCGTACAGGACGCCCCGGGAGCTTTCCCTACGGCACTCCGGCGACCGGTCCGCATGCGGCGCCCCCGGACAGTCGCCTATGCGGAACCCCGGCAGCCACCCGCAGCGGGGCATCGCACGGCACCTCTGCGACCGTCCGTGCCGTCTCTGCGGCCAGTCACCCGTACGACTCACCCGTACGACGGCTTGCGGTCGCCGAGCGGGCCGGGCGCGGACAGCATGACGGTGGCTGCATCCGTCGATACCGGAGGACCCCCATGACCACCGTCCGTGACCTGATGACCCCCGACGTCCGCTCCATCCCGGCGACCGAGACCCTCGACCGGGCCGCCCAGCTGATGCGCGAGCACCACATCGGTGCCCTGCCGGTGACGGGCAGCGACGGCGCCCTGGCCGGCATCGTCACCGACCGCGACATCGTCGTGAAGTGCATCGCCGCCGGTCACGACCCGTCCAAGGCCACCGCAGGCGACCTGGCCGAGGGCACGCCGCTGTCGGTCGACGTGACCGCCGACTCCGACGAGGCCGTTCGCGTGATGAGCGACGCCCGCATCCGCCGCCTGCTGGTGCTCGACGACGGCGCACCGGTCGGCATGGTCACCGAGGCCGACCTGGCACGGGCGCTGCCCGCCGACCAGCTGGTGACGTTCGTGAGCGCCGTGTACGCGGGCCGCTGAGCCCCCGGGCCCGCAGACGGCAACACAGGGGTGTGCCCCGCGCGAGACGCGGGGCACACCCATGTTTCGTACGGCGTCGCGCAGGGGTTCAGGGCAGCGACGACTCGATCGCCGCGCGCCCTTCCTTCTCCAGCCGCTTGCGCGCCCACTCCAGGTTCCCCGGTGTGAGGTCGCGGCCCGAGGCGAGCACCAGGTCCTCGGGGGTCGCGTCGTCGCTGCCGCCACTGTGCAGCAGACTGTCGGGGGTCACTTCCGACGGATCCGGTCCCTGCTCGCTCATGCCGCCTCCTGGGGAATCGTGCGGACACATCCAGCGCATGTCCCTCTTGTCACGCATTCTTCTGCCCTCGCGCGCGGTCCGCACCTCCGGGATGCGTACACCTTCCGAGTGGGGCAGCGTGTGGTCATGAGCGACATGACCGACGACACCGGCGGCCTGCCCGAGGACGACGGCGTCCTGGACGCCCAGGACACGCTGATCAGCGACGACCTCGACTACGACCCCCTGGACGCGGGCATCGATCCACCGGACCGCTGGTCGCCCGCCGAGTCCTTCGGAACGACGGCGGAGGAGGCGCGGCGCGGCGAATCACTGGACCAGCTGCTCGCCGAGGAGGAACCGGACACTCCGCAGCCGGCCGGGGACGAGATCGGCGACGAGTACGCCGACGATCTGGATCTGGATCCGTCGGACGGCCCGTGACACCCGTGGCGCCACCGGGACACCAGTGGTGCCACCGGGACACCAGTGGTCCCGGCGGGACACCCGTGACTCCCGTGTGCCGCCCCCCGACGGGGAGGGCGGCACACGAGCCGCAGGCCGCCGGCAGGCGGACCTGTCAGCGCCCTGTGCCCGTCACCGCGCGGCGTCCGGCGGGAGCTCCGCCCGTACCCGTCGTGCCGCCGCCGTCATCCGCTCCAGTGCCGGGCGCACCTCGTCCCAGCCGCGGGTCTTCAGACCGCAGTCGGGGTTGATCCACAGCCGCTGCGACGGTACGGCGCGCAGCGCGCGGTCGACCAGGTCGGAGACCTCCCGTTCGGCCGGGACGCGCGGCGAGTGGATGTCGTACACGCCGGGTCCGACCTCGCGCGGGTAGCCCACCCGGGCGAGTTCGTCGGCGATCTGCATGTGCGAGCGGGCCGCCTCCAGGCTGATCACGTCGGCGTCGAGGTCGTCGATGGCGCCGATGATCTCGCCGAACTCGGCGTAGCACATGTGGGTGTGGATCTGGGTGGCCGCCCGCACCCCGGAGGTGCTGAGCCGGAACGACTCGGTGGCCCATTCCAGGTAGGCCGCCCGGTCGGCGGCCCGCAGCGGCAGCGTCTCGCGCAGTGCGGGCTCGTCCACCTGGATGACCGAACTGCCCGCCGCCTCAAGGTCGTTGACCTCGTCACGCAGGGCGAGTGCGACCTGCCGGGCGGTGTCGCCGAGCGGCTGGTCGTCCCGTACGAACGACCAGGCGAGCATGGTCACGGGCCCGGTGAGCATGCCCTTGACGGGCTTCGCGGTCAGCGACTGGGCGTACGAGGTCCACGCCACGGTCATCGGCGCGGGCCGCGACACGTCGCCCGCCAGGATCGGCGGCCGGACGTAGCGGGTGCCGTATGACTGGACCCAGCCGTGCCGGGTGGCGAGATAGCCGGTGAGCTGTTCGGCGAAGTACTGGACCATGTCGTTGCGTTCGGGCTCGCCGTGCACCAGTACGTCGAGGCCGGCCTTCTCCTGGAAGGAGATCACCTCGCGGATCTCGGTGGCGATCCGTTCGTCGTACGCGGCCCTGTCGATCCGTCCCGACCTCAAATCCGCGCGGGCGGTGCGCAGTTCGCGGGTCTGCGGGAAGGAGCCGATGGTGGTCGTCGGCAACTGCGGCAGTCCGAGTGCGGCCTGCTGGAGGGCGGCCCGTTCGGGGTACGGGAGGTCGCGGCGGGCGTCGGTGGCGGTGACGGCGGCGGTACGGGCGCGCACCGCCGGGTCGCGGGTCAGCGCGGAGGCCGCCCGGGACTCCCACGCCGCCTTGTTCGCATCGAGTTGGGGGGCGATGGCGTCGGTGCCTTCGCGCAGGGCGCGGGCCAGGGTGACGACCTCGCCGGTCTTCTGGCGGGCGAATGCCAGCCAGCGGGCGATCTCGGGGTCCACCTCGGTTTCGGCGTCCGCGTCGAGCGGGACGTGCAGCAGGGAGCAGGACGGGGCAACGTCGACCCGGTCGGCGAGGCCGAGGAGGGTGGCGAGGGTGGTGAGCGAACGGGCGAGGTCGTTGATCCACACATTGCGCCCGTCGACGACGCCCGCGACGAGCCGCTTGCCGGGCAGTCCGCCCACGGCGGCGAGCGCTTCGACATGGGCGGCGGCGGGCCCGGTGAAGTCCAGCGCCAGCCCTTCCACCGGGCTCTGGGCGAGCACCGGCAGTGCGTCGCCGAGCCGGTCGAAGTACGAGGCGAGAAGGAGCTGCGGCCGGTCGGTGAGCGCACCGAGGTCGCGGTAGACGCGGGCGACGGTGTTCAGGACCGCGGGCGACTGGTCCTGTACGAGGGCGGGTTCGTCGAGCTGCACCCAACTCGCCCCGGCCGCCCGGAGATCGGCGAGCACCTCCGCGTACACGGGCAGCAGCCGGTCCACGAGCGTGAGGGGTTCGAAGCCGTCGGCGACGCCGGGGGCGGGCTTGGCGAGCAGCAGGAAGGTGACCGGGCCGACGAGCACGGGCCGTGGTTCGGCGAGGCCCAGCGCGAGCGCCTCGCGCAGCTGGTCCACGAGCCGCGTCGAGTCGGCGGCGAAGACGGTGTCGGGCCCCAACTCGGGCACCAAATAGTGGTAGTTGGTGTCGAACCACTTGGTCATTTCGAGCGGTGCGACCTCGGCGGTGCCGCGCGCCATGGCGAAGTAGCCGTCGAGCGGGTCGGCGGCGAAGGCGTCCCGGTGCCGTTCGGGAATCGCGCCGAGGGTGACGGCGGCGTCCAGGACGTGGTCGTACAACGAGAAGTCGCCGACGGGGACTTCGGTGATTCCGGCGTCGGCAAGCTGCTGCCAGACGTCGCGGCGCAGGGCTGCCGCGGTGTCGCGCAGCTCGTCCGCGCCGGCGCGGCCGGCCCAGTACGCCTCGGTGGCCTTCTTCAGTTCGCGGTGCGGGCCCTGCCGGGGGTAGCCGTGCACGGTGGCGCAGGCGGGCTGCGGGGTGACGGCACCGGGGGTTGCGGGGGTGGCGGTTCGGTCTGCCACGGAACTCTCCTTCGCGAGTCGCGGGGGATCCCGGGCGGCTCGCGTGAGGAGGATCAAGTCGGCGCAGAAACAGCGGAGTCGGGGATCTGGGGTGCCCTGAGCACCTGGACCCGTACACGTAGCCCGCCTGCTTCCCACCGGCCCTCCCACGAGGCCGCCGAGATCGCCGTACGCACGGGTGGCGTACGGGCAGTGGCAGGTCTTCGGACTCGCGGACACGCCAGGGATCACTCCCCGGCACCTACCGGCCGCCGCTTCCCGGACCGCGAGGTACTCGTTCGTACCGGTCCAGTGCGTATGACGGCTTTCGTTCCCACTCACCGCTGCGGGGCAGTCCCGGATTCACACCGGGTTCCCTCTTGCGACGCTTCCGCCTGGCGGGCGGAGCGAACCAGCTGCGCCGCCACACTAACCCCTCGCGGGGCGGCGGCGCACGTGACGTCCGCCTCCCGGTCCGCCCGGCGTCCCTCCCCCGGTCCGCCCGGCGTCCCTCCCCCGGTGCGCCCGGCCTCCACCGCCAACCGGCCTACCCCGGTGGGGGGAATTCCGGCTCCGCGGGCTGAACCCGGCCCTCCCGTGGGGCACCTGTGCCCCATGGCTGACGCGCCCCGCTCCCACCGGCCGCCGCACCGGCGCCGTGCGCGCGCGGTGCTGCCCGCATGCGTCGCGGCGACCGCCGCGGTGTTCGTCGTGTGCGCCGTGCTTGCCGCGCTGGCGATGTCGGGGCTGCCCGGGGCCGATGCCGCGCCGGACGCGCGTCCGCTGTCCGCCGCCGAGTCCGAGGGCATGTCGGACGGCACGGACACCGAACTGCGGGTGCTCGCCGGGACTCCGCGCAGGAGCACCGGCCGCAGTCCGGTGCTCCGGCCCGTCCGTACGGTACGAACCGCCTTCCGTGCACGCCCTGTTGGGCGGGCGGGAGCGGTTGCCTGGACCTGGGCGCACACCCGGGTTCCGGAGCCGTGTCCGGTGCGCTGCGTGGTGCTGCGCTGCTGAGGAGGCCCCCGCCCGCACACCCGCGCGGGCGACCCGCAGGCCCCCTGGCAATCAGCGCAAATCACCGCAATCACTGCACGAGAGAAGGCTTTGCCATGCCCATCGACCCGTTCCTCGCCCTCAACGCCATGATCCGCGCCGAAGTGACCCGGACCGCCGAACCCGCGGCCGAGCACACGGGCAGGCCCACGGCCGAGCCCACCGCCCGGCCCACCGCCCGGCCCGCCGCACCGCGCGACACCCGTACCGGTGAGGCCGACTCCCCTACCGGCGACGTGGGTTGATCCACCCGGCCGGGGGCGCCGCTCTGCCCCCGGCCCGTACGGGCGGTCGTGTCACTCCGCGTGCAGCGCGTCCACGACCGCCATCCGCCGCACCCGCCTGGCGGGCAGGACCGCGGCGGCCAGGCCGATCAGGACGGTGACCGCCAGGAGTCCGGCGATCATGAGGCCCGGGGTGTGCTGGATTCCGTACTCCTGGGTCACCGAACGGCCCGCGAGCCATCCGTAGACCAGGCCCAGCACGGTTCCGGCGACCGCGCCGGTGAGCGACAGCAGGACGGCCTCCAGGGTGAGCATCCCGCGCAACTGGCCGCCGCTGAGGCCGATCGCGCGCAGCATGCCGATCTCGCGGGTGCGTTCGTCGACGCCGAGCATGAGGGTCGCGGCGACGCCCAGGGCGGCGATCGCCATCGTGAAGGCGAGCAGCACCGCCGCGATCATGACCATGCGGTCGAGCATCGTACGGAAGAACTCGGCCTCGGCTCCCGCGTCGTGGACCCGTACCGTCGGCTGGTCGAGCAGTGCCTTGTCCAGGAGCTTGCGGGCCTCCTCGTGCGAGAGGCCGTCGGCGGGGCTGATCCAGGCGGTGGTGACGGGGGCGCGGGGGGCGATGCGGTCCATGGTGCGGGGGGTGACGAAGTACGAGGCCTCGGGGACGACCGCGAACGGGTAGCCCGAGGCGCCGGGGGCGACGTCCAGGCCGGCCGGGTGGGCGGTGCGGGCGCTGCCGTAGGAGGCCAGGGCCTGGCCGTCGCCGAGCTTGCGGGCCTGGTCGGCGCCCTCCATGCCCGTGTTGAGGAGGGCGGGGTCGGCGCTCGCGACGATCATCTTCCGGCCGGCGCGGGCGCCCGCGTCGATCGTGGCGGTGCGGACCGGGACCGTCCGCAGCCCCTTCTCCTTGCCGAGCACGGCCAGTGCCGCCCCGGGAACCTGCTTCTTGTCGGTGACCAGCGAGAACGATCCCGGCTGCCGGGAGGTGAGCATGTCGCCGAGCGAGCCGCCGGTGGTGGAGACGACGGTCGAGGCGGCGACCATCACGGTCACGCCGACCAGCAGCGCCGAGGCGGCGGCTCCGGTACGGCCCGGGTTGCCCCGCAGCTGCTGGGCGGCGAGCTTCCCCGTCGTACCGGAGAAGCGGCGGGTCGGCAGCGCGAGCAGGGAGACGACGGGCGGCAGCAGCCAGCGGGCGAGGCGCAGCACGCCGAAGAAGCTGAGGATCGCTCCGGCGGTGACCGTAAGGACGCTGAGCGGGACCGGGGCGTACGCGCCGCCGACCAGCAGCAGGGCGCCGAGGCCGAGCAGCAGCACGGAGAAGGTGGTGCGCACGGCCCGGCTGCCGGTGCTGTCGGGGGTCGCGGTGTGCGCGCCACCGAGGGCCGCGACGGGCGGGACCGCGGAAGCGCTCCTGGCCGGTGCGCGGACCGCGAGGACGGTGAGCAGCACGCCGAACAGGAGCGCCAGGAGGAAGACGATCCAGCCGGGCATCAGGTCGACCGACACCGGGCCGAGGTCGAACGTGCCGAGCAGCAGGGTTCCCAGGGCGCTCGCGCCCGCGCCGAGGAGGAGCCCGGTGAGCGAGGCGCCGATGCCGAGCAGCAGGCCCTGGCGGCGGACGTGGGTGCGGATCTCGCCGCGGGTCGCGCCGATGCAGCGCAGCAGGGCGAGCTGGCGGACCTGCTGGGCGAGGACGACCGAGAAGGTGTTGCTGACGACCATGCGGGCCACGGCCATGGCGATCAGTACGAAGCACAGTGCGGCGACGAGCACCAGCACGTACAGGTTTCCGCTGTCCTTCTTCGCCGCGTCGACGGATTCCTCGTGGGTACGGACCCGCGCGTGGTCGCCGAGCGCGGTGCGCACCGCGCCGGCGACGGCGCGCTCGTCGCCCGCCCGGACGGCGAGGTCGAGCTGGGTGGTGTGCGGCTCGGCGGCGTACCTGGCGAGCTGCCCGTCGGGGGCGCCGATCACGGGCTGTCCGGCGAAGCTGGGCGCACCCCTGGTGTCGAGGGTGCCGGTGAGGAGGGCCGTGGTGCGGCCGCCGTCCGCAGTCAGGAGGGCGACCCGTCCGCCGGGACGTACACCGATGCGGTCGGCGGTGCGGCTGTCGAGCATGACCTCGTCGGGGGCGACGGCCCACTTCCCGCCGTCGGCGAGCTGCCAGCGCAGGGCGGGGGCCGCGGCGAGGGAGGTGACGACGGCGGGCTCGTCGAGGGGCCGTCCGGCGGGGGTGAGGACGGTGCCACGCCCGGTCTGCCGGGCCGCGACGGCGTCGACGCCGGGGACCCGGGCGGCTTTCGCAGCGGTGTCCCGGGCCAGTCCCGGATCCTTCGGGGTGCCCGCGTCGCGTGCGCCGGGCGTGACCTGGAGGGCGGCCGGGCCGACCTCGGCGGCGGCGAGCTGGCCGAAGGAGCTGACGAGGGCGTTGCTGCCGCCGACCGCGAGGACGAGGAAGGCGACACCGACGGCCACCGCCGCCCCGGTGAGCAGCAACTGCCGTGCCTGGCCCCGGAATTCCTTCAGTGTGTACTTCAGCGTGGCCATGTCCCCAACTCACCCTCGGCAGTGCCCGGATCTTCTCCGTATGACGCTAAGGGCGGCCCGGGGCCCGGCAGTCAGCTCACCGGACGGACTGCTTCTCCTCCGTCGGGGCTACGGCTGGCGGCGCCGTACGCCCCAGGTCTGATGCTTCACCCCGAGGGTGCCCCGAGAGAGCCCCGAGGCCCTCAAGAAGCCCCGGAGTCCGACGTTCCACTCCGCGGGCCCGCTCAGAGCGGCCGGTGCATGATGTGCAGCCCGACGTACCCCTGCTCCGGGTGCCGGAAGCCCTCCGGGACGGTGCCGATGATGCGGAAACCGAGCTGCTCGTAGAGCCGTACGGCGTGGGTGTTGCTGGCTGCGACCGCGTTGAACTGCATGGACCGGAAGCCCTCGGCGCGCGCCCAGTCGAGGGTGTGCCCGACGAGGGCGCGGCCCACGCCCCGGCCGCCGTGGGCGGGGTCGACCATGTAGCTGGCGCTGGCGACATGGGCGCCGTTGCCGCGCTGGTTGCTGTTCATCTTCGCGGTGCCGAGGATCTCCCCGGTGTCGTCGACGGCGACGACCGTACGGTTCGGGGCGTCCAGCATCCACCAGCCGCGGCCGGTCTCCCTGTCGAGGTCGACGGGGAAGGTGAAGGTGTCACCGGCGGCGGTGATCTTGTGGAAGAAGGGCCAGATCGCGGCCCAGTCGTCGGCGGTGGCTTCTCTGATCAACATCCGGACAGAGTGCGGCTTTCAGCCGTTCCCCACCAGTCCTTTTCGTCGGCCCTTACCGCCCCCTCCCCCCTCAACTGGGACACCAGACATCCGTGTGAGACACTAATGTCTCACTTGAGTCTCACTAGTCTCGGAACGGATGTCCCATGTCCTCCCCCGCCGCCGCCCGGCCCGACACCGGGTCCGCTGCCCCGCACCTGGACCCCCGGCGCTGGGCCGTCCTCGCGATCCTGTCGGGCAGCCTCCTGCTGATCGCCATGGACACCACGATCCTCAACGTGGCGTTCCCCTCGCTGGTCGCCGACCTCCAGCCCGGCTCGGTCGAGCAGCTGTGGATCATCGACGTCTACGCGCTGATCCTGTCCGGGCTGCTGGTGACGGCGGGTGCGCTGGGCGACCGGCTCGGCCGCAAGCGGATGCTGCTGACCGGCTTCGCGATCTTCGCGCTGGCCTCGCTGCTCGCGGTCTTCGCCACCGAGGCGTGGCACGTGATCGCGGCCCGCGCCCTGCTCGGCGTCGGCGGAGCGGCGATCATGCCGTCCACGCTGTCGATCCTGCGGAACGTCTTCCTCGACGCCCGCGAGCGGGCCTTCGCGTACGCCGTGTGGGCGGCCGTCTTCGGTGCCGGCATGGCGCTGGGCCCGGTGGTCGGCGGACTCCTCGTCGAGGACTTCGGCTGGCAGTCCGCGTTCCTGCTCAACCTGCCCGTCGCCGCCCTGGTGATCGCACTGGGCGCCTGGATCCTGCCCGAGTCGCACTCGCCGCGCAGCGGCCGCTGGGACTGGTGGGGCGTGGGTCAGTCGATCGTCGGCATGCTCGCCCTCGCGGGCGGCATCAAGCAGCTCGGCAAGAGCGGCTTCGCGGACCCGCTGCCGTGGGCGCTGCTGGCCCTGGCCGCGGTCGCACTGACGGTGTTCGTACGCCGCCAGCTCCGACTGGAGAGCCCGCTGCTCCAGGTGCGTCTGTTCACCAACAGGTCGTTCTCCATCGCCGCCGTGTCGATCTTCCTCGGCATGGTCGGCATGGGCGCGGTGCTCTTCCTGGTGACGCAGTGGTTCCAGTACGGGCAGGGGTACACGCCTCTTGAGGCGGGCATCCGCCTGCTGCCCGCCTCGCTCGGCCTGGTGCTCACCTCGATGGTGACGCCGTCGCTGATGCAGCGCTTCCAGATCCGGCACATTCTCGGCTCGGGACTGGTCGTCATGACGGTGGGCCTCGCCCTGCCGTGGACGGTGCAGCAGTTCGCCGAGATCGGCTACCCGGCGGTCGCCGTCGCGCTCGCCGTCCTCGGCATGGGCGTCGGCATCGCGACCACGGTCGCCTCGGTGACGCTGATGGCGGCCACCCCGGCCCACGAGGTCGGCGGCGCGGCGGCCGTCGAGGAGACCTGCTACGAGCTGGGCGCCGCGCTCGGCGTCGCCATCCTCGGCAGCCTGGCCACCGCCCTGTACCGCACGAACCTGCCGTCCCTGGACCTGGAAGGACCGACGGCGCAGTCGGTACGGGACTCGGTCGGCGAGGCCGCGCACGTCGCCCAGGGCATCGGCGGCGACGCCGGCCGCACCCTTCTGGACGCGGTCTCGGCGGCGTACACGACGGCCATCACCCCGGCGTTCCTGGTCGGCGCGGTCCTGACACTGGGCGCCGCGGCGGTGGCCTGGGCGTGGATCCCGCGCGACCTGCGGCCGACGGAGAACGAGCACTGATCCGAGCACTGGTACGAGCGCCGATACGAGCACTGAGCGAGCGCCCGCAGTACTGACAGCGCGTTCAGCACCTCGATTAGCCTGTCGATCATGTGGACCGACGAGGTGACCGGCACCCTGCACGAGGCAGCCGCCGGGGCGATCCAGCCCCGGCGGGCCGTACGACAGCTCCCGCTCCCCGCATCCCACGACCCGTCCCCGAAGGGCTGACCCATGCACGCACAGAACGCGGACGATCCCGTCCTCGTACACATCGAGGGCCGCGCCGGACACCTCGTCCTCAACCGTCCCAAGGCCCTCAACTCCCTCACCCACCCCATGGTCCTCACCCTCGACGCGGCCCTCGCCTCCTGGGAGTCCGATCCGGCCGTCGAGACCGTCGTGATCTCCGGTGCGGGCGGGCGCGGGCTGTGTGCGGGCGGTGACATCCGGGCCATTCACGACGACGCACGCGACGGTGACGGCCGGGCGACCGAGACGTTCTGGTGGGACGAGTACCGGCTCAATGCACGCATCGCCCGCTTCCCGAAGCCGTACGTCGCCCTGATGGACGGCATCGTGATGGGCGGCGGCGTCGGGGTGAGCGCACACGGCAGCGTGCGGGTCGTCACGGAGCGCTCCCGGGTCGCCATGCCGGAGACCGGCATCGGCTTCGTCCCCGACGTCGGCGGTACGCACCTCCTCGCGCAGGCACCCGGCGAGCTGGGCACGCACCTCGCGCTGACCGGCTCGGCGGTGGGCGCGGCCGACGCACTGCTGTGCGGCCTCGCCGACCACTTCGTACCGTCGGAGCGCCTCGACGCGCTGATCGCGGATCTCGCCACCGTGCCTGCCGATGAGGCGGTACGGCACTGCGCGACGCAGCCGCCCGGCGGTGAACTCGCGGACGCCCGCGAGTGGATCGACCACTGTTACGCGGCAGCCAGTGTCGAGGAGATCCTGGAGCGGCTGACCGGCAGCGGGGTGCAGGCGGCGAAGGAGGCCGCCGAGACGATCCTCGCCAAGTCGCCCACCTCGGTGAAGGTGACCCTGGAGGCGGTGCGCCGGGCACGTGAACTCGGCTCCCTGGAGCGGGTGTTGGTGCAGGAGTACCGGGTGTCGTGCACGGCACTGCACGAGAGCGACCTGGTGGAGGGGGTACGCGCGCAGATCGTCGACAAGGACCGGAACCCGCGGTGGTCCCCGGCGACTCCGGGCGAGGTGTCCGCCGAGTCGGTGGCCCGGTTCTTCGCACCGCGCGGGGACGGCCGCGAGCTGTCTTTCGCACACTCATCCGACACCGCGCCCTCCTCCGATACCGTGCTCTCCCCCGATACAGCGCTCTCCCCCGACACAGCGCTCTCCCCCGGCATCACGCCCCCGCACGGGCAGGATCACCTGGGCGACTGAGCCTCCGCCAGCCACTCCGGCAATGCGCGGGCGAGGTGTCGCAGGAAGGCGCGGGCCGCCGATCCCGTGGGGCCGCCCGCCCGGCGGGCGAGGGCGATGCGGGCGCGCGGGCAGGGGCCGGCGAGCGCGAGCACGCGCAGGTGCGGGCCGGCCCGTGCCACCGTTCCGGCCGGGAGCACCGCGACGCCGAGGCCGCGCGAGGCCAGTTGGAGGAGGACTTGCGGGGCCGATGCCTCGAAGGCGACGACGGGGCGGAAACCCGCTTCCGTACAGCTGCGTTCGAGCACGCCGCGCACTCCGGTGCCCGCCGGAAGGCTGATCAGCGGGCGGTCGCACAGGGCTGCCAGGGGGATGACGGTGCGTTCCGGCGGCAGGGCCAGGGGGTCGTCTGGGGTCATGACGGCCCTCAGCGGTTCGTCCAGCAGGATCTGGAAGGCGACGCCCGGCGGGGGCTGTTCGTCGGCGACCGAGGCCAGCACCATGTCGAGTTCGCCCCGGTGCAGGGCGGCGAGCAGCCGCTCGGAGGTGTCCTCGGTGAGGGAGAACTCGACTCCCGGGTGCGCGTCGTGGAAGTCGGCGAGCACTCCCGCCAGGTCGAACACGCCGGCCGGGACGCCCAGCAGCGATCCGACCCTGACCCTGCCGCGCAGGAGTCCGGTGAGTTCGTCGGCTGCGGTGTGCACCGCGTCGGCGGCGGCGAGCACCGCGCGGGCGTGCGGCAGGATCGCCTCGCCCGCTTCGGTGGGGGTGACGGTGCGGCCGGTGCGGTCGAGGAGCGCCTGCCCGAGTTCCCGCTCCAGCCGGCGTATCTGCGCGCTGACGCCGGGCTGGGCGACGTGGAGGCGGGCGGCGGCCCGGGTGAAGTTCGCCTCCTCCACCACCGCGACGAGGTACCGGAGCTGTCGGAGTTCCATAACTGATCATGCTAGTGGCGAGACAGAACCCTTCTTGGACTTCTGATGACCGTTCCAACACCCTTGTGACCATGGGGAATACGAAGCAGGGCACCGATGTCGGCGAGATCAGGGAAGCGATCGCGGCCGAGCGCCGCGAGCTGGCGGACCTGCTGGACCGGCTGCCCGCCGAGCGGTGGGAGGAGCCCACCCTGTGCGCCGGGTGGCGGGTGCGCGAGGTGGCGGCCCACATGTCGCTCGGGTTCCGCTACCCGCTCCGCAAGGTGCTGGCCGAGCTGGTCGGGGCGCGGGGCAGCATGGACCGGATGACCGACCGGGTCGCACGCCGGGACGCGGCACGGATGTCGGAGCGGGAGATGGCGGCGGCGCTGCGGGAGAACGCGCACCACCCGTGGAAGCCGCCGGTGGGCGGCTTCGCGTCGGCGCTCGGACACGACCTGGTGCACGGCCTGGACATCGCGATCCCGCTCGGCCTGGACCGCCGGGTCCCCGACGACAGGCTGCGGATCGTCCTGGGGACCGCGAGCCCCAGGGGCACCAGGTTCTTCGGGGCGAAGCTGGACGGCGTGCGGCTGCAGGCCGACGACCTGGACTGGGCGTACGGCAGCGGGAGCGTGGTCACGGGGGCCGCACAGGACCTGGTGGTGCTGCTGTTCGGACGGAAGGTGCCGGCGGGGCGGCTGAGCGGCGAGGCGAGCGGGCGCTTCACCACCGTGTGAGCCCGCTGGGTGAGCCCCGCCTCGTCAACACCGCTGTGCAAGCCCCGCCGTGTGAGCCCCGGCCGCCGTGTCGGCGTTTCCTCGCCCGCCCGGGGTACGCGCAGACCGTAGGGGCAGCCATCGGCCACGGCGGATCAGCAGAGGCGGGACGGGAACATGACGGTGCAGAAGCGGACAGTACTCGTACTGGACTGTGCGGACGCGGACGAACTGGCGGCGTTCTACGCCAGGCTTTTCGACGCGGAGACCCGCCGGGGCGAGGACATGGACTTCGTGGAGATCGTCGGCCACGACGGCGTCCACCTCGCGATCCGGCGCGACCACGGCTACGCGCCGCCGAGCTGGCCACGCCCCGACGACTCCCAGCAGGCACACCTGCGCATCCTGGTGGCGGGCGAGGACATGGACGAGGCGGAGCGCGAGGTCGTCGGCCTCGGCGCCCGCCCCCTGGAGACCCCGAACAACACCGGTCTCAGCCGGGACGTGCGCCGCTACTCCGACCCGGCCGGCCACCCCTTCTCCCTGGTGTCCTCCCCGACGGGCCCCGGCAAGGAGCAGCCGGAGGGCGAACTCCGGCTGGTCTGAACACAGTGGGGACCGTCGGGTCAGCGGGACCAGCGGAGCCAGTGGAAACCAGACGGATCAACGGGACCAGTGGAGCCAGTGGAAACCAGACGGATCAGCGGGACCAGTGGAACCAGCCGGATCAGTGGGAGAAGCCGACCACCCCGGCGCCCTCCTTCGCCCCGGCCTGCCGGAGCCACTCCACGATCGACTCGATCGACTCCAGCACCTCGGAGTCCAGCGCCGCACGCCGCTCGGGGGTGCTCGCCTCCCACTGGACGAGTGCGTCGCGGCACTGCCCGGCGCTCCACTCCCCGTAACCGGGCAGGTCGTCCGGCCTGGGGAGCCCCTCGGGCAGGGAGCCGTAGGAGAACTCCGATATCTCGACTGCCTTGATCCCCAGGTCCTTCAGCCCCTTGTCGACCTCCTCCAGCCAGTCCCCGCGGTACGGCGAGAAGTGGTTGTTGAAGAGGCTCCGGCCGTAGAACTCGCAGACCAGCTTGTACGCGTAGCCGTATTGGAAGGCGAACTCCTCGTCGTACGGGCCGCCGTCGAGGACCGCGCGCACCGCGTCGGAGCGGGTGGGCGCGCCCCTTTCGATCTCGCTCGCGAACCAGTCGTCGTCGTGCTGGATCCGGGCCTTGAAGCGGCCGCCGATCATGCGGCGCAACTTGTCGTCCCCGGAGCCGACGGCGGCCCGGACCGTAGCGGGATCGACCAGGTACAGACTCAGTGAGTAGCTCATGATCCAACACTAGGGGGCGGCACTGACAATGCTCCGCGACCCTCAAGCTACTTCCCAGTAGGGCATTCGGCCGAACGGATCAAGGCAGGTCAGGAGAGGTCAAGGTCACAGCGGTTACCCCTGCTGCACCTTTGGCGCACTGCCCTAGCATCTGAGCATGACGGTCCTGCCTGACGACGGGCTTTCCCTGGCCGCCGAGTTCCCTGATGCGACCCATGAGCAGTGGCAGCGCCTGGTGGAAGGCGTGCTGCGCAAATCGGGTAAAGACGTCACGGGGACTGCGGCCGAAGAAGCCCTCTCCACTTCCCTCGACGACGGGCTCCGCACGCGCCCGCTGTACACCGCCGACGACACCCGCGAAGCCGACTCGCCCGGACTGCCCGGTTTCGCCCCGTTCACCCGGGGTGGATCCGCTGCGGGGACGACGGCCACCGGCGGGTGGGACGTACGGCAGCGGCACGAACGGCCCGATCCCGCACGCGCCAACGAGGCCGTACTGGCCGACTTGGAGAACGGGGTCTCCTCGCTGTGGCTCGCGGTCGGCGACGCCGGACTGCCGGTGTCCGGTCTGGAGCAGGCACTGGACGGGGTGTACCTCGACCTCGCACCGGTGGCACTCGACGCGGGGGCCGAATTCGACGCCGCCGCACGCGAGTTGCTCCGCATCTTCGAGGCACGCGGAGTGACCGCCGAGGAGGCGCGCGGCAGCCTGGGCGCGGACCCGCTGGGCCTCGCCGCCCGCACCGGGACGTACGAGCCGGAGCTCGCCGGACAGGCCGCCGCGCTCGCCCAATTGACTTCACGTCAGTACCCGGGGCTGCGCGCCCTGGTGGTGGAAGCCCTGCCGTACCACGAGGCCGGGGCTTCCGCGGCGCAGGAGCTGGGCTGTTCCCTCGCGACCGGCGTCGCCTACCTCCGTACCCTCACCGAAGCCGGTCTCGACGTCGAAGCGGCCTGCGGGCAGCTCGACTTCCGGTACGCGGCGACCGCCGACCAGTTCCTCACCATCGCCAAGTTCCGTGCGGCGCGCCGCCTGTGGGCCCGGGTCGCCGAGGTGTGCGGTGCGCCGGGCGCAGGGGCGCAGCGGCAGCACGCGGTGACGTCGTCGGTGATGATGACGCGCCGCGACCCGTGGGTGAACATGCTGCGCACCACGATCGCCTGCATGGCGGCCGGGGTGGGCGGCGCCGACTCGGTGACGGTGCTGCCGTTCGACCAGGCGATCGGCCTGCCGGACGCGTTCGCGCGCCGTATCGCCCGTAACACCTCCACCATCCTCGTCGAGGAGTCGCACCTGTCGAGGGTCGTCGACCCGGCGGGCGGCTCCTGGTACGTCGAACAGCTGACGGACGAGCTGGCGGCGGCGGCGTGGGAGTGGTTTCAGGAGATCGAGCAGGCGGGCGGCCAGCAGCAGGCTCTGGCCTCGGGTCTGGTGGGTGAGCGGATCGCCGCCACCTGGGAGCGCCGTACGAAGGCGCTCGCCAAGCGGCGCGAACCGATCACCGGCGTCAGCGAGTTCCCGAACCTCGCCGAGCGCCAGGTCGACCGTGACCCGGCGCCCGCGAAGCCGTCCGGGGGGCTCCCCCGGGTCCGTCGCGACGAGACGTACGAGGCGCTGCGCGCCCGCTCCGACGCCCACCTGGCGGCGACCGGGGCCAGGCCCCGCGTCTTCCTCGCCGCCCTCGGCCCGGCCGCGGCGCACACCGGCCGGGTCACCTTCGCCGCGAACCTCTTCCAGGCGGGAGGCGTCGAGCCGGTGCACGACCCGGTGACGGTGGACCCGGGCTCGGTCGCCGGGGCGTTCGCCGCGAGCGGTGCGGGCGTCGCCTGCATCTGCTCCAGTGACGCCCTGTACGCGGAGCAGGCGGCGGACGTCGCCGCCGCCCTCAAAGAGGCGGGGGCGCGGACGGTGTTCCTCGCGGGCCGTCCCGGGGAAGCCGAAGACACGTACCGCAGTGCCGGCGTCGACGCGTTCGTCTTCGCGGGCTCGGACGCGGTGGCCATCCTCACCTCCGTCCTCGACCGTATGGAAGTGAAGTAATGGGCAGCATCCCCCACTCCGCCGGGATTCCCGACTTCTCGCAGATCCCGATCGGCTCGGCGGACGCACCCGCCGGCTCCGAGGAGCAGTGGCGTGCGGCCGTCAAGGAGTCGACCGGCCACGGCGTCGAGGACCTCGTCTGGAACACGCCCGAGGGCATCCCCGTCAAGCCGCTGTACACGGCCAGGGACACCGAGGGCCTGGACTTCCTGAACACGTACCCGGGGGTGGCCCCGTACCTGCGCGGCCCCTACCCGACGATGTACGTCAACCAGCCGTGGACAATCCGCCAGTACGCGGGCTTCTCCACCGCCGAGGAGTCCAACGCCTTCTACCGGCGCAACCTGGCGGCCGGTCAGAAGGGCCTGTCCGTCGCCTTCGACCTGCCCACCCACCGCGGCTACGACAGCGACCACCCCCGGGTGACCGGCGACGTCGGCATGGCGGGCGTGGCGATCGACTCGATCTACGACATGCGCCAGCTCTTCGACGGTATTCCGCTGGACAAGATGTCGGTGTCGATGACGATGAACGGCGCCGTGCTGCCGGTGCTCGCGCTCTACATCGTGGCGGCGGAGGAGCAGGGGGTGCCGCCGGAGAAACTGGCCGGGACCATCCAGAACGACATCCTCAAAGAGTTCATGGTCCGCAACACCTACATCTATCCGCCGAAGCCCTCGATGCGGATCATCTCCGACATCTTCGCGTTCACCTCGCAGAAGATGCCGCGCTACAACTCCATCTCCATCTCCGGGTACCACATCCAGGAGGCGGGGGCGACGGCCGACCTGGAGCTGGCGTACACCCTCGCGGACGGTGTGGAGTATCTGCGGGCCGGGCTCGAAGTCGGCCTGGACGTCGACGCGTTCGCACCTCGCCTCTCCTTCTTCTGGGCGATCGGCATGAACTTCTTCATGGAGATCGCGAAGATGCGGGCGGCGCGTCTGCTGTGGGCCAAGCTGGTCAAGCAGTTCGACCCGAAGAACGCCAAGTCCCTTTCGCTGCGCACCCATTCGCAGACCTCCGGCTGGTCGTTGACCGCGCAGGACGTCTTCAACAATGTGCCGCGCACCTGCATCGAGGCGATGGCCGCGACCCAGGGCCACACCCAGTCGCTGCACACCAACGCCCTCGACGAGGCGCTCGCGCTGCCCACCGACTTCTCGGCGCGCATCGCCCGCAACACGCAGCTGCTGCTCCAGCAGGAGTCCGGCACCGGCCGGGTCATCGACCCGTGGGGCGGCTCCGCGTACGTCGAGAAGCTGACGTACGACCTGGCGCGGCGTGCCTGGCAGCACATCGAGGAGGTGGAGGCGGCCGGCGGCATGGCGAAGGCCATCGACGCGGGCATCCCCAAGCTCCGCATCGAGGAGGCGGCGGCGCGCACCCAGGCCCGTATCGACTCGGGCCGCCAGCCGGTGATCGGCGTCAACAAGTACCGGGTGGCCACCGACGAGCAGATCGACGTCCTCAAGGTCGACAACTCCTCCGTCCGTACGCAGCAGATCGCCAAGCTGAAGCGACTGCGCGAGGAGCGCGACGAGGCGGCCTGCCAGGACGCGCTGCGTGCGCTGACGGCGTCCGCCGAGCGGGGTTCCTCCCAGAGTCTCGACGACAACCTGCTCGCCCTCGCCGTGAACGCCGCCCGTGCGAAGGCGACCGTCGGTGAGATCTCGGACGCGCTGGAGAAGGTCTACGGGCGGCACGCGGGTCAGATCCGTACGATCGCCGGTGTGTACCGCAACGAGGCAGGAGAGTCCCCTTCGGTGGAGCGCACCCGTGCCCTGGTCGACTCCTTCGCACAGGCGGAGGGCCGCCGTCCGCGCATCCTGGTCGCCAAGATGGGCCAGGACGGCCACGACCGCGGCCAGAAGGTGATCGCCACGGCCTTCGCCGACCTGGGCTTCGACGTGGACGTCGGCCCGCTGTTCCAGACGCCGGCGGAGGTGGCGCGCCAGGCCGTCGAGGCGGACGTGCACATCGTCGGGGTTTCCTCCCTCGCGGCCGGGCACCTCACGCTCGTACCGGCGCTGCGGGAGGAGCTGGCGGCGGAGGGCCGTGAGGACGTGATGATCGTCGTCGGCGGCGTGATCCCGCCCCAGGACATCCCGACGCTGCACGAGGCGGGTGCGGCCGCGGTCTTCCCGCCGGGGACGGTGATCCCGGACGCCGCGTACGACCTGGTGCAGCGGCTGGCCGCGGATCTGGGGCACGAGCTGGCCGAGCCGGCCGGCACCGCACCAACCGGCACCGCACCAACCGGCACCACACCGACCGGCACCGCACCGGCCGACGCCACGGAGGGCTGACGGCCGATGCCCCCGAAGATCGACATCGAGGCGTACGCCAAGGGCGTGCTGGACGGGAAGCGGGCGTTCGTGGCCCGAGCGATCACTCTCGTCGAGTCGTCCCGGGCGGATCACCGGGTGCTCGCCCAGCAACTGCTGACCGCGCTGCTGCCGCATTCGGGTCATGCGCGGCGGATCGGCATCAGCGGTGTTCCCGGTGTCGGCAAGTCGACCTTCATCGACGCGTTCGGCACGATGCTGACGGGGCTCGGGCACCGGGTCGCGGTGCTCGCCGTGGACCCGTCGTCGACCCGTACGGGCGGCTCCATCCTGGGTGACAAGACCCGGATGGAGCGCCTCGCCGTCGACCCGGCCGCCTATGTCCGCCCGTCGCCTTCGGCGGGGACGCTGGGCGGGGTTGCGCGGGCGACGCGTGAGGCGATGGTGGTGGTGGAAGCCGCCGGGTACGACGTGGTGCTGGTGGAGACGGTGGGCGTCGGCCAGTCCGAGACGGCCGTGGCGAACATGGTCGACTCGTTCCTGCTCCTCACCCTGGCCCGTACGGGCGATCAGCTGCAGGGCATCAAGAAGGGCGTCCTGGAGCTGGCGGACATCGTCGCGGTCAACAAGGCGGACGGCCCGCACGAGCGCGACGCGCGGTCCGCGGCGAGGGAGCTGGCGGGCGCCCTGCGTCTGATGCACCCGGCCGACGCCAACTGGACTCCCCCGGTGCTGAGTTGCAGCGCCCGCGAGAACGCCGGGCTCGACGAGGTGTGGGACCGCCTGGAGCAGCACCGTACGCTCCTGGACTCCTCCGGCCGGCTGGCCGCGAAGCGGGCGGGCCAGCAGGTCGACTGGGCGTGGGCGATGGTCCGCGACGAGCTGCTCGGCCGGCTGCACTCCCATCCGGCGGTACGCCGCGCGGCACCCGGCATCGAACAGGCCCTGCGCGACGGCGAGTTGACGCCCACACTGGCGGCGGAGCGGATCCTGAGGGCGTTCGAGGAGTAGCCGGACGGGTAAGTGTCCGGGGGCATCCAGACGGGGAGCGCCCCGCACTGGCCGGACGCGGCGGAGGCCAGGTCGTACAGGGGGCGCAGTGGCGGGGCCGTGCCGGATGCACACCGGCTTCGCTGCACCGCGGACCTTGTGTCACGGACACATGGCTGGACCTCCTGGTAAGTCCCCCCTCACTCCTGCCCGTTGCCTCCGCCCCGCCGGATCATTCGGCGATGCCGCCGAAGGCCACGACCCGGTCGACCCTGGCGCGCACCAGGTACTCGCCGGGCACGGAGTTCCGCTCCCCGTAGGCGGCGCCGCTCGAAGACCCCATGTATCGGCTGCCGATGCGGGTGGCCCAGGTGCGGAGTTCGTCCGGGTCCTCGGTGAACTCGGCCGCGCATTCCAGCATCACGTAGCTGTAGGGCGGTTCCTGGTCGTCGACGCACAGCGAGAAGCGCGGCTCGCGGAGCAGCGACTTGCACTTCAGCGACTCGTGCCAGGTGGTGAAGACGACGCGGGGTCCACTGCCGCTTCTACCGCTGCCGTCGCCGCCTTCGTCACCGTCGTCGATCAGGAACCACACCGGGGTGACGTGCGGGCGGCCGTCCTTGCGATGGGTCGCCAGCTTGCCGGTCCGCGTGCCAGTGAGCACGAACGTACGCCACTCTTCCTCGGTCATGGGGTGCATCGGGCGCTCCGATCAGTGGCAGGGGCATCGACTTTCTTCGAGGATATGGGTCAGGCCGGGTGCGGGCGCGTGGTGGCCACCGGGTAGGGGGCGAAGGTGCTGCTGACCAGCTGTCCGACCTGGACCGGTCAACGGCCCGACTGGGCGAGGAGGCGCCGGAGCCAGCGGGTGCGGGCCTCGCGGGCATCCCGGCTGAGGGCCGCCTGCGGGGCCAGGCCGTCGAAGCCGTGGCAGGCACCGGGCCACACGTGCAGTTCGGCACGGCCGCCGGCCTGCCAGATCGCGTTCGCGTACGCCATGTCCTCGTCCCGGAACATCTCGGCCGACCCGACCTCGATGTACGCCGGGGGAAGCCCGGAGAGGTCCGTGGCACGGGAGGGCGCCGCGTAGCACGGCAGGTCCGCAGCGCCGTAACGGTCACCGAGCAGTGCCTTCCAGACGGTCTCGTGGGAGGTGAGGTCCCACCCGCCGAGGCCCGACAGCCGGCGGCTGGAGAAGGTGCTGCCACGGTCGTCGAGCATCGGGCAGAGCAGCAGCTGCCCCAGCACCCCGGGGCCGCCCCGGTCGCGGGACAGCAGGGCGAGGGCCGCGGCGAGCCCGCCGCCGGCGCTCTTGCCTGCGACGATGATGCGGTCCGGGTCGATGCCCAGCTCGGCCGCGTGCCCGGCGGACCAGAGGAGCCCGGCGTAGCAGTCCTCCAGCGGCGCCGGGTACTGCGCCTGCGGCGCCAGCCGGTACTCGACGGAGAGGACGGCCATTTCCAGCGGGAGGGCCCACTCGCGGAGGATCCGCGGCAGCACGGACCACGCGTTGCCCATGATCATCGCGCCGCCGTGCAGGTAGTACAGGAGGGGCAGCGGCCCGGCGGGCCCGGCCGGCCGCGCGCTCACGAGCGTGACGTCAGGACCGCCCGGCGGCCCCGGCACACAGAGTTCCGCCACCTCGAAACGGCCGCCGTCACGGAGGTCGTCGGCGGTCGGCCTGGGCCGGGCCGAAGCGTCCCGCTCCTGCATCGCGGCAAGGTTGTCCGGGGTGATCGACTCCCTCGACTCCTTGCCCAACGCCTCCAGTACGACGGCCAGTTCGGGGTCGAAAGGGGGTGTTGCGTCCAGCGGGGAGAACTCTCGGCTGCGACCCATGCGGCGTAGCCAATCACACCACCGGGCGCGGGACCGAGGGCGAGCGAACCTCGGCCGCACCTTGCGTCACGTGGGCACCGGCCACAGGCGAGAAGTCAATCTCGCGGCGGCTCGCACCCCATCGGTTCACCGCGCCTCCCTGCAGGGCCCGCAGGGCAGACGATCCCCACCGGGGGGCGAGGTCTTGAGTAATCGGTCACCTACTTTGGGTGATCAGCGCGGGGTGCGTCGGTGCAGCCCGCCACACTGAAAGAGGTACGCCCATGATGCGACGTCTGGCAACGGTTCTCGGGGCCTGCGCGACGGCCGCGACGCTCGCGCTCACTGCTGCGACGAGCGCGTACGCGGCCCACGGATCCCTGGTCATCAACGGTGTGGCCCACCAGGAGCCGAGCGGCTGCTTCCCGCTGAGCGACTTCGGCACGTCCACGGTGTCGAACCAGACGGACCAGGTGGTGGTGGTCTGGTCGGGGCCGGGCTGCACAGGTGGTGTCGACCAACTGCTCAACCCCGGCGTGACCTTCATTCTGACGGGCAGCAAGAGCGTCTTCATCTGACACCCCCGTCCGGCCATCGGTCTGGACCGACAGGGTGCCCCGCGCATGTGCGTGCGCACGCGCGCGGGGCACCCTGTCGGTTCTGTGGGAGCGGAGAGTCAGTGCTCCTCGGTTTCGAAGGTGCGCAGCAGATCTGCGGCGACACTGACGGCGATCGTCGCGGGTTCCTTGCCGGTGACGTCGGCCAGCCCGATCGGGGTCTTGATCCGATCGATGGTGGCGTCGTCGTGGCCGCCCTCGGTGGAGAGGCGTTTGCGGAACCGCACCCACTTGGCCGACGACCCGATCAGCCCGATGGAGCCGAGATGGGCGGTGCGCAGGGCCGCGTCGCACAGTGCGGCGTCCTCGGCATGATCATGGGTCATGATCAGGACGTGGGTGCCGCGCGGCAGCTCCTCGAAGACCTCCTCGGGCAGCAGCGGCGTGTGATGCAGGTGCACCTGTGCCACCGAGTCCGCGAGGACGTCGAGCCGTTCCTCTGCGAGCATGTCGGCGCGGCTGTCGACCAGATGGAGGTCGAGGTCTTGGCGGGCCAGGATGCGGGCCAGTTCGAGCCCGACGTGCCCGACGCCGAAGACCGCGACCGCCCGTACCACCGGCAGCGGTTCGAGCAGTACCGAGACCGTGCCGCCGCAGCACTGCACGCCGTGCTGGTTGGTGACCTTGTCGTTCAGGGCGAAGTCCATCAGCTCCGGCTCCGCCTTGCCCGCGGTGATCATCTCCCGGGCCCGGTCGATGGCGACGGCTTCGACGTTGCCGCCGCCGATCGAGCCCCACGTCTCGCTCTGCCCGACGACGAGTTTCGCACCGGCGTCGCGCGGAGCGTGGCCGCGCACGGTCGCGACGGTCACCAGCACGCCGGACTCCCGGCGTGCCCGCAACCGCGCGACCGCGGCGATCCAGGTCATGTCAGGCACCGCTCAACGCACTCGCCTGGGAGCGGTTCTCGCCGTCCCCGGCGTACCCGTTCACCGCGTGCCCGTTCACCACGTGTCCGTTCGCGACGTGCCCGTTCTGGGAGGCCTTGCCCTCGCGTGCCGCTTCGATGGCCCAGAACACCGCCTCCGGTGTCGCGGGCGAGGCCAGCTCGACGCCGACGCCGCTCGGCCCGAACTCGGCGGCGGCCTGCCGCAGCGCCTCTCGTACCGAGAACGCCAGCATCAGCGGAGGCTCGCCCACCGCCTTGGAGCCGTAGACGGCGCCCTCTTCGGTGGCGTTCTCCATGAGCGTGACGTGGAACTCCTCGGGCATCTCCGAGAAGCTCGGCAGCTTGTACGTGCTCGCTGCCTGGGTCAGCAGCCGGCCCCGGTTCGGCCCGTCGGTGCCGTCCCAGCGCATGTCCTCCAGCGTCAGCCAGCCCGCGCCCTGCACGAAGCCGCCCTCGACCTGACCGATGTCGATCATCGGGGAGAGGCTGTCGCCGACGTCCTGCACGATGTCGACCCGGCGGATGCGGTACGCGCCGGTGAAGCCGTCCACCTCCACCTCGGCCGCGGCCGCGCCGTGCGAGAAGTACTTGAACGGCGAGCCCCGGAAGGCCTTCGCGTCCCAGTGCAGCCCCTCGGTGCGGTAGTAGCCGGCCGCCGAGAGCTGGACCCGCTGGAAGTACGCGGTGCGCACCAGGTCGTCCCAGTCCAGCTCCTTGTCGCTGCCCAGGCCGCGTGCGACGCCCTCGACGATGCGTACGTCCGAGGCGTTCGACCCCAGCTGGGTGGCTGCCACCTGCACCAGCCGCTCGCGCAGCTGCTCGCAGGCGTTCTTCACCGCCCCGCCGTTGAGGTCCGCACCCGAACTGGCCGCGGTGGCAGAGGTGTTGGGCACCTTGTCCGTACGGGTGGGGGCGAGGCGGACCTTGTGCAGCGGGATGCCCAGGGTGGTCGCTGCCACCTGGAGCATCTTGGTGTGGAGGCCCTGGCCCATCTCGGTGCCGCCGTGGTTGATCAGGACGGAGCCGTCCTTGTAGATCAGTACCAGCGCGCCGCCCTGGTTGAAGGCGGTGAGGTTGAACGAGATGCCGAACTTGATGCCGGTGATCGCCAGCGCCCGCTTGGTGTCCGGGTGCGCGGCGTTGAACGCGGCGATCTCGCGCTTGCGGTCGGCGACGCCGCCGTTCTCCTTGACCTTCTCCCAGACGGTGGCGATCCGCTCGTGCTGGGTGACCGGCTGGCCGTACGGCGTGCTCTGGCCCGCCTGGTAGAAGTTGCGCTCCCGCAACTCCATCGGATCCAGGCCGAGTTGGGGTGCGACCCGGCCGAGGATGTCCTCGATGACGAGCATGCCCTGCGGTCCGCCGAAGCCGCGGAACGCGGTGTTGGAGACCTTGTTGGTCTTGGCGATCCGGCCGGCGATGTGCGCGTTGGGGATCCAGTACGTGTTGTCGATGTGACACAGCGCACGGGCCAGCACCGGCTCGGAGAGGTCCAGGCTCCAGCCGCCGTCCGCGGTCAGGGTGGCGTCCAGGGCCCGGATGCGGCCGTCGGCGTCGAAGCCGATCTTCCACGTGGCGTTGAAGCCGTGCCGCTTGCCGGACATGGTCAGGTCCTGCGTCCGGTTCAGCCGCAGCCGGACCGGGCGGCCGGTCAGCTTGGCGCCGAGCGCGGCGACGGCCGCGAAGCCGTGCGGCTGCATCTCCTTGCCGCCGAAGCCGCCGCCCATCCGCAGACACTGCACGGTCACCTCGTGACTGTGCAGGCCGAGCACGTGCGCGACGATTTCCTGGGTCTCCGAGGGGTGCTGGCTGCTGCTCTGGATGAACACCTGCTCGTTCTCGTCGATGAGAGCGAGCGCGGCGTGCGTCTCCAGGTAGAAGTGCTCCTGGTCGGAGAACTGGAACTCGCCGGTGAAGACGTGCGCGGAGTCGGCGAAGCCGGATTCGACGTCACCGGTCACCATCAGGGGGCGAGCGCCGTGGAAGCTCTCGGCCGCGATGGCGTCCTGCAGTGTGATCACGGAGGGCAGCTCTTCGAGCTCCACCTCGACGGCCTGGGCACCGAGCCTGGCCGCCTCCAGGGTCTCGCCGAGAACCCAGGCGACCGCGTGGCCGTAGAACATGACCTCGTCGGGGAACAGCGGCTCGTCGTGCTTCATCCCGGCGTCGTTGACGCCGGGCACGTCGGCACCGGTCAGTACGCGGACCACACCGGGCACGGCGAGCGCGGGCTCGGTGCGCAGCGCGGTGATCCTGCCGTGGGCCTTCATGACCTGGACCGGGTGGGCGTGCAGTACGTCCTTGGTGCGGTACACCAGGTCGTCGGTGTAGAGCGCGGTGCCGGTGACGTGGAGGGTGGCGCTCTCGTGCGGCATCGAAACACCGACGACGGGCTTTTCAGGGCGCTCGGACAGATGACTCATGACTTCGCCGCCTCGGTGTTTGTCGCGGGTCGCGCGTACAGCTTCCGCAGGCTCTGGCCGAGCATCGCGGAACGGTAGAGGGAACTGGCACGGTGATCGCTCATCGGCGTGCCCTCGCCCCGCAGCTCCCGGGCCGCGGCCTCGACGGTCTCCGCCGTCCACGGCTTGCCCTCCAGGGCGGCCTCGGTGGCGAGGGCGCGGATCGGGGTGGCGGCCACGCCGCCCAGGCCGATGCGCGCCTTGCGGACGATCCCGTCCTCGATGTCGAGCGCGAAACCGACGGCCACGCTGGAGATGTCGTCGAAGCGCCGCTTGGCGATCTTGTGGAAGGCCGTGACCGGCGCCAGCGGCAGCGGGATGCGCACCGCACGGATCAGCTCGCCGGGACGGCGCACGCTCTGCCGGTAGCCGGTGAAGTAGTCCGCCAGGGGAACCACGCGCTCACCGTCGACGTCGGCGAGGACCAACGACGCTTCGAGTGCGAGCAGCACCGGCGGGCTGTCGCCGATGGGCGAACCGGTGCCCAGGTTGCCACCGAGGGTCGCACCGTTACGGATGAGCCGGGAGGCGAACTGCGGGAACAGCTCTGCCAGCAACGGGACTTCGCCGTCGAGACGGCGCTCGATCTCGGTGAGCGTCAGCGCCGCCCCGATCTCGATGTGGTCGGACTCGACGCGAAGCTCGCGCAGTTCGGGCAGCCGGTCGATGGCGACCACGCAATCCGCCCTGCGGGAACGGATGTTGACCTCGACACCGTAGTCGGTGGAGCCGGCGACGACCACCGCTTCGGGACGCTCGCGCAGCAGCTGCAGCGTCTCGGCGAGGGTGTTCTTGCGCAGGAACGTGCTCTCGTCCTGGGTGTACTCGGTGGCGACCGGCGCCGGCGGGGCCTGCTCCCGGCGCTGCGCGAGGGGGTCCTCGTCGGTGGGCTCACCGACGGCGAACGCGGCATCGCGAATGGGGCGGTAGCCGGTGCAGCGGCACAGGTTTCCGCTCAGCGCGTGCAGATCAAAACCGTTCGGACCGTGCTCGGCGTCATGGCCGGCTCCGCCGTCGACCGATTCCCCGTGCGCGCAGCGGTCGGGCCGGTAGTACTCGGAGGCCATGCTGCAGATGAATCCCGGAGTGCAGTATCCGCACTGGGAGCCGCCGCGGACGGCCATTTCCTCCTGCACCGGGTGCAGGGTGGGGGCCGTACCGGGGTCACCGACCGTGGCGAGGCCTTCGGAGGTGATGACCTCCTGACCGTCGAGCGCCGCAGCCGGGACCAGGCAGGCGTTGACCGCCACCCAGTCGGTGGGCTTGTTCACCCCGGGCCGGGCCACCAGGACCGAACAGGCACCGCACTCACCCTCGGCGCAGCCCTCCTTGGTCCCGGTGAGACCACGCTCACGCAGGAGGTCCAGCACTGTGGTGTGGGGTGCAGCGGGTGAAATCTGTGTTTCTTTCCCGTTGACCGTGATCCGCGCCGCTACCATGACAGGCCCTCGTTCTGGTGCGCGATGTATGGATTCATCATATTCGCCAATTTCAGGCAGCTCTCTGTGCTCAGACGCGCCACGCGAGAAAAACGGGCGCAAAACGGCACGCAACAGCGACGTGCCGGAGGGTCATGAAGGAAACCTGGAATGTGCCACGACAGGGCACATCAGAAGGGCGTACTCAGCAGCCGTGCGCGATCCGACCCGGAGCCCAGGCGGTGCACTGGGCGAGGCGACCAAGATCAGAGCTGGTGTTCATCTGCGGGTCGCCTCCTCTCGGGATCTGTGGGTCTACGTTCTTCGCAAAATAGTGGCTGGGACCAGAGCGGTCAAGAGGTTGACGGCGGCCTCTCGAATACCGAACGAATATCGAGAGCAGAGCGACCGGGGAACGGCCGGAGACCGTCCGCCGGCCGACCGGATTCCGTGCCGGGCCCCCACCGCTCACCGACTGGTGCTTACCTGGTGGCGACTGTGTTCATCACTGCCGGAGGTGCCCATGAGGATGCTCATCAATGTGCCCGAGACCGTCGTGTCGGACGCGCTGCGCGGGATGGCTGCCGCGCATCCCGAGCTCGCCGTCGATGTGGAGAACCGGGTCGTGGTGCGGCGGGATGCTCCCGTCGAGGGGAAGGTGGGGCTCGTCTCGGGCGGTGGGAGTGGGCATGAACCGCTGCACGCGGGTTTCGTGGGGCCGGGGATGCTGTCGGCCGCCTGTCCGGGGGAGGTCTTCACGTCGCCGGTGCCCGATCAGATGGTGCGGGCGGCGGCCGCCGTCGATGCGGGGCAGGGGGTTCTGTTCGTCGTCAAGAACTACACCGGGGACGTGCTGAACTTCGACATGGCCGCGGAGTTGGCCGAGGAGGAGGGCATCCGGGTCGACAAGGTACTCGTCAACGACGACGTCGCGGTGACCGACAGCCTGTTCACCGCGGGGCGGCGCGGCACCGGGGCGACCCTGTTCGTGGAGAAGATCGCCGGAGCCGCGGCGGAGGAGGGCGCCCCGCTGGAGCGGGTGGCGGAAGTGGCGCGGCGGGTGAACGGTTCCACGCGGAGTTTCGGGGTGGCGCTCAGCGCCTGCTCCACGCCGGCCAAGGGGAGTCCCACCTTTGAACTGCCGCCCGGTGAGCTTGAGTTGGGGGTCGGTATCCATGGCGAGCCGGGGCGTGAGCGGCGGGCGATGATGACCTCGCGGGAGATCGCGGACTACGCGGTGGAGGCGGTGCTCGACGATCTGCGGCCGACCGGCCCGGTGCTGGCCCTGGTGAACGGGATGGGCGCCACTCCCCTGCTGGAGCTGTACGGGTTCAACGCCGAGGTGCAGCGGGTCCTTCGCGAGCGCGGCGTACCGGTGGCCCGTACCCTCGTCGGGAACTACGTCACGTCCCTCGACATGGCGGGCTGCTCGGTGACGCTGTGTCAGGTCGACGAGGAACTGCTGCGGTGGTGGGACGCGCCCGTGCAGACCGCTGCGCTGCGCTGGGGCCGCTGAGACGGCCCCAGTGGTGGACCGGGAAGTGGACCGGCAAGTGGTCCGGGTGGACCAAGAGGCAGGCAGGGAAGGGGAATTGGTGCTGAGTTCTTCGTTCTTCCAGCGATGGATGAGTGGCATGGCCGCGGCCGTGGAGGAGGAGGCAGACCGGCTGACGGAGCTGGACTCCGCGATCGGCGACGCGGACCACGGGAGCAATCTGCGGCGCGGTTTCACGGCCGTCGCCGCCGCTCTGGAGAAGGAGCCGCCGGACACCCCCGGCGGTGTACTGGCCCTGGCCGGGCGGCAGTTGATCTCGACGGTGGGCGGTGCTTCGGGGCCGTTGTACGGGACGCTGCTGCGGCGTACGGGCAAGGGGCTCCCAGACGCGGAGGAGGTGTCCGTGGCGGAGCTCGCGCAGGCGCTGCGGGCCGGTGTCGACGCCGTGGCGAAGCTGGGCGGGGCCGCCGCCGGGGACAAGACGATGCTGGACGCGCTGTTTCCGGGAGTGGAGGCGATGGAGCAGGCCCCGGCTGCCGGGGCTTTCGCCGCCGCCCGCGATGCCGCCGAGAGCGGTGCGCTGGCCACCGTGCCGCTCCAGGCACGCAAGGGGCGGGCCAGTTACCTCGGTGAGCGCAGCATCGGCCATCAGGATCCCGGGGCCACTTCGGCCGCACTGCTGCTCCGTACGCTCGCCGAGGTGACCGTATGAGCGCCGCGGAGGACAAGAACAGCCTGGTCGGGGTCGTGCTCGTGTCGCACAGTGCGGCGGTGGCCACCGCCGTCGCCGAGCTCGCGCAGGGGCTGGCGGGCGGCGGCCCGACCGCTCCGGTCGCCGCCGCCGGCGGGGACACGGACGGCGGTCTCGGCACCAGCTCCGAACTGATCGCCAAGGCGGCCAGGGCGGTGGACCGCGGGGCGGGCGTGGCTGTACTCGTCGACCTGGGCAGTGCCGTACTGACCGTGAAGGCGATGCTCGCCGGCGGAGACGACGACATGGCCGACGACGATGAGGACGGGGGCGGGGTGGCTGAACTGCCGCCCGGAACCCGGCTGTTGGACGCACCCTTCGTCGAGGGTGCGGTCGCCGCCGTCGTCACCGCGTCGGCGGGGGCGCCGCTGGACGCCGTCGAGTCGGCGGCCTCCGAGGCGTACACCTACCGGAAGGTCTGACGGGCTCCGGCGGTGCGGGGCGCGCGCCCCGTACCGCCGGGCGCACCCGGCGTTTCCGTACCGTCAGTGGCCCTCGGGGGTGACGCCCGCACCCGCCATGCCCGGCATCGAACCCTCGGCGGGCGCGAACCAGGTGGGCTCGTTCGCGAGGGCCTGCTTGATCCGGAAGGTGGCGAACTCCCGCATCTCGGGGAGCGCGTCGACGGGGAACCAGCCGACCTCCAGGGACTCCTCGTCATTGACCCGGGCCTCGCCGCCGGTCGCCCGGCAGACCACCGTGACGTCCATGAACTGGCAGATGTCGCCGTTCTCGTACTGCACCGGCCTGAGCGTCTGGACGAGGGCGATGCGCTCCACCTCGCACTCGACGCCGGTCTCCTCGAACACCTCGCGCACCGCGGTCTGCGCCGGCTGCTCGCCCGGGTCGGAGATGCCGCCGACGACCGACCACTCGCCGTTGTCGGCGCGCCGGCCGAGCAGCACCCGGCCCTCGTCGTCGAAGACGACGGCCGTCACGCCGGGGAGGTAGAGCAGCTGGTGACCTGCGGTGGTGCGGATGTTCTTGATGAAATCGGGAGTAGCCATGAAAAACCCCAAGGGAACTATGTGGTGCGTCGTGCACGTACGGATCGGGTGACGGCCCACGCGAGAGAGGCCGCGCCGAGCA
Source organism: Streptomyces sp. NPDC048442 (assembly GCF_040651475.1). NCBI lineage: Bacteria > Bacillati > Actinomycetota > Actinomycetes > Kitasatosporales > Streptomycetaceae > Streptomyces > Streptomyces sp. NPDC048442. The sequence continues at coordinate 123,550 of NZ_JBEZKB010000006.1, forward strand.
GCGCGACGACGATCTCCGGCGCGATGCCGACACGGGTGGCGGGGGTCAGCGAGGAGCGCAGCGGGACCTCGGCGACGAGAGCGTCAGGGGTGAACATCTTCGTCTGCTGGACGACCTTGCCGTCGGGCTGGATGACCGCGCTGACGCCGCTGGTGACGGGCACCAGCACGGCCCGGCCGTGCTCGGCGGCGCGCACCCGGCTCATGGCGAGCTGCTGGTAGGTCATCTCGCTGCGGCCGAAGGTGGCGTTGTTGCTGGGTACGGCGATGACCTGGCCGCCATGCACGACGGTGTCCCGTACCGCGTCGTCGAAGGCGGCCTCGTAACAGGTGACCAGGCCGACCTTGGTTCCCGCCATGTCGAAGACGCCGACCTTCTTGCCCGGCCCGAAGTCGCGGCGCACCCGGTCCACGTCGGAGCTGAAGATGCGGGCGAAGTCACGCATCGGCATGTACTCGCCGAACGGCTGTATGTGCCGCTTGTCGTACGTGTCGACGGGCCCGCGCTTCGGGTCCCACTGGATGAGGGTGTTGCGCAGGTTGCCGGTGTCCGGGGCGAGGACGGCGCCGATCGCGACGGGGACGCCGATCTTCCTGACGGCCTGATCGATGACGCCGCGGGCGTCGTAGTTGCGGTACGGGTCGAGGTCGGAGGAGTTCTCCGGCCACAGGACGAAGTCGGGCTGGGGTTCCTTGCGCGCCTTCACGTCCGCGGCGAGCTGCTCGGTGCGGCGGGCGTGGTTGTCGAGGACGGCGCGCCGCTGGTCGTTGAAGTCCAGCCCCAGGCGCGGCACGTTGCCCTGGATGAGGGCGACGGTGGCGGTGCCGTCCTCGGCGGAGTCGTCGAGGAGGGGGCGGGCGGCGAGCGACGCCACCAGGGGGACGAGAACGGCGAGTGCCGCTGTCACCAGGCCTGCCCGCGGGACGGCCCCCACCCGGCGGGGGGTGAGGCTGCGGTAGGTGACGAACTGGCGCACCGCCTCATAGAGGCCGAACCCGCACAGGGCGACGGCGAAGCCCAGCAGTGGCGTGCCGCCGAGCGCGGCCAGCGGCAGGAACACCCCGTCGGCCTGCCCGAAGGCGATCTTCCCCCAGGAGAAGCCCTCGAAGGGCAACCGGGCGCGCAGCCCCTCCCCCACGACCCACAGTCCGGCCGCCCACACCGGCCAGGCCGGCAGCTTCGACGTCGCGGCGACGCCCATGCCGACGAAGCCGAGGAACAGCGCCTCCAGGAGGGCGAGCGCGAGCCACGGCACGGGGCCGACCTCTTCACCCGTCCAGGACAGCAGCGGTACGAGGAAGGCGAGCCCGGACAGCAGGCCGAGCCCGAACCCGGCGCGCAGCCGCCGCCCGTGCATGGCCCAGCCGAGCAGGGCGAACGCGGGCAGTGCCAGCCACCACAGGGGTCGGGGCGGGAAGCTCGCGTAGAGCATCAGCCCGGCCAGGACGGCTGCGGCGGACCGCACCAGCCAGAGCCCTGGGCGGGGTGCGGCCGGGGCAGGTTCCGGCGGGGCTGCTGCGGGGGTGATGGTGGCGCTCACCCGGCGGAGTCTACGGTGGCGCTCCGGGGCGGGAGCAGGGCGGTCCCGTCATGCGGACGGCGGCAGTGGCGCTTGGTGCGGGTGCATGGCGACGCTTGCTGTGGGTGTGTGGCGACAGCTGTTGTCCCGTAAGCGATGCATCGTTTCTGCACGATGTTGTGAGATACGTCCACAAACCCCCGTCACTCCCGTTACCGTGTGCGCCGGTCCCTGCTGCACAGCCTGTCCCGGCCGGTGCGGGCAGGGCCGGTCACAGGTCGGGGGCGGCGGGGATGAACGTGCTGAGCGGCAGGCCCGCACCGGAGGGCGTGCGGGAGCCCCAGGACCGGAGCGGACTGACCGAGGTCGGGGGCGCCGTCGTGCTGGGCGGGTGCGCCGCCTGGTCGCTGATCTGCGCGGCCGGGCGGGACGCGCGCCCGGAGGGAGTGCTGCTCGCGGTGCTCGCGGTCGCCGCCGGGTACGCGTGCGGCCGGATTTTCGGCACGCTGCTCCCGGTGCTCGCAGCGACCGGGCTCTCGCTCGGCGCCCTCGGACTCGCGCTGGCGTCCCGGGAGGGCATGCCGGGTGCGATCGCCTCTCCGGCGCCGGGACACACGGGTGCCGCGGCGGCGCTGCTGGTGCTGGCCGCGGGTGCGGCGTGCATCGCGGCCGGGGCGGCGCGGGCTCCGCTGGTGCGGGTACTGCTGCGGCTGGTGGCTCTCGCCGTGGCCGCGGTGGCGCTCGCGCTGGGATCGGTGGCCGGGTTCGCGGCGGCGCTGGGGGTGCTGCTGTGCTCGCTCGCCGCGGTACGGATGCGGCGGAGACTGCTCGGCCTGGCGGGGCTCGTGGTGGCGGCGATGCTGGTCGCCGGGGCGTCGTGGGCGGTCGCGGAGGACGTACTTCCGGAGGGGCTGACCGTGTCCCTGCAGGGTCAGCTCACCCCGAACCGGGTGGGACTGTGGCAGGACGCGCTCGGCATGGCCAGGGAGAACCCGTTGCTCGGCGTGGGTCCCGACCGGTTCGGCGGGCTGAGCCGGGTCGCCCGCCAGAGCGTCAACTCGGACGGCAAGCCGCACTCGGCGCCGCTGCAGCAGGCGGCCGAGCAGGGGGTGGTCGGTGTGCTGCTGCTGGGCACGGCCTACTGCTGGCTGATGTACGGCCTGTGGCGCTCGCCCCGGGCCACCCCCGTCGTACTGACGGCGGGCGCCGCGCTGACGGCCCTGGCAGCCCTGGCGAGCATCGGCAACGCGCTGAGCTTCACCCCGGTGACGGCGGGCGCGGCACTGCTTGCGGGACTGGCCACGGCCAGACTCCAGCCCGGCGGCGTACCGGGCCCAGGTGTGCCGGACGCCAGGCGCCGGGCGAGCGGCTAGGGCCTGCCCGGCGGATCAGGCCGCATGGGGGAGTGACCTTGCGCTTTCACTACCGCTGAGCGGGGCATGGTGCGTGCAGCTGCAAGGCGGAGGATTGAGGCGACGCGGAGCGGATGGGGTCTCCCCTGCTCGAGCGAAGCCGAGAGCTTGGGGAAGATTGACGACAACGCCGTAGATGTGCGTGCCAGGGCACGCGACCGCGGCAAGATCCGCCGGACAGGCCCTAGGTGCCGGGCCTGCCGCCCGTCGTGTCGAGGCGGAGTCGGTCCCTGACCGCTCGGACCGCGCCGGCCGCGTCGTCGACGGTGACCGTGAACGTACGCCCGTCGCCCAGCCTCAGTACCAGGGCCTCGCCGCGGCGGACCACCACCGCCATACCCTGCTCGGGCCGCCAGCGGTAGCCCCAGCCGCCCCACTGGCGCGGGGTGACGCGCGGGGCGAACTCGGCGCCGATCACGTGCGAGAGCGGGATGCGGCGGCGCGGCAGTCCGATGTGACCGCAGCGCACCTCCAGGGCGTGGTCGTCGACCTTCACCGCGACGTGGACGAAGGCGAGCGTCCCGAAGATGATCAGCACGCCGGCGGCGACACAGCCGACGACCGCCATCAGGAGCGGAATGATGCCGGAAACCCACGAGGAGTCGACGGCCAGTTCGATGCCGAGCGCCAGGAATGCCGCGCCCGAGGCCGAGAGCAGCCACTGCACACGGTTCGTCGCGCGGCCGGTCCAGGTCTTCGCGGTGGGGGCGGGCTCACTCGGGAGACCGTCAGCCCTGGGGGGTTCCCTCATGCATAGCAGCGTACTCACGATCGGCTGTCATGGCAGCCAGCAGTCGGCCCTCGCTGTAGGCGAGGGCCGGGGCCGTGAGGCCTGCCGACAGCCGTCCGCTGAGGAGAACGGTGAGGTGGGAGGAGGGATCGGCGGCCGGGGCGGGCTCCGCGCCGGCCCGGCGAAGTGCCTGTGCCGCGACCGCATCCGCGGAGCCGAGCAGTACCAACGGAGTCGGGGCGTCCGGTTGCTGGAGAGCGGCCCGGATACGGTCCTCGACCAGTTCGTAATGGGTGCACCCCAGGACGACGGTCCTTACATCGGGCGGCGTGAGGGCGGCGGCGGCAGCCACCGCCCGGTCGATCCCCTCCTCGTCGGCGATCTCCAGGGCGTCCGCGAGACCGGGGCAGGGCACCTCGGTGACCTCGACGCCCGCCGCGAAGTCGCGGATCAGGCCGCGCTGGTAGGGGCTGCCGGTGGTGGCCGGGGTCGCCCAGATCGCGAAGGGGCCGCCGCCCACGGCTGCGGGCTTGATCGCGGGGACGGTGCCGATGACCGGGATCTGCGGCTCCAGCTCGGCGCGGATCGCGTCCAGCGCGTGCACGGTGGCGGTGTTGCAGCCGATGATCAGTGCGTCCGGCTTGTGCGCCGCGGCGGCCCTGGCGACGGCGAGGGCGTGCTCCGTGATGTCTTGGGGGGTACGTGGTCCCCAGGGCATCCCGTCGGGGTCGGAGGCGACGACCAGGTCTGCGTCGGGCCGCAGCCGGTGCACCGCTGCCGCCGCTGCCAGCAGGCCGATTCCGGAGTCCATGAGCGCGATCTTCACCCGGTCACCTTAGCCCGCGGCTCGAACACCCCGGCATCCTCCCGCCGGGCCCCCTCCTGCGGCAGACTGCGACGGGTGAGCGTCGTCGCGTGGATCGCTGTGGGATCGCTGACCGTCTGGCTGTGGCTGCTCCTCGGCCAGGGCTTCTTCTGGCGCACCGACCAGCGCCTGCCGCACCGGGCCGAGCCGCCCGAGGGGAAGTGGCCGTACGTCGCCGTCGTCGTGCCCGCGCGCGACGAGGCGGCGGTGCTGCCGGAGAGCCTGCCGTCGCTGCTCACCCAGGACTATCCGGGCGGCGCCGAGGTGATCCTGGTGGACGACGGGAGCAGCGACGGCACCGGGAAGCTGGCGCGCGCCCTGTCGGGGCGGTACGGCGGGCTGCCGCTGACGGTGGTCTCCCCCGGCGAGCCGGGCCCCGGCTGGACGGGGAAGCTGTGGGCGGTGCGGTACGGGATCGAGCTGGCTCGGGCCAGCAGCCCGGAGTACCTGCTGCTGACCGACGCCGACATCGCCCACGAGCCGGACAGCCTGCGGGAGCTGGTGGCCTCGGCCCGCGGCGGCGGCTTCGACATGGTGTCGCAGATGGCCCGGCTGCGCGTCGAGAGCTCCTGGGAGCGGCTCGTCGTCCCGGCCTTCGTGTACTTCTTCGCGCAGCTGTATCCGTTCCGGTGGATCAACCGCAAAGGGGCGCGGACGGCTGCGGCGGCGGGCGGGTGCGTACTGCTGCGCACGGAGACCGCGGAGCGTGCGCGGGTGCCGGAGTCGATCCGGGGTGCGGTGATCGACGACGTGGCGCTGGCCCGGGTCGTGCGGCGCGGCGGCGGGCGGATCTGGCTGGGGCTTGCCGAACGGGTGGACAGCGTGCGCCCCTACCCGGGGCTCGGTGATCTGTGGCGGATGGTGTCGCGCAGTGCGTACGCCCAGCTGCGGCACAACCCGTTGCTGCTGCTCGGGACGGTGGCCGGGATCGCGCTGGTGTACCTGGTGCCGCCGTACGCGCTGGGCGCCGGGCTGCTTACCGGTGACGCGGCGGCAGGGCGGGCGGGGCTCGCGGCGTGGGCGGTGATGACGGGGACGTATCTCCCGATGCTGCGCTACTACCGGCTCTCGCTCGCGACGGCGCCGCTGCTGCCGTTCACGGCGCTGCTGTACGCGCTGATGACGGTGGACTCGGCCGTGCAGCACTACCGGGGCCGGGGCGCGGCCTGGAAGGGGCGTACCTACGCCCGTCCCGAGGCCGCGCCGGACCGCTGAGCGACCCTCACTTCCGGCCGGGGGTCCAGTTCATGCCCCACCCGTAGGCCTGGTCGACCGTGCGCTGCGGGCTCACCCCGCGCTGCGGCACCAGGTACTGGGCCTCCCTGCGGACCGTGAGGTCGCCGTTCTCGTAGCTGATCAGGGCGAGGGCCGCGACGGTCGAGGGCACGGTGCACTCGTCGAGCGAGAAGTCGATCGGGGCGCCGTTGTGCGGGGTGAGGGTCACCGTGGCGTGCAGGTCGGCGAAGGAGCGCGCACCCTCATAGATGGTCACGAAGATGAGCACCCTGCGCAGTTGGGCCTTGTGGTCGAGGTTGACGGTGAGGTTCTCGCCCGAGGTGAGCGATCCGGTGCGGTCGTCGCCGTCGAGGTGGATGTACGGCGGCTGGTTGAGCGAGCCGAACGAGTTGCCCAGCGCCTGCACCACGCCCTTGCGGCCGTCGGTGAGTTCGTACAGGGCGCACAGGTCGAGGTCGAGGTCGGAGTGCTGGGCCATCGCCCGGCCGAGCTTGCTGCCCCAGCCCTTGAACTGCTTGCGGGACTCCCAGTTGAGGTTGACGCGCATCGCGCCGCCGGTGCCGCCCTGCTTGGCGAGGGAGACGGTCGGCGAGGCCTTGGTGAGCGTGACCTTGGTCAGCCGTACGGGGGCGGGCGCGGGGGCCGCCGGAGCGGGGGGCGGCGGCGCGGCCTGGGACGGCGCCGGCGCGGACGGCCAGGTGGGGGCCTGCGGGGCGACGTGAGTCGTCGGGGCCGCGGGCCACACTGGCGCGGAAGCAGGGGCCGGAGCGGGAGCGGGGGCAGGAGCCGGCGCGGGGGCAGATGCGGGGGCCGCCTGCTGCGGCTCGTCGACCGTGATGCCGTAGTCCGTCGCGAGCCCTTCGAGGCCGCTGCTGTAGCCCTGCCCCACCGCCCGGAACTTCCAGGCGCCCTGGCGCCGGTAGAGCTCACCGAGCACGAACGCCGTCTCGACGGTGGCGTCCTGACTGTCGAAGCGGGCGATCTCCACCCCGCTCGCCGCGTCCAGCACGCGTACGTACAGGCCGGGCACCTGTCCGAAGCTGCCGCTGTCGGCGGACGCGGCGAGCACCACGGTCTCGACGACGCCCTCCACACCCGCGAGGTCGACGGAAAGGGTGTCGGTCACCACCCCGTCACCGCCCGGCTTCTTGCCGTCGTGATGGACCGCTCCCGAGGCGTGCGCGGGCTGGTTGTAGAACACGAAGTCGGCGTCCGAGCGCACCCGGCCGCCGGTGAGCAGCAGCGCCGACGCGTCGACGTCGGGCACTCCGGGCCCGGACCTGCGGCCGACCTCGACCCTCACGGACTGTGCCGACACCGGCACATTGGTTCCCTTAAGCATGGACATGCTCGCCCCCATCACGAGTCGAAATAGACCGTTCCTTACACGATCCGAACGCTACAAGACGACCGATTTTCCCAAGTTCGCTCTGATTAGTGACCCGGAGCCACTCACAACCCGTAAAACAACCCTCTTATCGGGCTCCCCAACCAGAACATCTTGGGCTTAACTTATGTGCCATGACCTCCCCCCGCGCCACCTATGGCGGCGGCTACTATTCCGCCCCGTCCTTCCCGGACACCCCGATCTACGACTCCCTGGTCGCCGAGCGGGGTACGCCTCAGATCGCTCCGATCCGGGTGCCCGCCATGTACGACACCGGCAACAGCTATCTGCCCGCCCTGGCGTCCGCTCTTCCCGCGCTGCCGGCCGCGCCTTCGCACCCTCAGCCCGCGTACGGCTATCCCCAGCCCGCGCAGCAGCAGATGCCCGCGCAGTACCAGCAGGCGCCGCACCTCCAGCAGGCTCCCGTTCCGCAGCTGCAGAACGCGCCCGCGCCGTACATTCCGCAGCAGGCGGGCCCGCCGCGCGGCTACCCGGGCGCCCAGCCCCAGCAGATGCAGCGCCCCCAGCCGCAGCGCCCGGTCGCGCCGCAGGGGCAGCAGCCGCAGCGGCCCGTCGCCCCCGCCGGGTACGAGGCGATGCGTCCGGTCGCTCCCGCACCTGCCGCGGCGCCGTACGAGGACCCGTACAACCGCCAGTACCAGCAGGGCGGTCGGGGCTACTAGATACCGGCCGGGGGCTGCTGGAGGCACGAGCGCCGGAGGCGCACGGTGGGCTCGGACAGATGTCCGAGCCCACTGGCAGGATGGACCGCATGGCGAACTCTGTTCAGGCGTCGGTGCACTCGCTGCACGTCTATCCGGTGAAGGCGACGCGGGGCGCCGCACCCCGCGAGATGACGGTCGAGCCCTGGGGGCCTGCGGGGGACCGCAGATGGCTGCTGACCGATGCGTCGGGGAAGGGGATCACTCAGCGCGAGCACCCGAGGCTGGCGCTCGCCGCGTCCGAGCCGCTGCCGGACGGCGCAGTCCGGCTGTCCGCTCCCGGCCTCGTCCCACTGGAGGTGGCCGTCCCGGATCCCGTGCGGACCATGCCGGTGACGCTGTTCGGCGAGAAGTACGAGGCGGTGCCCGCCGGTTCGGCGGCCGACGCGTGGTGGAGCGCGTACCTGGGCACCGAGGCACGGCTGATGCACATGGACGACCCGGCGCACCGCCGCCCCGTCGAGCCCGACTTCGCACGCGAGGGCGAGACGGTGAGTTTCGCGGACGCCTTCCCGCTGCTCGTCACCACGCTGTCCTCGCTGGAAGCCCTCAACTCCCTGATCGCCCAGGGCGACATGCCGGACGAGGGTCCCCTTCCGATGAACCGGTTCCGGCCGAATGTGGTGCTGGACGGGACCGCCTCCTGGGCCGAGGACGGCTGGCGCCGGATCACCGTGGGCGAGGTCTCCTTCCGGGTGGCGAAACCGTGCGGACGCTGCGTCGTCACCACCACGGACCAGGCCACCTCCGCGCGCGGCAAGGAGCCGCTGCGCGCGCTCGCGAAGCACCGCAGGTTCGGCAGCCGGCTGGTCTTCGGCCAGTACCTGGTGCCGGAGGGTGCCGGAGTGCTGCGGATCGGTGACCCGGCGGTCTTCGAAGGCGCATAGAGTTCTGTCCCGATTCGGCCGAATGAGCACGCTCCTTCACGGGAACTCGCTGATGCGGCAGTCGCGTTGATCTGACGCGGAAGGGGCACGGGACTGTGCGGGCAGCAAAGGGGCCGTCGCGGGCGGCGCAGCGGACGCGGTCCGCCCGGAGGCGCGGGACGGCTTCGGGCGTGTGGCGCTGGCGGGACAGTCCGCTGTGCCGGAGCACCGATCTGGCGGAGGCCTGGGTGGCGCTGGCCGCGCTCCTGCTGATCGCCGTCGCCGCCCCGGCGGCCGGTCTGGCGGCCGGGTTGCGCGCGAACGCCTCCCTCCAGCACGCGGTGCGCGTCCAGCAGCAGGAGCGGCACAAGACGACGGGCGTGGTGCTGCGTCCGCTGCGCGAACAGCTCACCGAGGCCAAGGCGGGCGCCGCTTACCCGGGCCCCGTCGGTGTACTGGCCCGCTGGACCGCGCACGACGGCAGCAGGCACACCGGGCGGGCGACGACGCTCCGCAAAGCGGCGGCCCCCGGGGACACGTTCCCGCTGTGGACCGACGGCCGCGGCCGGATCGTCAACCGTCCCGTGGACGCTTCCACGGCCGCCGTCCAGGCCGCGCTCACGGGCCTCGGCGCGGCGGCCCTGACCGGGGGCCTCGCGCACTGCGCCGGGCTCCTGGTCGTACGGCGTCTCGTGCAACGGCGGTACGAGCGGCTCGACCGGGCGTGGGCGAAGGTCGGCCCCGAATGGGGCCGCACCGGCGCGGGCGGCTGACGCCGCCCGGACCGGTCAACTGCCGCTCCCCCCGCGCGCTACGGTGGTGCTGCGAGATCGACGCGAACAGCCGGACGTACGAGGTGGGGGCACGGCAACGCCATGGCACAGGGCACGGTCCAGGTGACGCACTCCGGCACTTCGAGGTGGCGGCGCCGCACGGGTGAGTACGACTCCCTCGCCGCCGCCCTGGAGGCCGCGGGGGACGGCGACGTCCTCACCATCGCCCCGGGTACGTACCGGGAGAACCTCGTCGTACGGCGCGCGGTGACGCTGCGCGCCCCCGAGGGCGGAGCCGGGTCGGTGCGGATCGCCCCGGTCGACGGCGTCGCGCTGACGGTGCGCGCCTCCGCCGTCGTCCAGGACCTGTGCCTGGAGGGCCAGGACTCGGCCGCGCCCACCCTGCTGATCGAGGACGGCACCCCGGAGCTGGAGGGCCTGCGCATCGTGACGCGCTCGGCCGTCGGCATCGAGGTGCGCGGCGGCGCCCGGCCGACGGTGCGGCGCTGCACGATCGACAACCCCGGCGGCGTCGGCATCGGCGTACTGGAGAACGCGGGCGGCCTCTTCGAGGACTGCGAGGTCGTCGCAGCGGGTCAGGCCGGCGTCTCGGTCAGCGGGGGTGCGCACCCCCGTCTGGAGCGGTGCAGGATCCATCACACCTCGGGCTCGGGGCTCACGGTGAGCGGCGAGGGCTCCGCCGTCGAGGCGATCGGCTGCGAGGTGTACGAGGTGCGGGGCACCGGCGTGCAGGTCACCTCGCGCGGCGCCGGGCACCTCAAGGAGTGTGCGGTGCACCGGACTTCGGCGGACGGTGTCACGCTCGACACGGACGCGGTGCTGACGCTGTCCGACTGCGACATCCACGACATCCCGGAGAACGCCGTCGATCTGCGCGGGCGCGCGGTGCTGACGCTGACGCGCTCGACGGTACGGCGCTTCGGCCGCAACGGCCTCTCGGTGTGGGACCCGGGCACCCGTGTGGACGCCAACGGCTGTGAGATCCACGACAGTACGGGCGACTACCCGGCGGTGTGGGTCAGTGACGGCGCCACCGTCGTCCTGGACTCCTGTCGCGTCCACGACGTACCGGACGCCGTCTTCGTCCTGGACCGGGGCTCGCGCGCCGACATCGTCGACAGCGACCTCTCCCAGGTGCGCAACACCGCCGTGTCGGTGAGCGACGGGGCGACCGCGCAGCTCGACGACTGCCGCATCAAAGAGGCGTCGACGGGTGCCTGGTTCCGCGACCACGGCAGCGGCGGCACCCTCGCGGGCTGCACGATCGACGCCGTGCAGACGGGCGTCATCGTCACCAAGGGCGCCGACCCCCGCATAGAACGGTGCACGGTCGTCTCCCCCGCCGAGTCCGGCTTCTACGTCTCCGCGGAGGGCCGCGGCACCTTCCACAACTGCCGGGTGACCGGCAGCAGCGGCTACGGCTTCCACGTGATGGACGGCTGCCGCACGACGCTGACGCGGTGCCGCACCGAGCGGTGTGCGCGCGGCGGTTACGAGTTCGCCGAGGACGGTCCCGTCGTCGAGGACTGCACCAGCGACGAGAGCGGCGCGAAGGCTTCTGCCGCGGCTGCCGCGCCGCCGCCGGTGGTCCTGACCGCCACCCAGTCCCCCGGCCTGCTCTCGAACATTCCCTCGCAGCCCGCGACGGCCGCCGCGCCCGAGCCTGCCAAGGAGCAGGCCCGTGCCTCGCAGGACGTGCTCGGTGAACTCGACGCGCTGGTGGGCCTGGAGAGCGTCAAGCGGGAGGTGCGCGCCCTCACGGACATGATCGAGGTCGGGCGCAGGCGGCAGGAGGCCGGCCTCAAGGCGGCGTCGGTGCGCCGGCACCTGGTGTTCACCGGGTCCCCCGGCACCGGCAAGACGACGGTGGCCCGGCTGTACGGCGAGATCCTGGCCTCCCTCGGGGTGCTGGAGCGCGGCCATCTCGTCGAGGTGTCCCGGGTGGACCTGGTGGGCGAGCACATCGGGTCGACGGCGATCCGCACCCAGGAGGCGTTCGACAGGGCACGCGGCGGGGTGCTGTTCATCGACGAGGCGTACGCGCTCTCTCCCGAGGACTCCGGCCGGGACTTCGGCAAGGAGGCCATCGACACCCTGGTGAAGCTGATGGAGGACCACCGGGAGGCGGTGGTGGTGATCGTGGCGGGCTACACCGTGGAAATGGAACGCTTCCTCACCGTCAACCCCGGTGTGGCGTCCCGTTTCTCACGGACCATCACCTTCTCCGACTACGAGCCGGACGAGCTGCTGCGGATCGTCGAGCAGCAGGCCGACGACCACGAGTACCGGCTCGGCACGGGCACGCCCGAGGCACTGTTGAAGTACTTCACGGCGCTGCCCAAGGGTCCCGCCTTCGGCAACGGCCGTACCGCCAGGCAGACTTTCGAGTCGATGGTGGAGCGGCACGCGGGCCGGGTCGCCCAGTTCACCGAGGTGTCCACGGACGACCTGACCCTGCTCTACCCGGACGACCTGCCCGAACTGCCCTGATCCGGCGCGTCATTGCTCTGCTGCCGGGGTAGCAACGGCTCCGGCAGCCGCTCCAGGAGCTTGTCGCGCTCGGCCGTGAACACCGGGTCCGCCTGGTAGTCGGAGTGGCCCAGGATCGGTGCGGGAAGCGGGTGTTCATGGGTGCGGCCGTACGCGAGCGGGTCGAGCAGTGCGTCGTGGTCCACCGGATGGAGGTCCTCGTCGGGCACGACGCGGACCGGGCCTCCTATCGGGTCGGTGTGCCGCCAGAGGTTGCGCCAGCAGTCCACCTCGTCGTGCAGCCCGCGCAGGCAGGAAGGCCCGAAGTAGGCCGGGAACCAGCGCCCGTACAGCCGCTCCAGCGGGGCGCCGTAGGTGAGCAGGGCGACCCGGCGGCGAGTGTGCTGCGGGAGCTGCCAGACGGCGGCCGCGGACAGGACGCTGCCCTGTGAGTGGCCGGAGATGACGAGGCGGCCCCGGGTGCGTTCGGTCCAGGTGGCCATCCGCCAGGTGAGATCGGGGACGGCGCGTTCCGCGTAGCAGGGCGGGGCGAAGGGATGGGCTGCGCGCGGCCAGAAGGTGCCGACGTCCCACAGGATGCCGATGGTGCGGCGGGCCTTGGGGTCGCGGTAGGCGCGCCGCCCCCAGGTGACGAAGAGCAGGAACCCGAAGCCGATCAGCCAGGAGCCGAGGGCCTGCGAGGTGTGTGCGACGGCTTCGACGGGCGTGGGCGTGCCCTTGGCGGCGCGGCCCGGCACCTCGTCGTACAGGTAGGCGCCGAGGAGCGCGACGGCGCCGAGCACCAGCGTCGCGCCGGACAGGGTGGCGATCATGCGGGGAGCATGGTCGGTGAGGGCGGCCGCGGCGCGAGTGAGGGCGATGCGGCCGGTGCGGACCGGATCGGGGTTCTCGCCCGGGTAGTCGGCTTCGACGCGGGCGGTCAGGGCACCGCGGGTGCGCCAGGTGCGGACGCCGTAGTGGAGGGCCAGCAGGAGCAGTACGAGCAGCAACGGCGGGATGACGGAGGCCTGCCAGGTCAGCAGGACGGGCGGGCCGATCACCGCTTCGCCGGGGCCGGTGGCCATGCCGGGGGTGCCGGGGCCGTCGAGCCAGTCGGCGACGCGCTGGGCGACGCCGCCGGACATGACGCCGCCGAGCTCGCAGGCCAGCATGGCGACTGCGGGTCCGGCGAGTCCGCGCATGGCGGTACGTGCGACGGGCGCGCGGCGGTGCAGGGCGAGCGCGACGACGGCGAGCCCCAGGACCAGTACCAGCTGAGCGAGCGTCAGCAGTCCGAACGCGCGCGGCCCGCCGGTGAGTTGGCCGTACGACTTCCAGCCGGGCCGGGACCAGCCGGCGTACAGCACGGCCAGGACGAGTGCGGTGAGCGCGGCGGCGGGCAGCAGGGCGACCAGGGCGCGGTCGAGGACCAGGTCGAAGCGGGACTCGCTGCGTCCGCGCCGGCAGATCACCCAGACGACCACGACGAAGCCGGCCGCGAGGATGCCCTGGAGTGCCCAACCGCACGCGTCCAGGGCCCAGTTGGCGGCCGACCGGTCGTAGCACGCGGTGGTCACGGTGAGGGCGGCGGCCACCACGATGAATCCGGCGGCGGTGTGCGCGGCCCGCAGCCGGGCGACGAGCCTGCGCCCGTACCAGAAGCCGGGCCGCCCGAGGGCCGGGACGACGCCGCCCTCGGGGTCGGCGGAGGCTTCGGCGGAGGCGGGCAGCGGCTGCTGGGACTCGTAGGCGCTCCAGGTGCGGTGCGAGAGGTACCAGAGCAGTCCGGTGAGGGCGGCGGGCACCAGGGCGGCCAGCGCGATGCGGCGTCCCGGCTGGCTCCACCAGCCGCCGTTGGCGGTGGACAGGAACCCGAGCCAGGACTTCTTCCCCGAGCAGGCGGCCGAGCCCGCGCACTGCCAGGCGGTGAGGTCCATGGCGACCTCGCAGGCGGCGGCGACCAGCAGGAAGGTGAGAGTGAGGGCCACGAGGCGGACCAGGACGCCGTAGATCCTTATGGTGCGGGCGTGGCCCTCGGTAGTGGGGCGCATCCAGTGGGCGAGGTTGACGACCATGAAGGGGAGCAGCAGGAGCCAGAGCGCCCGGATGCCGTTGCCCGAGGTGAGGTTGGACCAGACGTACGCCTCGGGAATCGGCTTGTCGCGGTAGTCGGCGGGCCGGTCCTCGGCGTCGGCGTCCACGGCGCGGCGGAAGACCGCGGCGGTGTTGTCGCCGGTGACGCGGACAGTGCGGGGGTCGCCGAGCATGTCCTGCGGGGTGGCACCGCCGACGCCGTGGACGAGGAGTTCGAGTGCGGGCACGGGGCCGTCGGCGAGGGGGCCTTCGGGGGCGTGCCGCTCCGGGGAGAGGGTGGCGAGGGTGTCCGGAGGGGGGCCGTCCGGAGCGGCGGGGACAGGGGGCACTGCGGACTCGCTCTCGTGCGGGTGCGAGGAGGTGGGGACGCGAGGGGTCGCCGTGGCGCACGGTGGGTTGGCGTGGGCTTCCCGGAGGGGCCGGCGGAGGTGCTTTCCGGTGGGACATTCAGCTTCCAGGAAGCTGCCCCCGCTGCCCACCCCCGACGCACATTCTTCGCGAGTCGCCCCCACTAAATGGGCACCGAAATGTGCAGCGAAATGCGCACTGAAATGCGCACGGCACCGTGCGGCCCACCGGCAGTGGAGGCGGGTTGCCGCCCGTGCGAGGATGAGCAGCCCTTACGGCGCGTGGAAAGGACCGGGGCCCGCAGTGACCGAGAATCAGAACCTGCTCGCCGAACAGCGCCGCGCCCTCATCCTCGACGAGGTCAGGCGACGCGGCGGTGTGCGGGTCAACGAGCTGACCCGGCGCCTGAACGTGTCCGACATGACGGTGCGCCGCGATCTCGACGCACTCGCCCGGCAGGGCGTCGTGGAGAAGGTGCACGGCGGTGCGGTGCCGGTGGTCGAGGCGAGCGCCCACGAGCCCGGTTTCGAGGCGAAGTCGGCGCTGGAGCTGTCCGCGAAGGAGGACATCGCGCGGGCGGCCGCCGCGATGGCGGTACCGGGCAGTGCCATCG
Organism: Streptomyces sp. NPDC048442; assembly: GCF_040651475.1. Lineage (NCBI taxonomy): Bacteria > Bacillati > Actinomycetota > Actinomycetes > Kitasatosporales > Streptomycetaceae > Streptomyces > Streptomyces sp. NPDC048442. The sequence continues at coordinate 138,605 of NZ_JBEZKB010000006.1, forward strand.
CACTGTCCGGCGGCACCACGACGTACGCCCTGGCCCGGCACCTGCTCGACGTGCCGGACCTGACGGTGGTGACCAACTCGGTGCGAGTGGCCGACGTGTTCCACACGGCGCGGCAGGCGGGCGGCGACAGCGCCGGGGCCGCGACGGTGGTACTCACCGGCGGTGTACGCACCCCCTCGGACTCGCTCGTCGGCCCGGTCGCGGACCGGGCGATCGCCTCGCTCCACTTCGACGTGCTGTTCCTCGGGGTGCACGGCATATCCGTGGAGGCGGGGCTCTCCACGCCGAACCTCGCCGAGGCGGAGACGAACCGGCGGCTAGTGGGCTCGGCGCGCCGCGTGGTGGTGGTCGCGGACCACACCAAGTGGGGGACAGTGGGCCTGAGTTCCTTCGCGACGCTGGACCAGGTGGACGCGTTCGTCACGGACCAGGGGCTTGACCCGGCAGCGCGCGAGGAGATGGCGGAGCATCTGCCGGGGCTGGTCGTGGCCGGCGAGGACGCGACAACCGCCGATCCCGGCGACAGCTGACGGTCCGCCAACTACCTTTGCGCGTACACAGTTCCCTCGCGCCGGAGGTTCACCCCGCATGGTCAGCCAACTCCGGGGCGTCGGCCTCGACTTCACCGAGACCGCGCCCGTACGCCTGGTCTTCGCCGCCGAGATCTCCGCACTGCCCGAGGACGTGCACCGGGCGCTGGCGGAGGAGACCGCCCAGTGGCCCCGCTGGTTCTCGGCGGTGACGTTCGCCCGGCCGACGGCGGAGGGCCGCGAGGTACATCTCAGGGGCGGCATCAAGTTCATGGAGACGGTCCTGGCCGCGGAGCCGTCGAAGCGCTACGCGTACCGGGTCGACCGCTCCAACGCGCCCGGTGTGCGGGCCATGCTGGAGGAGTGGCTGATCCAGCCGACGGGCGTCGCGACCAGGGTGCAGTGGACGATGGCGGCCGACGGCCCGGCGCCGCTGCGGCTCGCACTGCGGGCGGCGCGCCCCGGGGTGGGGCGCGCGTTCCGCGACGCGGTCCGCGCGCTGGACGTACGACTGACCGCACAGCGGACCAACTGACTTTCGACGTACGGGACTTGATACCGGGACTTGATACCGGGAGTCGATGCTGGAGTCGGTACTGAGTCGGTACCGGGGCCTACGGCCAGACGCCGGTCTTCAGGAACTGCTCGATGGTCGCCGCGTACGGGGCGATGTCGAGCCCCTGCTCGGCGAGCCAGTCGTCCGAGTAGTACTTGTCGAGGTAGCGGTCGCCCGGGTCGCAGATCAGGGTGACCACGCTGCCCGTGCGCCCCTGCTCCACCATCTCGGCGACGATCTTCAGTGCGCTCCACAGTCCGGTACCGGTGGAGCCGCCCGCCTTGCGGCCGAGTGCCGCGTCCAGGGCGCGTACGGCCGCGACGCTCGCCGCGTCGGGGACCTTCATCATCCGGTCGACGGCGCCGGTCACGAACGACGGCTCCATGCGGGGGCGTCCGATGCCCTCGATGCGCGAGCCGCAGTCGCTCGTGGCGAGCGGGTCGCCCCGCGTCCAGCCGTCGAAGAAGCAGGAGTTCTCCGGGTCGGGGACGCAGATGAAGGTGTCGTACTGCATGTAGTGCACATAGCGGGCGATGGTCGCGGAGGTGCCGCCGGTGCCTGCGGTGGCGACGATCCAGCTCGGCTCCGGGTAGCGCTCCAGCTTCATCTGCTGGTAGATCGACTCGGCGATGTTGTTGTTGCCCCGCCAGTCGGTCGCCCGCTCGGCGTAGGTGAACTGGTCCATGTAGTGGCCGCCGGTCTCCGCCGCGAGGCGGGCGGACTCCTCGTACATCTTCCGCGAGTCGTCCACGAAGTGGCACCGGCCGCCGTGGAACTCGATGAGCCGGATCTTCTCCGCGCTCGTCGTGCGGGGCATCACCGCGATGAACGGCACCCCGATCAGCTTCGCGAAGTACGCCTCGGAGACGGCGGTGGAGCCGCTGGACGCCTCGATGACGGGGCGGCCCGGCCGGATCCAGCCATTGCACAGCCCGTACAGGAACAGCGAGCGGGCGAGCCGGTGCTTGAGGCTGCCGGTCGGATGCGTCGACTCGTCCTTGAGGTACAGGTCGATGCCCCAGTGCTCGGGCAACGGGAAGCGCACCAGGTGGGTGTCGGCGGACCGGTTGGCGTCGGCCTGGACCTTGCGCACGGCCTCTTTGAGCCAGGCCCGGTACTCCGGGTCGCTGTGATCCACGTCGACGGTCGGTACGGCGACGGGTACGCCGGCCGCCCGGGGGCCGTCGTGCTCTGCCGGGTCGATGGTGCTCATCCGCGCCACTCCTCGTGCTCTTCCGTGCGGTTCCGTACGGTTGCGTCGGGATGCTGTGCCTGCGGCATGGGCGTGGGGCACAGCGGGTTCCCACTTGCACTTTAAGCCGTCTACCTGCACAAACGTTCACTTTGGGCATCCATAGGGCTCCCTACTGCGACCGATCCGCCGCTTGCGGGCGGGCCAGTACGGGGGGAGGGATCCGGGCACGCTACTGCCGGTGGCCCGCCTGCCCTGGTGCACGCGCCCGCCCCCGTGCAGACTGCGCAGCAGCAGGGACCGGCAGGGCATGGGGACTCACGGAAGGGGGCGAACACACCATGGCTGAGCCCGACTTCAGCGCACTGGGCGTACGGATAGAACGGTGGCCGCGCTCGCTCACCAGGGCGGGACAGGTCCTGGTGAGGGACGGCACTCTGGCGCTGCTGAGGAGCGACGGCGGCACCATCGACAGCGCACCGCTGGAGTCGGTCACCGCCGGCCGGCCGTGGTTCGCCGGACACGGCCGGATGGTGGCCCGGCTGAACGGAACCCGCTACCTCCTGACGATGGCCGACTCGGGCGGGCGCCTCCTCGAAACGCTGCGTGGTGCGCGTGGCTGAGGCGGCGCGAGTTGCGTGGGGGTACGTACTGGGTCACTCTGGCGGTATCTCACTCAGGGTGTCTCGGCGGTGACGCTGTGATCCAGTCCGCCGCCCGGCCGGACCCCGGCACCCGGATCGTCTTCGACCGTCTTCCGACCTGAATCGGGGAGTCGCAGCCGTGATCAGCCATCCCAGCAGGCACTGTGCGGTGGAGCTTCAAGCTCTGCCGTCGCGGATCGGCCAAGTCCGCAGGATCGTATCGGCGCAACTGCGCTATTGGCATCTGGACCCGTTGATAGACCAGGCCTCGCTCGGAGTGACCGAACTTCTGAGCAACGTCCACCGGCACGCCCAGCCGGACAAGATCTGCACCGTGGAGATCGAGCTGCTGCTCGGCCGGCTCACGGTGTCCGTCCACGACCACGACCCGACGCTTCCGACGCTCCGTGACGCCGACCCGCTCGAGACTGGTGGGCGCGGTCTCGCGCTGATCGAGGCGGTCAGCGAGAGCTGGGGCGTACGTCCACAGGGCTCTTCGGGCAAAACCGTCTGGTTCGCCCTGCCCGCGCCCATGGCCACGGTGGCACTGCCGCCGCACCCGGGGCGCGAGCGCAAGAAACGCAGCGCGCAGGCCCGGTCCGCCGCAGTGGGCTGACCTGGCGATGCGGCGGGGCCGGCCGGACCTGGTCCGGCCGGACCCGCCGCCGTCACGTCGTCCCGCCGTCCCGCTACGGCATGGCGGTGGTGGCCATCAGGCCATGCCGCCCTTGCCCTTGAGCGGGCCCTCGGTGCTGCCGAACTGCTCGTCCAGGACGGACAGCCTGCGCCAGTACTCGTCCTCGTCGATCTCGCCGGTGGCGAAGCGCCGGCCGAGGACGGTGATCGGTGACTGCTCGCCGTGACCGCGCGGGCGGGCGCCGCTCCACGGTCCGCGGCCCCGGCCCCTGTTGCGCCACACGGTGCGGCGGAGCACGGTGACGACACCGATGACGACGGCCGCCCAGACGAGCGGGAAGAGCAGCATCCAGGGGTGGGGTCCGTCTGCGAATGCAAGGGTGTTCATGGGGGTTCAGCTCCTCGGTGGCGGTGCAGCGTCCTTCTTGTCGCTGTCTTTCCTGTCGCTACCGAGAGTGGCCCCGGGAGGGGGTCCGGGTCGTCGTACGTCCAGCGGCTTTGCGCGTACCCCCGCGGGAGTACGGGGGCGGCGCACGGCTGCTTCCTCTATGAGGCCGCGGCGGTCAGCGGGGCTCGCCGTACCAGCGCCACTTGTCGAGGCGGGGGCGGCCCGGGAGTTCGCCGCGGCCGGTGGCCCAGAGGAGGGTGGGCCAGGGCGGGGTGTCGGCGGGGGCGTCGGGGAACAGCCGGTGCAGGGTGCGGGCGCAGAGGTCGGCCGGCGGCTCCCAGCCGTCGATGCCGAGCCCGGTCGTCAGGTCGTGGGTGTGGACGAGGGTCTCGACGACGCCCATCGCGGCGAAGCCCTCGGGGTCGGCCACGCCAAAGGTGTGGTGGGCCCTGGCCCCGGGGGGCTTGGTGGCGGTGACGGCGTGGAGCAGTCCGGCTGCGGAGTCGAGCGCGACGAGCAGCCCGTCCACGCCGGCCTCCTTGTCGGCGCGGACGGCGTTGTACGGGGAACCCGGGGCTTCCTGCGTGTAGCGGAACGGTACGTCGATGTCGGTGCGCTCGGACGCGAGTTGGACGGCGTACGAGAAGAGGTCGTCGATCAGGTGCTCGGCGGTCTCCCAGCAGTCCCACTCCAGCGCACCGGCCCGCACGCTCCAGTCGGCGTCGCGGGCGGGGCGCAGGGCACTGGCGGTGAGCGCGGCGGCCAGCCGTATGTCGGCGGGGGTGACAGTCATGCGCGGACAGTAGCAAGCCGGTTATGTGCCTGCGGTGTCAGACCGCCGCCCCCGCACCCAGCGCCGCCGGCGGGTCGTCCAGTACCGGCTGCCAGGCCAACTCCGCCGCGCCCACCAGGGAGTTGTGGTCCAGCGTGCACGGCAGGATCGGCACGCCGCCGCTGCGGCCCCACAGGCTGCGGTCGGCCACGACGGCGCGCAGCCGGTCGGGTTCGGCCGCGAGGAGGGCCTGGTGCAGGCCGCCCAGGATGATCCGGTCCGGATTGAGGATGTTGACCAGCCCGGCGAGGCCGAGGCCGAGCCGGTCGACGAGGGCCTGGGCCGCGCCCCGTACCGCCACGTCCGCGTACTCCTCGCGGAGCAGGTCGCGCGACTGCTGGAGCAGGGAGACCTCGGGGCCCGGTGTGCGGCCCGCCTCCGCGAGGAAGGCGAGGGGGTCCGTCTCGACGTCGAGGCAGCCGCGGCTGCCGCAGTGGCAGGGGCGGCCGGCCGGGTTCACCGTGAGGTGGCCGACCTCCAGCGCGAGACCCGAACTCCCGCTGTGCAGGCGGCCGTCGAGGACGAGGGCGCCACCGACGCCGCGGTGGCCCGTGGCGACGCACAGGAGGTGCTGGGCGCCCCGCCCTGCGCCGTGCCGGTGCTCGGCCAGGGCGGCGAGGTTGACGTCGTTGCCGGTGAAGGCGGGGCCCTCGATGCCTGCCGCGGCGACGCGCTCGGCGAAGATCTGGCGGACGGGGGATCCCGCGGGCCAGGCCAGGTGCAGCGGGTTGAGGGCGGTGCCCTCGGGTTCGGCGACCGCCGAGGGGACGGCGAGCCCCGCTCCGGCGCACCTGCGTCCGCTCTCCCGCAGCAGCTGTGCGCCCGCGTCCACGACCGAGCCGATGACCTGCGCCGGGTCGGCGTCGATCACCTCGCAGCCGGGCGCCGTCGCGACGATCCGGCCGCCGAGACCGACCAGTGCGGCGCGGTAGCCGTCGGCGTGCACCTGGGCGGCGAGCACGACCGGTCCCTTGTCGTCGACGGTCAGCCGGTGCGAGGGGCGACCCTGCGATCCGGCTGCGGCGCCGGGCCTGGAGTCGACGCGGATCAGTCCGAGCGCTTCGAGTTCGGCGGCGACCGCTCCGGCGGTGGCCCGGGTGACGCCGAGCTCGGCGGTAAGCACGGCGCGCGTGGGCGCGCGTCCGGTGTGCACGAGTTCCAGTGCGGGGCCGAGCGCTCCGCGGCCCCTCTCCAACTTCGTTCTGGTGCTGGTCACCCTGGTCCCCTTGCCGTTCATGAAGTGGAGTCTGCCACGACCCGGGAGCGTCTTGCCCCGTACGGGGGCTCCCCCTATGCTGACTTTGTGCCGAACCTAAACAAAGTCCGGACGGCCGCATCGGGGGGACCGGACGGAACCACCGCCGCGCCCTCCCTCTCCCGTCTCCGCACCGCACTGACCTTGTTCTTCGCCCTCGACGGCTTCATCTTCGCCGGGTGGGTGGTCAGAATCCCGGCCATCAAGGAGCAGACCTCCGCATCGCCCAGCGCACTCGGGCTCGCGCTGCTCGGGGTTTCGGCGGGGGCCGTGATCACGATGACCCTGACGGGGCGGCTGTGCAGCCGCTTCGGGAGCGCGCGGGTCACGGTCTTCTGCGGGGCGCTGCTCTCACTGAGCATCGCGCTGCCGCCGCTGACGCATTCGCCGCTCGCGCTCGGCCTCGTACTGCTGGTGTTCGGTGCGCTGTACGGCGGCATCAGCGTCGCCATGAACAGCGCGGCCGTCGATCTGGTGACCGCGCTCCGCCGCCCGGTGATGCCGAGTTTCCACGCGGCGTTCAGCCTGGGAGGCATGGTCGGCGCCGGGCTCGGCGGGCTGGTCGCGGGCAGCCTCTCCCCCACCGTGCACCTGACGACGCTGACCGCACTGGGCCTGCTGCTCACGGTGGCGGCCGGTCCCACGCTGCTGCGGGAGTCCCGGCAGCTGCCGGACCGTACACCGGCCCCCGTGCCGGGACATTCGGACAACCTGTCCCGCCGTACGTCCGGCGACCTTCCGCGCCGTACGTCCGGCGACCTCCCGCGCCGTACGTCCGGCGACCTCCCGCGCCGTACAGCCGACAGCCCGTCCCGCCGTACGTCCCACAACCCGCCTCGCCGTACGTCTGGACGCACCCACCGGCGCACCGTCCTCCTGTTCGGCGTCATCGCCCTGTGCACCGCGTACGGCGAGGGCGCCATCGCCGACTGGGGGCCGCTGCACCTGCAGGAGGACCTGGACGCCCACCCGGGCGTGGCCGCCGCCGGGTACTCGCTCTTCGCACTGGCCATGACCATCGGCCGGCTGACCGGCACGACCCTCCTGGAGCGTCTCGGACAGACCAGGACCCTGATGGCGGGCGGTGCGTCCGCCGCCGTCGGCATGCTCCTGGGCTCCCTCGCACCCACCCTGTGGCTCGCCCTGCTCGGCTTCGCCGTGACCGGGCTCGGCCTGGCGAACATCTTCCCCGTCGCCGTGTCCCGGGCAGGCGAACTGGCTGGTCCGAGCGGTGTCGCCACAGCCTCGACGCTCGGCTACAGCGGGATGCTGCTTGGCCCGCCCGCCATCGGGTTCCTGGCCGACTGGTTCTCGCTGCCGGTCGCGCTGACCACGGTGGCGGTACTGGCCGCGGCCGCCTCCTGCCTCGGCATGGCCGCCCGCAACGCCACGTCACGGGTGGCCGAATAGGGAGCCCCCGGGTAGTAATACTCAGGCGGAACCGCCGGCTCGGGGGCACGATGAAGGCCGGCGATCCATCTGGGGGACGAGATGAAGGCACACCGCACGTACGGTTTCGCACAGCTCACCTTCCGCAATCCGGCGTCCCTGGCCTATCTGGCCCTGGTCACCGTGGCCGCGCTGTTCGTCACCGTCGACATGCTCTTCGTCACGCACGACGACGCCTCCCTGGCCGGCGTCTGGCTGTTCCTGCTCTCCGCGCCGACCGTCTTCCTGTTCCTCATCGGCGGCGATCTGCTGGCGAGCAGCGTGGCCGACTCCGCCGCCTTCCTCTACCCGGCGCTCGTCCTGTCCGTACTGATCCAGGCGTACGCGCTCGGGCTCCTCGTGCGGCTGCTGCGCGGGGAACGCCGTACGGCGGCGCGGGGCGTGACAGGATCGGCCGTATGAGAATCGATGCGTACGTCAACTCCCTTGTCGAGGAAGGGGTGTTGCTGGCATCGGCCGCCGAGGCCGCCGGTACCGGCGCCGACGTCCCCACCTGCCCCGGCCTGCAGGTGCGCGGCCTGCTGCGGCACACCGGGATGGTGCACCGCTGGGCCACCGTGCACGTGGTCCACGGCCACCGGGACCCCCAGCCCGACGGCGGGGAGCCGGACCTCGACGGGGCGGAGCTGCTGGCCTGGTTCAGGGAGGGGCACACCGCGCTGGTGGCGGCCCTGCGCGCCGCCCCTGCGGACCTGGAGTGCTGGACGTTCCTGCCCGCGCCGTCCCCGCTCGCGTTCTGGGCACGGCGGCAGGCGCACGAGACGGCGGTACACCGGATGGACGCGGAGGCCGCGACGGGCGCCCAACTCAGCGGAGTGAGCGCGGAGTTCGCGCTGGACGGGATCGACGAACTGCTGACCGGGTTCCACGGACGCGCGCGCAGCCGGGTCAGGACCGACCACGCGAGCGTCCTGCGGATCCGGGCGACGGACACCACTGCCGGGCCCGGCCTTGCCGCCCCGGCCACCCCGGCCGCCGTCTGGACCGTGCACCTGTCGAAGGACGCCCCGCCCCGGACCGTACGCAATGACGAAGGGCCGGCCGACACCGAACTGAGCGGGCCGCCCGAGCTGCTCTACGCGACTCTGTGGAACCGGCTGCCGACGGAGGCCGTCACGCTCACCGGCGACCCCGGGCCGGCCGCCGCCTGGCGGGAGCTGTCCGGCATCACCTGGAATTAGCGCCCGGCATCACCGGTAACAGCCGCCCCGCATCACCCGGCCGCACCCGACTGCGGCAGTGCGTCCCTTCCCGCCAGCGTCCGCGCCAGTACGCCCCTCTGCAGCGGACGCACCTCGGCGTACTTCGCCCGGCCCGCGTCGGTCAGCACCACCCGCACCCCGCGCCGGTCGCTCTCGCACATACCCCGGGTCACAAGACCGTCCCGCTCCAGCCGTCCGACCAGGCGCGACAGCGCACTCTGACTCAGATGCACGCGGTCGGCGATCTCCTGCACGCGGTACGCACACTCACCGCCCCCCGCCGGAGCTTCCCCTCCGGCCCCCGGATCACCCCCGCCCGCCAGCACTTCGAGCACTTCGAAGTCGCTGGCACCGAGCCCGAACGGATGCAGTTCCCGGTCGAGTTCGCACACCGTGCGGGCATGCCGGGCGAGCACGTCCCGCCACTCCTCCACGAGTTCACACTCGGGCTTCATCGCTGCCATGGCCGCACGCTAGCAGAGCTGAACCATCTTGTTGCACGAGCATTAAATGCACTTGCATCTCATGCGTATGCATGTACCTTTCCTGTCCATGACCCCTGAGCCACCCTCCGCACCCAACACCCCTGATTCCCGGGCACGTTGGAGCCCCCGCCTGTGGGGCACCCTGCTCGTGCTCTGTGCCGCGATGTTCCTGGACGCCCTCGACGTCTCGATGGTCGGCGTCTCGCTCCCCTCGATCGCCGCCGATCTGCACCTGTCCACCGCATCCCTCCAGTGGATCGTCAGCGGCTACATCCTCGGCTACGGCGGACTGCTGATGCTGGGCGGCCGGGCCGCCGACCTGCTCGGCCGGCGCCGTGTCTTCCTGATCGCCCTGGCCGTCTTCGCCCTCGCCTCGCTGCTCGGCGGACTCGTCGACTCCGGGCCGCTGCTCATCGCGAGCCGCTTCATCAAGGGGCTGAGCGCGGCGTTCACCGCGCCCGCCGGCCTCTCGATCATCACGACGACGTTCCCGGAGGGCCCGCAGCGCAACCGGGCCCTGTCCATCTACACCACCTGCGCCGCCACCGGCTTCTCCATGGGCCTGGTGCTGTCCGGCCTGCTCACGCAGCTGAGCTGGCGGTGGACGATGCTGATGCCCGCGCCGATCGCGCTGCTCGCCCTGTTCGTCGGACTGCGCCTCATCCCCAAGAGCGCCCGCGACGACGCGAAGCGCGGATACGACCTGCCGGGCGCCTTCACCGGCACCGCCACGATGCTGCTGCTCGTCTTCACCGTCGTACAGGCTCCGGAAGTCGGCTGGGGCTCCACCCGAACTCTCCTCTCCTTCCTGGCAGTTGCCCTCCTCTTCACCCTCTTCGTACGCATCGAGAAGCGCAGCGCCAGTCCGCTGATCCGACTCGGCGTACTGCGCTCCGGCGCCCAGATCAGGGCGCAGCTCGGGGCGGCCGCGTTCTTCGGCAGCTACGTCGGGTTCCAGTTCATCGTCGTCCAGTACATGCAGTCGCTGCTCGGCTGGTCCGCGCTGCAGACGGCGCTGGCCTTCCTTCCCGCGGGCCTGCTCGTGGCGCTGTCCTCCACGAAGATCGGCGACGTGGTCGACCGGTTCGGGACGCCGCGCATCGTGGCGGCCGGGTTCCTCGCCCTGGTGATCGGCTACGCGCTGTTCCTGCGGATCAGCCTCAGCCCGAGTTACGCGGGGGTGATCCTGCCGTCGATGCTGCTGCTCGGCGCGGCCTGCGCCCTGGCCATCCCGTCGCTCAACATCCAGGCCACCAACGGCGTCCACGACGACGAGCAGGGCATGGTGTCCGGCCTGCTGAACACCTCCTTCCAGGTCGGCGGGGCGCTCTTCCTCGCCGTCGTCACCGCCGTCATCACGGCGGGCGGCGAGGCGGGAGCGGCCTCGCCGCAGCAGGTGCTGGACAGCTTCCGGCCGGGGCTGATCGTGGTCACGGCGATCGCCGTCGTCGGCCTGCTGATCACGTCGACGGGGCTGCGGACGCGGCGGCCCACCGGGTCCCTGGTGCTCATGGCCTCGTCCGCCGACAACGCCCGCAGCGCCGACACCGTCGATGGGGCGGGCGTACGGAAGGACGCCGGCGAGCCCGTCGCCGTACGCGACTGAACGAGCCACTGCGAAGGGGGAGTTCGCGGCCGGAGGGAAAGGGGAGCTCTTCCCTCCGGCCGCGACCCTTGCCACACTCCTGCACATGGAAATGGACCGGGGAACGGACATCGGAGCGGACACGGGCACCAGAACACAGGCTCAGCGTGACGCCATGACCGTCGAAATCGGGTACGCCCTGCTCAGCGCCTTCGTCCTGGCCTTCCTCACCTTCCTCGCACTGACCGCCCCCGCCGACTTCCTCGACCTTTCCGCCTCCTTCACGAAGGTCCTGCGGATCGCGGGCGCCGTACTCGCCGGCCTGGTCTTCGTCGTACGCGTCGGGTACGTGCTGTGGCGTTACAAGGGCGCGCCCGGGACTCAGCCCAGCCAGCCGGGCCGCACCAGCCCGGACTCGTAGGCCAGCACGACCAGTTGGGCCCGGTCGCGGGCGCCGAGCTTGACCATGGTGCGGCTGACGTGGGTCTTGGCGGTGAGCGGGCTGACGACCAGACGCCGTGCGATCTCCTCGTTGGAGAGGCCGATGCCGACCAGAGCCATCACCTCCCGCTCCCGGTCGGTGAGTTCGCGCAGTGCGCCCGCTTCGGCGGGTTCCTTCGAGCGGGCGGCGAACTCGGCGATCAGCCGACGGGTCACCCCGGGCGAGAGCAGCGCGTCGCCGGCCACCACCGCCCGCACCGCACGCAGGAGTTCCTCGGGTTCGGTGTCCTTGACGAGGAACCCGGAGGCCCCGGAGCGGATCGCCTCGAAGACGTACTCGTCGAGTTCGAAGGTGGTGAGCATCACGACCTTGGTGCCGTCGAGCGCGGCGTCCTCGGTGAGGAGCCGGGTGGCGGCCAGTCCGTCGAGCCGCGGCATCCGGATGTCCATCAGGACGACGTCCGGGCGCAGTTCGCGCACCAGCCGCAGGGCTTCCTCCCCGTCGGCGGCCTCGCCCGCCACCTCGATGTCGGGCTGCGCGCCCAGCAGGGCCCGGAATCCGGCCCTCACCAGCGCCTGGTCGTCGGCGAGCAGCACCCTGATCACAGCGTTCCCTCTTTCCCGGTGGCTTCCCCGGCGGCTCTCCGCGTGGCTTCCCCTGCGGCTCTCCGCGTGGCTTCCCCTGCGGCATTCCCCGTGACTCCCCCGGCAGCCGCCAGCGGAATGTCGGCCTCGACCCGGAAGCCGCCGTCCGGGCGCGGGCCCGCCTCGATCGTGCCACCCAGGGCCGCCGCCCGCTCCCGCATTCCGGCGAGTCCGTTGCCGCTGCCGCCCGCGTCGCCGCCGGTGGCCGGTCCCGCGTCGTCGATACGAAGCCGGAGTCCGCCCGGAGCGAGGGTGACGAGGACCTCGGCGGTACGCGAACCGGAATGCCGCACGACGTTGGTCAGCGCCTCCTGGACGATGCGGAAGGCCGCGAGGTCGGCGCCCGGCGGAATGCGCCTTCGCGCTTCTCCCGCCGATTGCGTACGGACCGTGAGGCCTGCCGCGGCGGCCTGTTCGACCAGTTCCGGGAGCCGGTCGAGGCCGGGGGCGGGGGCCCGGGGTGCGTCGCCGGGGGTGCGCAGGGTGTCGAGGACCTGACGGACCTCGCCGAGCGCCTCCTTGCTGGCGGCCTTGATGGTGGTGAGTGCCGTACGGGCCTGCTCGGGGTCGGTGTCGAGGAGGGCCAGGCCCATGCTCGCCTGGACGTTGATGACGGAAATGCTGTGTGCGAGGACGTCGTGGAGTTCGCGTGCCATCCGCAGGCGTTCCTCGTCGGCGCGGCGCTTCTCGGCGGCGGCCCGCTCGCCACGGGCGTGCGCCCACTGCTGACGCTTGGCCCGGAGCAGCTCGGAGGCGGCGAGGATCGCGGCCATCCAGGCGGCCATGGCCGCTTCCGAGCCCCACGAGGTGGGTCCGTCACCCGCCGGCGGCAGCCACCGGTACAACCAGTGCCCGATGAGCAGATGCCCGCCCCACAGCGCACCGAGCGCACTCCAGGCAGCGACGCGGTGACCCTTCACCACGGCGGTGAAGGACGCGAGGGCGACAGTGAGGAAGACCGGCCCGTACGCATACCCTGCGCCCAGGTAGACCAGCACGCTCGCGGCGGCCCCGAACACCACCGGAACCGGAACGCGGTGCCGCCACAGCAGGACCGCGGGACCGAGGAGGAGCAGCAGGCGCCCGAACCCGTCCAGCGACTCGCGCGCCGGCTGGCCGCCCTCGGCCAGCCGGGAGCCGACGAGGACGAACGCGGCGAGGGCGAGGGTCGAGGCCCAGGGCAGCCCCGCGATCCCCGGCCGGCGCTGGGCGGGGCCTGCGTCCCAGTGCCTGGCCCAGCGGGGCGGGGCGAACGGGGGGCCACCGGTCCGGCCACCCGTCGAGTGCGGATGCGGTCGGCCTCGGCGTGTGTGGTCTCGCGGCATGCCTGCCACGCTAGACCGGGACGGCGCCGCGGGCGTCGGCCCGACGGGGTGATCACTCGTACTCCCGGTGGAGTACGGGGCGGGCGCCGGCCGCGCACCGGCACCGCGCCGACCGCGCGCCGACCGCTTACGGCCACGCACCGTCCACGCACCGGCCGCGTGCTCAGGCCTGCGGGAGCACTCCGGCCGTACGCGCCAGCTCCCCCGCCGCATGGGCGAAGAACGCGTCCCGGTCCTCGACCACCCGGTGGTAGTGCCCGAACACCTCGAAGGAGATCAGCCCGAACAGCTGTGCCCACACCGCGGCGAACGCCACCGCCGCCTCCGGCGGAAGGTCCGGGGCGATGTCCGCCGCGAGCCGTTCCGCCTCGGGACGCAGTTCCGCGGGAATGCGCACCAGGGCGAGGCCCCGGGAACGGTGAGCGTCCCGTGCCACCGACATGAGCGCCAGAGCCACCCTGGCGGCCGGCTCCACGGTGGTCTGCGGGGCGCTGTAGCCGGGCACGGGCGAGCCGTAGAGAAGGGCGTACTCGTGGGGGTGGTCGAGCGCCCAGCGCCGCACCGCCACGCACACCGCGAGCCACCGCGCCGGGTGGTCCGTGTCGTCCGGGGCCACCGCCAGGGCCGCCTCCGCCGCCGCGCCCGCCGCGTCGTACGCGTCGGTGATGAGGGCGGTCAGGAGGTCGTCGCGGCTGGGGAAGTAGCGGTACAGGGCGGAGGAGGCCATGCCCAGTTCGCGTGCAACGGCGCGCAGCGAGAGCTTCGCGGCGCCTTCGGCCGCAAGCTGTCTGCGCGCCTCTTCCTTGATGGCGGCAGTGACTTCGGTCCTGGCCCGTTCCCTGGCCCCGCGCATGGTGCTCATAGGGAGGAGTGTGCCACCGATGGAGAGCACTGCACAACGACGAGATCAGCGCACCGCGACGAGATCAGCGCACACCAACAAGAGCACAGCTCAATAACGAGAGCACTGCTCTTGCTTTGGATCACCGATCCATTGCAGACTGGTGCTCACAAACGAGATCAGTGCTCTCGCAACGACAGATCCAGCGACAGGGGACCCCGCCATGAGCGCCACCCACTACATCAAGCCCGGCCGCCTCGACAACGTCCTCAACGGCGCCGTCGGCTGGCTCGCCCGGCACGGCGTCAGCTTCCTCGGCACCGCCGAGCTGTCCGTCATCGGCCGCAAGAGCGGCGAGTGGCGCCGCATCCCGGTCAACCCGCTTCCGTACGAGGGCGGCCCCTACCTGGTCTCGGCCCGCGGCCACTCCGAGTGGGTCCGCAACATGCGTGCCGCAGGCGGCGGGAAGCTCCAAGTCGGCCGCAGGACACAGCAGTTCACCGCAGTGGAGGTGACCGACTCCGAGAAGCCCGTGATCCTGCGCACGTACCTCAAGAAGTGGGGCTGGGAGGTGGGCCGCTTCTTCGGCGACATCACCGCGGACTCCACGGACGCGGAACTGCTCGCCGCCGCCCCCAAGCACCCGGTCTTCCGCATCACCGTCACGAAGTGACCCCCGGCACAGAGCGACCCGCCGGACCGCTGGGGTCCGACGGGTCAGGTACAGCCTCCACATGACGGCGCGGGCTCAGGTCGCGTCGGTCTTGCCCTCGTCCGTCTTGCCCTCGTCCGCCTTGCCCGCACCAGCCTTGCCCGCGTCGGCCTTGTCCGCGTCGGCCGCGCCCGCGGCCTTCGCCTCTGTGGGCTTGTGCACCGCGTTCAGGACCCGCTGCGCCATCGGGTGCATCCGCACCAGTTCGGCCAGCGTCGTCGAGCCGCGGGTGATCCGCGCGAACGCCTTCCAGGCCGGCCGCAGCCCGGTGAGCGCGGTGTGCAGCAGCGCCGGGTGGCGTTCGAACTGCGTGAGCATGCGCTTGCCCACGCCCATCTCCACGCCCAGGCCCGCCTTGACGGCGAAGGCGTAGTTCAGCGCCTGGCGCCGGGCGTCGACCGCGTCCTGTGCCTCCGAGATCCGTACCGCCCACTCCCCCGCGAGCCGTCCGGACCGCAGCGCGAAGGAGATCCCCTCCCGGGTCCACGGCTCAAGAAGGCCCGCCGCGTCCCCGCACACCAGCACCCGGCCCCGCGACAGCGGAGAGCCGGCTGCCCGGCAGCGGGTCAAGTGCCCGGAGGAGACGGAGGGTTCGAACCCGGCGAGGCCGAGGCGGGCGATGAAGTCCGTCAAGTACTGCTTGGTGGCGGCCCCTTCGCCCTTGGCGGCGATCACGCCGACCGTCAGCGTGTCCCCCTTGGGGAACACCCACCCGTAACTGCCGGGAATGGGGCCCCAGTCGATGAGCACCCGGCCCGCCCAGTCCTCGGCGACCGTCTTCGGCACCGGGATCTCCGCCTCCAGGCCGAGGTCGACCTGGTCCATCTCCACTCCGACGTGTGCCCCTATCCGGCTGGCACTGCCGTCGGCGCCGACGACCGCCCGTGCCAGCACGGTCTCGCCGTCCGAGAGCACGACCGCGGCCGTGCGCCGGTCGGGCACCGCCGCACCGTGCTGCTCGACGCGGGCGACCGTCGCACCCGTACGGAGGACCGCGCCCGCCTTCGTCGCCGTCTCGACCAGCGCCTGGTCGAACTCGGACCGGTTGACCAGTCCGAAGAGCATCGTCCTCGACTTCCTGGTGCGCGTCATCTTCCCGTCGAGGGAGAAGGTGACCGCATGGATCCGGTCCCGCAGCGGCAGCACGAAGCCGGGCGGCAGGCTGTCGCGGGAGGGGCCGATAATGCCGCCCCCGCACGTCTTGTACCGGGGCAGTTCCGCCTTCTCCAGCAGGAGGACACGCCGGCCGGCGCTCGCCGCCGCGTACGCCGCGGAGGCTCCGGCCGGTCCTGCCCCGACCACGACGACGTCCCACACGGGCCCGTCCTCGCCCCGCTCGTGTCCGGCGTCTGCTGCGGCGTCTGCGTTCTCGCTGCTCACGATGTGCTTCTGCTCCTGATCCGACCCGTGCCCCATGCTTTCCTGCGGCATCCTACGGCGCGGCGCGAGCGCGGCCCGCTGTGGGAGGATCGGTCGTGTCTTCGCCGTACACACAACTGTTCGCGAAGCACCCACCGCAAGCACGCGACGCACGCCGGTCGGCCTGCGTCGCGGACGGAATCTTGATTCACCGTCGCACCCACGAGGAGCGTGCCCATGACCGCCACCCACCCGATCGCCGCGACCGTCGCCGAGCTGATGCCCCGCGCCAAGTCGGAGCTTGCCGAGCTGGTCGCCTTCCAGTCGGTGGCGGACCCCGCACAGTTCCCCAAGAGCGAGTGCGAGGCCGCCGCGAACTGGTGCGCCGACGCGCTGCGCGCCGAGGGCTTCCAGGACGTCGCGCTGCTCGACACCCCCGACGGCACGCAGTCGGTGTACGGCTTCCTGCCCGGTCCCGAGGGCGCGCCGACCGTACTGCTGTATGCGCACTACGACGTACAGCCGCCGCTCGGAGTGGACAAGTGGGTGTCCCCGCCGTTCGAGCTGACCGAGCGCGACGGCCGCTGGTACGGACGCGGTGCGGCCGACTGCAAGGGCGGGTTCATCATGCACCTGCTCGCGCTGCGCGCCCTCAAGGCGAACGGCGGCGTCCCCGTCTCCGTCAAGGTCATCGCCGAGGGCTCCGAGGAGCAGGGCACCGGCGGCCTGGAGCGGTACGCCGAGGCGCACCCCGACCTGCTGGCCGCGGACACGATCGTCATCGGCGACACCGGCAACTTCCGCGTCGGCCTGCCCACCGTGACGGCCACCCTGCGCGGCATGACGATGCTGCGGGTCACCCTCGACACCCTCGAAGGCAACCTGCACTCGGGCCAGTTCGGCGGCGCCGCCCCGGACGCGCTCGCCGCGATGATCCACCTCCTTGCCTCGCTGCGCGACGCGGAAGGCTCGACGACCGTCGACGGCCTGGTGGCGGACGGCACCTGGACCGGTCTCCAGTACCCCGAGGACGAGTTCCGCACCGACGCGAAGGTCCGGGAAGGCGTCGAGCTGATCGGCACCGGCACGGTCGCCGACCGCATCTGGGCGCGCCCCGCCGTCACCGTGATCGGCATCGACTGCCCGCCGGTCGTCGGCGCCACCCCGTCCCTCCAGGCCGGCGCACGCGCGCAGATCAGCCTGCGGGTGCCGCCGGGCCAGGACGCCGCCGAGGCGACGAAGCTGCTCACCGCGCACCTGCAGGCGCACGCCCCGTGGGGCGCGCGGGTCGAGGTCGAACAGATCGGCCAGGGCCAGCCGTTCCAGGCGGACACCTCCAGCCCGGCGTACACCTCGATGGCGGACGCGATGCGCGTCGCGTACCCCGGCGAGGAGATGCAGACGTCCGGCATGGGCGGCTCCATCCCGCTGTGCAACACCCTCGCCGCGCTCTACCCGGAGGCGGAGATCCTCCTCATCGGCCTGAGCGAGCCGGAGGCACAGATCCACGCGGTGAACGAGAGCGTCTCCCCCCAGGAGCTGGAGCGCCTGTCGGTGGCCGAGGCGGTCTTCCTCACCAACTACGCGGAGTCCAAGAAGGTCTGAAACTCCCTGCCCGGAAGCTCTGATCAGCGCTGAGCGAACTATGCGCTGAGCGAAGGTCCCTGCGGCGGGCGTACGTCTTCTCGTACGTTCGCCGCATGGACCTCGTAGCGGTACTTCCGCAGCTGCACATGCTCCGCTTCCCCATCGGCCAGGCCTACCTCTGGCGCGACGGAGCCGAGTTGACCCTGATCGACGCCGGTCACCGTGATGCCGCCGCCGACATCGAGGAGGCGATACGGAGCGTGGGCGCCGACCCCCTCCAACTGCGCCGCATCGTCCTCACCCACTGCCACCGCGACCACGTGGGCGCCGCCGAGGAGCTGGCGGAGCGGTACGGCGCCGAGGTGCTCGCGCACCGGCTCGACGCCCCTGTGGTGCGCGGCACCGCCCCCACCCCGGAGCCTCAACTCCTCGACTGGGAGCTCCCGTTGTTCGAGCACGGGCTGACCGTGCCCCCGGCACCGCCCACCCGGGTCGACCGGGAGCTGGAGGACGGCGACCTGCTCGGCTTCGGCGGCGGCGCGCGCATCGTGCACGCGCCCGGCCACACGGACGGTTCCCTCGCCGTCCATCTCCCGCACCACGGCGTGCTGTTCACCGGCGACGCCGTCGCGGCCGTCGGCGAGGTGATGCTGGGGGTGTTCAACGTGGACCGTGAGCAGGCCCTCGCCACCATGCGCAGGCTGGCGTCCCTCGCGCCGTCCGTCGCCTGCTTCGGACACGGCGACCCGCTCACGCAGGACGCGGGGACCACCCTCCTCGCCGCGTCGGAACGGGCGTCGGCGGCCGGGTGAACCCTGCAGCACCTCCCGCACCCCCTCTCCCTCACCCGCCTTCCCGCCACGCACCCACGCACCCACGCACCTGCGCACCTGCGCACCTGCGCCACCCTCAGCCGACCGGAACCCCGTCCTCCAGGTTGAGCACCGTCCCGCGCTCCCGGGCCCGCAGCGCCCAGCGCAGCCGCGCGTACCGGTCGGGCGGAAGCAGCCCTGCTGCCTCCTCCTCGGTGACGAACCGCCACCCACGCAGCTCGGGCCCCGGCAGCAGCACCCGCTGTGCCCCGCCGTCCTCCAGCCGCCCGCCGTCGAACAGCATCCGTATCCCGCCGAAGCCGGGCGGCCGGGGCGGTTCCCAGTCGACCACCAGCAGCGCGGGGACCTGTCCGAGTCGTATCCCGGTCTCCTCGGCGACCTCCCGCATCCCGGCCCGCGCGGGCGCCTCGCCGCTCTCCACCACTCCGCCGGGGAACTCCCAGCCCGGTTTGTACGTCGGGTCGACGAGCAGCACCCGGTCGTCGGCGTCGAAGAGCAGCACCCCCGCCGCGAGGGTCTCGGCGGCCGGCGGGGGCGTCTGCACGATGTCGCAGGGCTCGGCCGCGCCGGACCGTACCGCCCGCGCGATCTGCTCGGCGGCCTCGTACGGCGTGCTCCGGCCGCCGTCGACGACATGTGCGTCCCCGGTGATCCAGCCGAGCGCGGCCCGGTAGGGCTCGATGTGGTCGTACGCCCACTGCCGCACCCGTACCTCTGCGTCGGCGGCGGACATCCCCGGCTCCTCTCGGGCCGCGATCCGCTCCCGCAGGATCGTTTCCTCGACCTGGAGCAGCACATGCCGTACGGGGATGCGGCGCGATGCCAGCCCGCCGAATATCTCGTCCCGGTACTCCTGCCTCAGCAGTGTCATCGGCACCACGAGCACCCCGCCCACCTCGGCGAGCAGCGCCGCCGCGGTGTCCACGACCATCCGCCGCCAGATCGGCAGGTCCTGATAGTCGCTCACCTCGGCGAGCCGCTTGGGCGGCAGCAGACGGCCAAGCCCGGCGCCGGTCACCTCCGGGTCGTAGAAGGTGCTGTTCGGGATCAGATCGATCAGTTCGCGCGCGGTACTGGTCTTGCCCGCTCCGAACGCACCGTTGATCCAGACGATCACGGGTCCCCCTCTGCCGTAGCCCCCAGTGGACTGCCCGCAACACCCTGCCACGAACCCAGGGCCCGACGGCATGGTGCCTGGAGCCGTTCCCGCACACAACCGTGGTCGCCCGGTGGCAGGATCCGGGCAACGCTTCAGGCCGTGTACCGCGTCGGTGCAGATACGGGGGTGCCTGCGGGACTACTGGGACCGTGACCCGTCGTCACGGAGTCTCGTTGGGCGCACAGAAGTACAGCAGGAGCACGGACGAGAGGGGTGCGAATGAAGCGCACTGTTTTACGGCGTTTCCCGGCAGGCGGCCCGCGCGGCAGCTGGCCCGCGGAGGAGTACGCGCACGCCCGCCGCGCCGAGGGGTGTCCGGCGGAGGTCGTGATGGACCTGGACGCGGACGTCTTCCTGGTGGTGGTGGCCCAGGCGGTACCCGCCGATGCCGCAGCACTCTGACCCGCCGGCGGGCCCCGCACGCTGAACCGCCGTACGGGCCCGGCCGCCACGCCGGGGATCGCAGGGCGGCCCGGACCACCGCACTCCGGGCCGCCCTGCTCCGCCCTACCAGGTGGGGCGTGCGCTGACCCCGCCGTCCACCACCAGGTTCGTACCGGTGATCCACCCGGCGGCGCCGGAGGCGAGGAAGACGCAGGCGTTGCCGATGTCCTCGGGCCGGCCGAGCCGGGTCAGGGGTGCGGCCTCCGTCCAGCGGCGGACGCCGTCGGGCCAGTCGTCGACGAGGCCGGGGCGTTCGATCAGCCCCGGCGAGACAGTGTTGACGCGGACGGCGTAACTGCCGTACTCCAGGGCGGCCGAGCGGGCGAACATGATCAGAGCGGCCTTGGACGCGCAGTAGTGCGCATGGCCCGGGGTCGCCTGACTCCCCTCGATCGAGGCGATATGGATGATGCTGCCGCCACCGCGGGCGGCGAGGAATGGGACGGAGGCACGGGTGCAGGAGAAGGCGCTGGTGGTGTTGGTGTCGTACATCTGCCGCCAGTCGTCGGCGGTCATGTCCGCGAGGTCCTGGACCGGCTGGATGCCCGCGTTGTGCACCAGCGCGTCCAGTCCGCCCCGCCAGTCGGCCGCCACTTCGACGAGCCGCTGGCACTCGGACTCGCGGGTCAGATCCGCCTGTACGGAGAGGGCCTGCCCGCCTGCGTCGACGATCCTGGCCACGAGCGCATGGGCCGACTTCTCGTCGTGCCGGAAGTGGGCGACGACCCCGGCGCCCGCGGCTGCGAACCGTTCGGCGATTCCCCCGCCGACGAGGCCGCTGGCCCCGGTGACCAGGGCGATGCGTCCGGTGAGGTCGGGCAGGGTGGTATCGCGCCCGGCCCCTCCACGCCCGGCCGCCCCGCGTGCGGTCGGCTCACTCATCGCCGGCCCCCGCGGTCATGCTGAGCGGGGCATCGGGGCGGCACAACTCGCGGATGCGTACGGCCTGTTGGGGATGGCGGGCGGCGAGCAGCTCCGGGTCGCCGCCCTCGTAGTCGGCGGGGTGGAAACCGGGGGCCATCGTGGTCCCGAAGAGCGACCAGCTGCCGCCCTTCGCGACCCGCGCGCCCATCCACGTTCCGGCCGGTACGACGTACTGCACGGGGCCGCCCCGCGCGAAGTCGCCGAACGGTACGAGGCGGTCGGTGCCGTCCGGGGCGAGGAGCAGCAGTTCCAGCGGGTCGCCCCGGTAGAAGTGCCACACCTCGTCACCGGTCAGCCGGTGCAGGGCCGAGAAGTCGCCGGGCGCGGAGGTCAGCAGCATCATGATCGCCGACCCGGACGGCCGGCCGGCCGCGCCGGGCGGCCCCGCCCAGGTCCGGCGGAACAATCCGCCCTCCACGGGCAGCGGTTGGAGCTCGTAGCACTCCGCGAGGCGGTGGGCCTCGGCGAGCGGGTCCTCGTACATGGTCACCGGCTGCACCTACCCGCCGCCGGGGACGGTGATGCGCGAGGCGGCCGGGGGCCGGACCTGCGCCACTCCCGTCACACCAGCACAACCCCACACAACCGCACCCATCCGGCCCTCTTTTCGACAGTGTCGAACACGCTCTACCGTGAGCGCGCATCGATGCATCAGTGACACGCACATGTCATGTCATTCCACCCTCGTCCGTGAATGCCACGAGTACGGAGGAATTCCTCATGCGTCGCACGCCCACCCGCCCCACCGCCTGCCCGGCACCGCCAACCCGCCTGCGTGGCCGAAGAGTTGCGGGCGCCTTCACCGCCGCGCTGCTGTGTGCCGCGGGCCTCGCCGCACCGGCCGCGGTCGCCGCACCCGCTCCCGCCCCCGCCCCGGCTCCCGCCCCCGGACCAGGGCCCGCGCCTGCGCCCGCCGCCCAGCCCCGGCTGCCCGGCGGCCTCGCTCTCACCCCTCCGATGGGCTTCAACAACTGGAACTCCACCTACTGCCGGGCCGAGTTCAACGAGGCCATGGTCAAGGGCATCGCCGACATCTTCGTCGAGAAGGGGCTCAAGGCCGCCGGGTACCAGTACGTCAACCTGGACGACTGCTGGGCGCAGCCGGAGCGCAACGCGGCGGGCAAGCTGGTGCCGGACCCGGTCCGCTTCCCCCACGGCATCAAGGCGGTCGCGGACTACGTCCACTCCAAGGGCCTGAAGTTCGGCCTCTACAGCAGCGCGGGCACGCGGACCTGCGACCCGGTCGGTATGCCGGGCGGGCTGAACCACGAGTACAGCGACGCGAAGCAGTTCGCCGAGTGGGGTGTCGACTACCTCAAATACGACAACTGCAACAACCAGGGCGTGGACTTCATGCTCCGGTACACCACCATGCGCGACGCTCTGAAGGCCGCGTCCGCCGAGACCGGCCGCCCCATCCTCTACAGCCTCTGCGAGTGGGGTTCGTACAAGCCGTGGGAGTGGGGGAAGGCCGTCGGCCACATGTGGCGGACCACCTTCGACATCAGGGACAACTGGGCCAGCATGCTGGGGATCATGAAGCAGAACCTGCCGCTGGCGAAGTACGCGGGCCCCGGCGGCTGGAACGACCCGGACATGCTGGAGGTCGGCAACGGCGGCATGACCGGCACCGAGTACCGCACCCACTTCTCCATGTGGTCGATCATGGCGGCCCCGCTGCTCATCGGCTCCGACCTGCGCAAGGTCACCCCGGAGACCTTCGACATCCTGCGGAACAAGGAAGTCATCGCCGTCGACCAGGACAAGCTCGGCAAGCAGGGCAGCGTGGTGACCTCCGAGGGCGGCCGCTGGGTCGTCGCCAAGGAGATGGCGGACGGCAGCCGCGCCGTCGCGCTCTTCAACGAGACCGGCAGCCCGCAGCGCATCGCGACCACCGCGAAGGCCGTCGGCCTGCCCGCCGCCACCGGCTACCGAGTGCGCGACCTGTGGCGCAAGACGGACGGTCACACCGCGGGCACCCTCGCGGCGACGGTGCCCGCGCACGGCACCGTCCTGCTGCGGGTGTCGGCCGACAAAAAGTGGGCGCAGCTGCCGCCGATGCTCGAACTCGCCACTTACGGATCCCCGTTGACCGAGGCGGGGCGGACCACGAAGCTCAGCTCCACGGTCACCGATCTGGGCCGTACACCCGCACTCGACCTTTCCGTGAAGCTGACGGGACCCGCCGGGTGGAAGATCCGCGCGACCTCGGGCAGCACCGTTGCGCAGCTCCCGGGCGGCAAGCGGCTGCGGACCGGCTGGACGGTTGTCGCACCGGCCGGCACCGGGCCGGGGAGTTATGACCTGACGCTCACGGCCTCCTACCGTTCGGTCACCGGACAGCGGCTGAGCACGGCCGCCGCGGCCGGGGTACGGATCGTGGTGGCGCCGCCCGGCGGAGACTCGTACGCCAGTGACCTGCCCATGCTGAGCTCCGCCAACGGGTGGGGCCCGATCGAGAAGGACCTCAGCAACGGCGAGGCCAAGGCGGGCGACGGCAAGCCGCTCACCGTCGGCGGCCAGGTCTTCGCCAAGGGGCTCGGCGTCCACGCGGCAAGCGAGGCCGAGTACTACACGGGCGGGAAGTGCACCACCTTCACTGCGCAGGCGGGCCTCGACGACGAGTCGGGCAGCAGGGGCACGGCCGCGTTCGAGGTGTGGGCCGACGGCAAGAAGGCGACCTCGACCGGGGTACTCGACAACTCCCTTGCCCCGCAGCCCGTTTCGGCCGACATAAGCGGTGCGCAGACGGAGCGATTGGTGGTCACCGACGGCGGGGACGGGACCACGTACGACCACGCCGACTGGGCGGACGCCAAGCTGAGCTGCTGAGCCCCCGATCCGGTACGCGCTGAGCTGCCGAGCCCTCGATCCGGTGCACGCTGAGCTGCCGAGCCCTCGATCCGGTACGCGCTGAGCTGCCGAGCCCTCGATTCAGCTCCTGAACCCCCGGTTCAGTGCGTATGACGGCCGCCGCCCTCGCTCCGCCCCGCGCCGAGCAGGGCGGCGGCCGCCGCGCCGACCAGGCCCGCGTCGGTGCCCATCTGGGCCGGAACCACCTGCAGCTCCTGTACGAAGGACAGCGCCGCGTAGTCCTTGAGCGCGCGCCGCAGCGGGTCGAAGAGCACGCCGCCCGCTCCCGCCACTCCCCCGCCGATCACCGCGATGTCCACCTCCACCAGAGTCGCAGTGGCCGCGATCCCCGCCGCCAGGGCCTGGCCGGCCCGCTCGAACGAGGCGAGTGCGATCCGGTCCCCGGCCCCGGCCGCCGCGGCCACGGCGGCTGCCGTGGTGTCGCCGTCGGGGCCGGGGCGCCAGCCCTGCTCGGCGGCGCGCCGGGCGATGTTGGGGCCGCTGGCGATGCGCTCGACGCAGCCGCGCGAACCGCACGGGCAGGGGTCGCCGTCCAATTCGACGCTGATGTGGCCGATGTGGCCCGCGTTGCCGGTGGGGCCGGGGTGCAGGGCACCGTTCAGGACGAGGCCGCCGCCGACGCCGGTGGAGACGACCAGACAGAGGGCGTTGTCGTGGCCGCGGGCCGCGCCCTGCCAGTGTTCGGCGGCGGTCATGGCGACGCCGTCGCCGACGAGTTCGACCGGAAGTCCGCCGACTGCCTTCCGTACCCGTGCGACCAGCGGGAACCCGCGCCAGCCGGAGACGTTGACCGGGCTGACCGTACCGGCGGACGCGTCGACGGGGCCCGCGCTGCCGATGCCCACGGCGCGCACCTCCGGCCAGAGCGGCGACTGCTTCAGCTCGGCGAGGACCGCTTCCACCGCGCCCATGACCGTGTCCCCGTCCGCGTGCGCGGGCGTCGGCCGCTGGGTCCTGATGCAGATCCGGCCGGTGTCGTCCACCAGCGCACCCGCGATCTTGGTGCCGCCGATGTCGAGCGCGGCGACGAGGTCGGTGAACTCGGTGTGCATCGGCGTACATCTCCAGGAGGAAGAGGAAGAGAAAAGATCAAAGGACTGAGCCAGTCTCCATTTACCTGACAACGTTGTCCAGGCATCGGGGCCCTATGCTCGGTGCCGGACCCCCGCACCGCCGCATCCCCGCATACCCGCACCGCCGCATCCCCACGCCGACGACCGACAGGACAGCGCACCGTGGCCGACACCGCACCTCCTCCTTCCGCCGCAGCGAGGTCCCAGCGCCCCGTGCCGCCCCAGCGCCGCTACGGCAACCGGCCGACCATGAAGGACGTGGCCGCCCGCGCGGGCGTCGGCCTCAAGACCGTCTCGCGGGTCGTCAACGCCGAGGCCGGTGTGACGCCCGACACCGAACGGCGCGTCAGGGAAGCCATCGACGCCCTGGGTTTCCGCCGCAACGACAGCGCCCGGGTCCTGCGCAAGGGCCGTACCGCCAGCATCGGCCTGGTGCTGGAAGACCTCGCCGACCCCTTCTACGGTCCGCTGAACCGTGCCGTGGAGGAGGTCGCCCGCTCCCACGGCGCCCTGCTCATCAACGGCTCCAGCGCCGAAGACCCGGACCGCGAGCAGGAGTTGGTGCTCGCGCTGTGCGCACGCCGGGTGGACGGGCTGATCGTGATTCCGGCCGGGGACGACCACCGCTATCTGGAGCCGGAGATGGCGGCGGGCGTCGCCACGGTGTTCGTGGACCGTCCGCCGGGGCGGATCGACGCCGACGTCGTACGGTCGGACAGCTTCGGCGGCGCCCGCGACGGGGTGGCGCACCTGATCGCGCACGGCCACCGCAGGATCGGGTTCATCGGCGACCAGCCCCGCATCCACACCGCGACCGAGCGGCTGCGCGGCTACCACGCGGCGATGGAGGACGCGGGGCTGCCGGTGGCCGAGGGGTGGGTGGCGCTCGGCTCCACGGACCCCGAGCGGGTGCGGGACGCGGCCGGGGCGATGCTGGACGCGGCGGACGAGCCGGTGACGGCGGTCTTCACGGGCAACAACCGGGTGACCGTCACGGTCGTGAGGGTCCTTGCGGGGCGCGAACGCCCGGTGGCCCTGGTCGGGTTCGACGACTTCGAGCTGGCCGATCTGCTCGACCCCGGCGTCACGGTCGTCGCCCAGGACGCGGCGACCCTCGGCCGCACCGCCGCGGATCTGCTGTTCAGCCGCCTCGACGGGGCGGCCGGGGCACCGTCCCAGGTGGTGCTGGAGACCCGTCTCGTCGCACGGGGCTCGGGCGAGATCCCGCCGTGGGACTCCGTGGGCCGTTCGTAAGGACGGTCAGCAGACGGGCAGGCCCGGCAGCGCCTTGTCGTTGTCCCCGCCCTTGAGGTAGACGACGCTGACGTACACATTGGTGTTGCCGCTGTCGTCGTCGGTCTTGGCCCACCAGACGTTCGTCCAGTTGCCGTAGGTGACGCGGCGGCCCAGGTTGGCCTGGCAGTAGAAGTAGTTGGTGCCCGCGTTGAGCTTGCCCGCGTGGTCACCATTGGCCCGGATCGAGTCCGAGGTGCGCCAGACCTCGCAGTTGTACTTTCCGGCGCCGATGCCGTGGCAGACCGGTGCCGGGGGCGGAGGCTGCGGGGGCGGGTTGCCGCCGGCGCCGCCCGAACCGCCGGAGCCGCCGCCGTTCGCCGCCGTACCGCCTGAACCGGCCGGTCCTCCGCCGGAGTTGGCACCTGCCGAGCCGCCGCCCGCGGCGCTGCCACCCTTACCGCCCGCGGTCTTTCCTCCGGTGGCCGGTGCACCGCTGTTCCTACCGCCCGGGGCGGGCGTGGACTTCTTCTTGCCGTCGCCCTTGTCCTTGCCCTTCGGGTCGGGCGCGGGGGCCTTGGTCTTCATGCCCGCGTCGGTGGGCAGCGCGGCGGGCGGCAGGGGTCCGTCGGCGGTCGGCGATCCGGCCACGTCGGAGCTGTCGGCGGCGGGGCTGCCGGTCACCTGCTCGTCGCCGCCCCGGTTGCTGAGCGTGTACGTCACACCGGCGCCGACCAGCAGCACCGCGGCGACGCCCGCCGCGACCACGGCCCTGCGGCGTCCACCCGATGCCCCGGCTACGGAATCGGGCATGGGCCCGGTCCCGTAGCCGGGCTGCTGCTGCACGGCAGGCGTCGGACCCGTCCCGTAGGGTGCCGGGCCCGACCCGTAGCCGGGCTGCTGGGCGGGCGGGGTGTGCGGGGTGTGCTGGACGGGCGGGGTGTGCTGGGCCGGCGGGGTGTGCGGGCCGAAGCCCGGCGAGGGCTGTACGTACGGGGCGGGCGCGGGGCCCGCGGGGCCGAATCCCTGCTGCTGGGGCGGCAGTTGCTCCCGCTCCGTCGCCGCGTGCGGGGTCTCGGCGGCCTTCGCGGCGGGTCCGTCGGCCACTTCTGCGAGCAGTCGGGCCGCTTCGGCCGCGTCGGGCCGCTGTGCCGGGTCCTTGCTCATGAGGCGCTGGAGTACGGGCCCCAGCGGCCCGGAGCGCACCGGCTCGGGCAGCGGTTCCACGACGATCGCGGTGAGCGTCGACCAGGTCGACGTACGGCGGAAGGGCGAGCCGCCCTCGACGGCCGCGTACAGCGTGGCGCCCAGCGCCCAGATGTCGGACGCGGGACCCGGCTCCTGGCCCTGGGCGCGCTCGGGCGCCAGGTAGTCGAGAGAGCCGACCAGTTCGCCGCTGCGGGTGAGGTGGGTGGTGGAGCCGTCGCCCGGGTCCTCCATGGCGGCGATGCCGAAGTCGGTGAGGACGACGCGGCCGCCGCGGTCGAGCAGGATGTTGCCCGGCTTGACGTCCCGGTGCAGTACGCCGGCCCGGTGCGCGGCGGCGAGCGCCTCCAGCACCCGGGCGCCCATCGCGGCGGCCTCGCGCGGGTCGAGGAGCCCCCGCTCGGTCAGCACGTCG
This sequence comes from Streptomyces sp. NPDC048442, assembly GCF_040651475.1. Taxonomy (NCBI): domain Bacteria; kingdom Bacillati; phylum Actinomycetota; class Actinomycetes; order Kitasatosporales; family Streptomycetaceae; genus Streptomyces; species Streptomyces sp. NPDC048442. The sequence goes on from NZ_JBEZKB010000006.1 coordinate 166,430, forward strand.
TCCAGCGAAGGACCGTCGACGAGCTCCATCACGATGACCGGGCGGCCATCGTGCTCGGTGACGTCGTGGATGGCGACGACTCCGGAGTGCCGGATCCGGGCGGCGGCGCGGGCCTCGCGCTGCATCCGGACCCGCAGATCGGCCAGTTCCGGTCCCGACGAGTCGTTGTACGCGCGCAGTTCCTTGACGGCGACCTCGCGGCCGAGCACCTCGTCGACGGCGCGCCAGACGACGCCCATGCCGCCCCGGCCGAGCTGCTCGATCACCCGGTAGCGGCCGGCCAGCCGCTCGTTCTCCCCCGTAGCCACCACTGCCCCGTTCCGTTACGCCAAATGTGGTTGCGAACAGAGTACGGGGCAGCAGTGACAGCCGGGTTCGGGGTCGCCGCGCCGGGGTGACGCGGCGGGAGGTGCGCGGCCGGGTTTACGGAGCGGCGTTACGAAGCCGTGGCCGTGAGGTCCCCGCGGCGCGGCGACGCGAAGCCTTCGAGGTCCGCGCGGGTGAGACCACTGAGCTTCGCGACCTCGGCGGTGTCGAGGGCACCGCAGTCGATGCCGCGCAGCAGGTACCCGGCGAGCGCCTTCGCGGACGCGGGCTCGTCGGCGATGTCGCCGCCGCTGAGCTGGTTGGCGTACGCGGCGAGGCGGGCGGCGGCCTGCTCGAAGCCCTCGCGGTAGTACGTGAAGACGGCCGCGTACCGGGTCGGCAGGTGGCCGGGGTGCATGTCCCAGCCCTGGTAGTAGGCACGGGCCAGGGCGCGGCGGGTGAGGCCGTAGTGCAGCCGCCAGGCGTCGTGCACCTTCTCGGTGGAGCCGACGGGCAGGACGTTCGTGGAGCCGTCGGAGACGCGGACACCCGTACCCGCGGCGGCGACCTGCATGACCGCCTTGGCGTGGTCGGCTGCCGGGTGGTCGCTGGCCTGGTAGGCGGCGCTGACGCCGACGCAGGCGCTGTAGTCGAAGGTGCCGTAGTGCAGCCCGGTTGCCCGGCCCTCGGCGGCGTCGATCATGCGGGCGACGGTGGCGGTGCCGTCGGCGCCCAGGATGGACTGGCTGGTCTCGATCTGGATCTCGAAGCCGATCCGGCCCGCTTCCAGGCCGTGCGCCTTCTCGAACGCCTCAAGGAGGCGCACCATCGCGGTGACCTGCTCGCAGTACGTCACCTTCGGCAGCGTCAGGACGAGCCCTTCGGGGAGGCCGCCGTTCTCCATGAGGCCGGTGAGGAAGACGTCCAGGGTGCGGATGGCCCGCTCGCGGACGGGGGCTTCGAAGCACTTCATGCGGATGCCGGTGTACGGGGCGGCGGTGCCGTTCTCGTAGGACTCTGCGACCAGGCGTGCGGCGCGGGCGACGTACTCGTCCTCGTCGGCGGCCGAGCCGCCGTAGCCGTCCTCGAAGTCGACGCGCAGGTCCTCGATGGGCTCGCGCTCCAGCTTGGCGCGCACCCGGTCGTACACGGCGTCGGCGAGGGACGCGTCGAGGCCGAGGACCTCGGCGAACGCGGCGGCGTCAGGGGCGTGTTCGTCGAGCATCTTCAGCGCCGTCTCGCCCCAGGAGCGGATGGTGCCCGCCTCATAGAGGTTGCCGGGAACGTAGACGGTGTGGACGGGCTGCCGGGTTCCTGGGTCTCCGGGGTAACGGCGCTCGAGCTCCGCGTCGATCGGTACGAGGGAGGCACTGATCCCCTCGCTGACCGCGCCGGCGAGGCTCGTTGCCACCTTCTCCTGCTGACCCATTCCAACCCTCCATGTTTCCGCTTCACGGAATCAACAATCCGCATAGTGAAGTTAATAGCTGGTCGTGATCCACGTCAATGGGTGCCGGACACGGGCCGCAAACGGCTCGGGGCCGTGCGGTGAGAACACCGCACGGCCCCGAGTTCGTACAAGAAGATGCAGGTCAGCCCTTGCGGGACTCGACCTCGTCGGTCAGCTGCGGGACGACGGCGAACAGGTCGCCGACGACGCCGTAGTCGACCAGGTCGAAGATCGGAGCCTCGGCGTCCTTGTTGATGGCGACGATGGTCTTCGAGGTCTGCATACCGGCGCGGTGCTGGATCGCACCGGAGATGCCGGAGGCGATGTACAGCTGCGGCGAGACCGACTTGCCGGTCTGGCCGACCTGGTTGGTGTGCGGGTACCAGCCGGCGTCGACGGCGGCGCGGGAGGCGCCGACGGCGGCACCGAGGCTGTCGGCGAGCTTCTCGATGATCGAGAAGTTCTCGGCACCGTTGACGCCGCGGCCGCCGGAGACCACGATCGCGGCCTCGGTCAGCTCGGGGCGGCCGGTGGCCTCGCGCGGGGTGCGCGAGACGACCTTGGTGCCGGTGGCGGCCGCGGAGAAGGTCACGTTCAGGGCCTCGACGGCGCCGGCGGCCTGAGCGGCCTCGACCGGGGCCGAGTTCGGCTTGACGGTGATGACCGGGGTGCCCTTGGAGACGCGGGACTTGGTGGTGTACGAGGCGGCGAACGCTGCCTGCGTGGCCACCGGACCCTCGTCGCCGGCCTCCAGGTCGACGGCGTCGGTGATGATGCCGGAGCCGATGCGGACCGCGAGGCGGGCCGCGATCTCCTTGCCCTCGGCGGAGGACGGGACCAGCACGGCGGCCGGGGAGACGGCGTCGTACGCGGCCTGCAGGGCGTCCACCTTCGGGACGACGAGGTAGTCGCCGAACTCCGGGGCGTCCGCGGTCAGTACGCGGGTCGCGCCGTGCTCGCCGAGCACGGCGGCAGCGGCGTCGCCACCGGCGCCGAGGAAGACCGCGACGGGCTCGCCGATGCGGCGGGCGAGCGTCAGCAGCTCCAGGGTGGGCTTGCGGACGGCACCGTCCACGTGGTCGACGTAGACGAGAACTTCAGCCATGGGAATGCTCTCCTGCGAGTGCGAAGAAACGGGGGCGGGGGAAGGGGGCGCTGACTAGATGCTGTGCTGATCCGGGGATGACCCCGGACCCCAGCCGCTAGATGAACTTCTGGCCCGCGAGGAACTCGGCCAGCTGCTTGCCGCCCTCGCCCTCGTCCTTGACGATCGTGCCCGCGGTGCGCTCCGGGCGCTTGTCCGCGGAGTCGACCTTGGTCCAGGAGCCCTCGAGGCCGACCTCTTCGGCGTCCAGGTCCAGGTCGTCCAGGTCCAGGGACTCCACCGGCTTCTTCTTGGCGGCCATGATGCCCTTGAAGGACGGGTAGCGGGCCTCGCCCGACTGGTCCGTCACCGAGACGAGCGCCGGGAGGGAGGCCTCCAGCTGCTCGGTGGCCGAGTCGCCGTCGCGGCGGCCCTTGACGACACCGTCCTCGACCTTGACCTCGGAGAGCAGCGTGACCTGCGGGACGCCCAGGCGCTCGGCCAGGATCGCCGGCAGGACACCCATGGTGCCGTCCGTCGACGCCATGCCGGTGATGACCAGGTCGTAACCGGTCTTCTCGACGGCCTTGGCGAGCACCAGGGACGTCGCCATGACGTCGCTGCCGTGCAGGTCGTCGTCCTCGACGTGGACGGCCTTGTGGGCACCCATCGACAGCGCCTTGCGGAGCGCGTCCTTGGCGTCCTCGGGGCCCACCGTCAGGACGGTGATCTCCGCGTCGTCGGCCTCGTCGGCGATCTGCAGCGCCTGCTCGACGGCGTACTCGTCGAGCTCCGACAGCAGACCGTCGACATCGTCGCGGTCGACCGTCAGGTCATCGGCGAAGTGCCGGTCGCCGGTGGCGTCGGGCACGTACTTCACACAGACAACGATCCTCAAGCTCACGCCGGCTCTCCTACTGCATCGTCTATTTGTCGGCTGCCTCGTTGCAGGCAGCATAGGCGCCTGAAGGGGCGGTTTCCGGTCGGGGCCCGTTGCGCCCCGACCGGAATATTACTCGTCAGTACATCCAGAGGGTTCCCCGTAAGCAAGCGCTTTGCACTGTGACCTTGCCAACGCTGTGTAATCGCCGACAAAACCGCGCTTTCGGGAACTCCTAGTCGCGCAGAGCGTTGAAGCGCCCCTGGTGGTAGAGGAGCGGCCGCCCCTCTCCTGACGGATCCCCCGCGACGGCCTGGGCGAGCACGACGCGGTGGTCCCCGGCGGGCACCCGCGCCACCACGCGGCACACCAGCCACGCCAGCACGCCGTCGAGCAGGGGGACGCCCTCGGGTCCGGTGTGCCACCGGGTGGGCGCACCGAAACGGTCGGCGCCGCTGCGCGCGAACGTCGCGGCGAGCGCCTCTTGGTGTTCGCCCAGTATGTGTACGCCGATGTGCTCGGCGTCCGCGATGGCGGGCCAGCTGGAGGACCCCGTGCCCACCCCGAAGGAGACCAACGGAGGCTCGGCGGCGACGGAGTTGAGGGACGTGGCGGTGAACCCGACGGGGCGGGACCCGCGGTCGGCCGCGGTGATCACGGCGACTCCGGCGGCATGCTGCCGGAAGACCGAGCGGAACAGTTCGGGGGTGGCCTGCCGGTTGACGGCAAGGGCGGGCTGGAGCGTCATGGAGTTGTCCTTCGGCGGGAACGGGAGGCGTGGCCCTGGGGGCGGTGGCTGCTCAGGCACCCGGACAGCGCGCGCTCGCGTGACGGACCAGGTCCACGTGGACCCGCCCGTAGAGAAGGAGTTCCGACGGCATGACGTCACCCTGACGATTCGGGGTCGACGGCGTCAAGTACACACGGGACCCCGGGCAGTGGGAGATTGATCACGTTGCGTCACGCGACGGCCCGCCCCAGTGCGGCGATGACGTCCGCCCGGCGCGGCTGTCCCGTCGCACGCCGCACGATCCGGCCGTCCGCGTCCAGGACGAGTACGGTCGGCGTCTGCCGGACGCCCAGCTCCCGTACGAGGGGGAGGTGGTCCTCGGCGTCGATCTCGACGTGGGTGACCCCGTCCACCATCGCGGCCACTTCGGAGAGGGTCCTGCGGGTGGCCCGGCAGGGCTGGCAGAACGCGCTGGAGAACTGCACGAGGGTGGCCCGCTCCCCCGGTTCGACGCCGAGCTCTCCGGCGCCCAGCCTTTTCCCACCGTCGTGTTCCGGCATATTTCACCCTCCCCTTACGCGCTGCTTGACACAGTGTGCAGCGTGCGGCCCGGTGCTGCGATTCCCGGCCGTTCGACGCCTCTTTCGCCGCTTCCGGAGAACCCGCAGCAGGTCAGGGCATGAGTGGACATCGCCGGACGTGATGAGAATCTCGCGTTCTGGGTACCCGGGGACTGGCTACTCGGCCGTACATGGGGCACGATCTGCCCAACGCCGAAAACCTACGGCAGCGTAACTTTCGCACCGGGAGAGCCCTCCCCGGTCACAGAAGGGTCCCCCGTCATGGCAGAACTCGTCTATCGGCCGGTCATCGGCGCCGCTCGCACCCTTTTCAAGGCGCTCGACCTCAAGATCGACACTCAGGGTTCTGAGAACATTCCCCGCTCCGGCGGGGCAGTACTGGTCAGCAACCACATCAGTTACCTCGACTTCATCTTCAACGGCTTCGCCGCCCTGCCGCAGAAGCGCCTGGTGCGCTTCATGGCGAAGGAGTCGGTGTTCCGGCACAAGGTCTCCGGGCCGCTGATGCGCGGCATGAAGCACATCCCGGTGGACCGCAAGCAGGGCGAGAACGCGTACAAGCACGCGCTGGACTCGCTGCGCTCCGGCGAGATCATCGGGGTGTTCCCGGAGGCGACGATCTCCGAGTCGTTCACGCTGAAGAGCTTCAAGTCGGGTGCGGCCCGGCTCGCCCAGGAGGCCGGCGTGCCGCTGATCCCGATGGCCGTCTGGGGCACCCAGCGCATCTGGACCAAGGGCAAGCCGCGCAACTTCGGCCGCAATCACATCCCGGTCACCATCCGCGTGGGCAAGCCCGTGGAGGCCCCGACGGAGGAGTACGCGGGCGCCATCACCCGGCGGCTGCGCGAGCGCGTCCAGGAGCTGCTGGAGGCCGCCCAGCGCGCCTACCCGGTGCGCCCGAAGGACGACAAGGACACCTGGTGGGTCCCGGCCCACCTCGGCGGCACGGCCCCGACCCCGGCGCAGCTGCGCGAAGCGGGCTGACCGACCGCTTCACAGCGCGTTCGGCAGGGCGTCCCACAGGTGTGGCCGGTCCGGCGCCTCTTTGAGGACGCGGAGCACGGCCGGGTGGGGTGCGGCGTACAGGACCGGATAGTCCGCTTCGCCGCGCTCCCCCACCGGTACCCAGGCCAGCCGCTCGCCGTCGAGCGAGAACTGCGCGTCCACGCCTTCCTTGTTGCCCCGGCAGTCCTGCCGGTGCCATGCGCCGTGGAACCGTACGGCCACCAGCCCGTGCACACAGTGGCCGCTCGCCCCGTCGTACTCCAGGCGCTGGTAGCAGAGCGCGGTGGGGATGTCCTCCGCCCGCAGCAGGGCCGCCAGGGCGTGGGCCTTGGCGTGGCAGATTCCGGTGCTCTGCGCCAGGACGTCCGAGGCGCGCCAGGTGACGCGCAGGTCCCCCGAGTCGGCCGAGTGCGGGACGGTGTCCCGTACGTACTCGAAGGCCGCCCGGGCGTATGCATATGAATCGGCGGCCTGCCCGGCGAGGCGTGCGGCCGTCTTCCGTACGACCGGGTGGTGATGGTCGACGGCCTCGTCGGCCGCCAAAAAGGCGGACAGGTCCGGGGTCTCCTGGATCAGTTCCATGGCTGGTGAGCATAGGAATGCGACCGACCGAGAGTCAATATCTTTTCGGTCGGTCGCATATCTATGCAGTTCTACGGGTGCTGCTCAGCGGGACATTTCCTCCTTGAGCGCCTGTACGAACGCGTCCACGTCGTCCTCCGTGGTGTCGTACGCGCACATCCAGCGCACGTCGCCGGCCGCCTCGTCCCAGAAGTAGAACCGGAAGCGCTTCTGCAGCCGCTCGCTCACGTCGTGCGGCAGCCGTGCGAACACCGCGTTCGCCTGCACCTCATAGAGGATCTCCACGCCGTCGACGCCACGGACACCCGCGGCGAGCCGCTGTGCCATCTCGTTGGAGTGCCGGGCGTTGCGCAGCCACAGGTCACGGGCGAGCAGCGCCTCCAGCTGCACCGACACGAAGCGCATCTTCGAGGCGAGCTGCATTGACGACTTGCGCAGCCGCTTCATCGCCATCGGCCGGACCGCGTCCGGGTTGAGGACGATCACGGCCTCGCCGAAGAGCATGCCGTTCTTGGTGCCGCCGTACGACAGGATGTCGACGCCGACCGCGTTGGTGAACGTGCGCATCGGGACGTCGAGGGAGGCCGCCGCGTTGGCGATCCGCGCGCCGTCGAGGTGGACCTTCATGCCGTGCTGGTGGGCGTGGTCGCAGATCGCGCGTATCTCGTCCGGTGTGTAGACCGTGCCGAGCTCGGTGTTCTGGGTGATCGAGACGACCTGGGGCATCGCCCGGTGCTCGTCGTCGAAGCCCCACGCCTGCCGGTCGATCAGCTCGGGGGTGAGCTTGCCGTCCGGGGTCGGCACGGTGAGCAGCTTCAGCCCGCCCATCCGCTCGGGGGCACCGCCCTCGTCGACGTTGATGTGGGCGCTCTCGGCGGCGATCACCGCGCCCCAGCGGTCGGTGAGTGCCTGGAGCGAGACGACGTTGGCGCCGGTGCCGTTGAACACCGGGAACGCCTCGGCGGACGCGCCGAAGTGGCCGCGCACCACCTGCTGGAGGTGCGCGGTGTAGTCGTCCTCGCCGTACGCGATCTGGTGCCCGCCGTTGGCGAGGGCCAGGGCGGCCAGGACCTCGGGGTGGGCGCCCGCGTAGTTGTCGCTGGCGAAGCCCCGTACGGACGGGTCGTGGTGGCGGCGGGCGTCGGTCCTGGGCGGGTTCGCGGGACCGGCCACGGAGGTGGTGGTCGTGGTCGTCGTCACGGTCGTCGTCGTGGTCACTGAATCCGTCGCTGCGTTCGTCACTGCATCCGTCACTGTGCTCGTCACGGCGTTCGCCGCTGCGTCGGTCGCGGAACCGGTCGCGGAATCCGTCACGGCTTGGGGGTCAGCCACAGGCGCTGTCCATTCACTTCGGCGGCGGGCCGCTCCCAGACCCCGGCGATGGCCTCGGCCAGCTCCGTGACGTCCGTGAAGCCCGCGAACTTCGCATTCGGGCGCTCGGCGCGCATCGCGTCGTGCACCAGAGCCTTGATCACCAGGATGGCAGCAGCGGTACGCGGCCCCTCCTCGCCCCCCTCCTTGCGGAAGGCGTCCGCGAGGGCGAGCGTCCACGCCTCGGCGGCGGCCTTGGACGCGGCGTAGGCGGCGTTGCCCGCGGTCGGCTTGGACGCACCGGCCGCACTGATCAGCAGGTACCGGCCCCGGTCGCTGCGCTGCAGCCCGTCGTGGAAGGCGAGCGAGGTGTGCTGCACGGTGCGGATCAGCAGCTTCTCGAGCAGGTCCCAGTCGGCCAGGTCGGTCTCCGCGAAGGTCGCGGAACCGCGCCAGCCGCCGACGAGGTGGACCATGCCGTCGATCCGGCCGAACTCCTTCTCGGTCTTCTCCGCCCACGCACGGGTCGCGTCGAGGTCGAGCAGGTCGACGGTGTCGCCCGTGACGGTCGCGCCGCCGTGTGCGTAACGGGCCGCGTCCACGGCCTCCGCGAGACGGGCCGCGTCGGCGTCCGCGCCGACGACCGTGGCACCGGCCTCCGCGAGCCGCAGCAAAGTGGCGCGCCCTGCGGGCCCCGCCGCCCCTGCCACCGCGATGACGGCCCCGTCCAGCGGGCCCTCGGGAGTGTTGACAGCGTTCATGTCGGTCGCCTCCTGGGCGCGGGAGCTCACGCGGCCACCCGCTCGGCGCCCGCCGCGGTGATCCCCTTGGTGGAGGCGATCACGGACTTCAGTTTCTTGGAAAGCGCCTCATAGAACATGCTCAACGGAAACTCGTCGGGAAGCACGTCGTCGACCAGTTTCCGCGGCGGCAGCGACAGGTCCAGGGCGTCCGGACCCTTCGCCCAGCGCGACCCCGGGTGCGGGGCGAGATAGCCCGCCACCAGGTCGTACGCGGCGAACCAGTGCACCAGCTTCGGGCGGTCGATGCCCGCCCGGTACAGGTCCTCGATCTCGGCGCAGAGCTGGTTGGTGACCTGCGGCGCCCGCTCCCAGTCGATCTTGAGGGTGTTGTCGGTCCAGCGCACCACGTCGTGCTTGTGCAGGTACGCGAAGAGCAGCTGGCCGCCGAGGCCGTCGTAGTTGCGCACCCGCTCGCCGGAGACCGGGAAGCGGAACATCCGGTCGAAGAGCACCGCGAACTGTACGTCGCGGCCCTGCGGCACGCCGTCGGCCTCCAGCTTCACGGCCTCCTTGAAGGCGGTGAGGTCGCAGCGCAGCTCCTCCAGGCCGTACATCCAGAACGGCTGCCGCTGCTTGATCATGAAGGGGTCGAAGGGCAGGTCGCCGTGGCTGTGCGTGCGGTCGTGGACCATGTCCCACAGCACGAAGGCCTCCTGGCAGCGGTCCTGGTCGCCGACCATCGCGCGGATGTCGTCGGGCAGGTCGAGGCCGAGGATGTCCACGGCGGCCTCCGTGACGGCACGGAAGCGGGCCGCCTCGCGGTCGCAGAAGATGCCACCCCAGGTGAATCGTTCCGGCGCCTGGCGCACGGCGATCGTCTCGGGGAAGAGCACGGCGGAGTTGGTGTCGTACCCGGAGGTGAAGTCCTCGAAGGTGATGCCGCAGAACAGCGGGTTGTCGTAGCGGGTGCGCTCCAGCTCCGCCAGCCACTCGGGCCACACCATGCGCAGCACGACCGCTTCGAGGTTGCGGTCCGGGTTGCCGTTCTGGGTGTACATCGGGAAGACGACGAGGTGCTGGAGGCCGTCGGCGCGCGACTGGGCGGGCTGGAAGGCGAGCAGCGAGTCCAGGAAGTCCGGGACGGCGAAGGCGGAGTCCGCCCAGGCCCGGAGGTCGGCGACGAGCGCCCGGTGGTAGGCGGCGTCGTGCGGCAGCATCGGGGAGAGTTCCTCCACCGCGGTGATCACCCGGCCGCACACCGCTTCCACGGCCGTACGGGCCGGGGCGCCGTCGGCGTCGAAGTCGATGGAGCCGTCGGCGGACTGCCAGGGCCGGATCTCCTCGACCGCGCCCCTGAGCACGCCCCAGGCCGGGTGATCGATCACCCGCGAGGCCTCGGCTATGCCTCCACCAGCAATGTCCTGCACCAGAATTTGCGTCATGTCACTTCCTCCACGGGAGAACCTCGCGTCAAGAAACCGTATCCACGCGTGGTTCCTCCGCACAAGAGGTGCCAGAAGAAATTATCCTGCCCCACCCCCCAGATCACCGAAATTCTTCCTGCCGGACACCCCGACGGCGGCGATGGCTGCGGTGACGGCGGCCATGGCGGTACGGGAATCGGCGAGGAGCCCGGTGAATCCGAGGAACCCGTGGAACATCGCCGGGAAGTGCTGCTCCCCGACCTCTACCCCTGCTGCCCGCAGAGCCGCGGCGTACTCCCTGCCTTCGTCGCACAGCGGGTCGCAGCCCGCCGTCAGGACGTGCGCGGGCGGCAGCCCGGAGAGGTCGGCGGCGCGCAGCGGGGAGACGTCCGGGTGGCGTGCCGCAGCACTCCCGGGGCCCTCGGGGCCGAGGTACTGCTCCCAGAACCACCGCATGTGGGCCGCCGTCAGGAAGTAGCCGGAGGCGTTGCGACGGTACGAATCGGTGTCCTGGGCGGCGTCGAGCGCCGGGTAGAGCAGCACCTGGAGCGCGAGGTCCGGGCCGCCGCGCTCGCGTGCGAGCCGTGCGGTGACCGCGGCGAGCGCACCGCCGGAGCTGTCGCCTGCGACGACCAGGGCGCCGGGGTCGCCGCCCGCCTCTTTGATGTGCTCGGCGACCCACCGCACGGCGGCGTACGCGTCCTCGACGGCCGCCGGAAAGGGCGCCTCGGGGGCGAGCCGGTAGTCCACCGAGACGACCGCCGCGCCCGCGCCCCGGCAGATCCTGCGCACCGTGCCGTCGTGGGAGTCGAGACCGCAGATGCTGAACCCGCCTCCGTGGAAGAAGACGACGGTGGGGTACGGGGCGGGGCGGTCCGGCAGATAGACGCGTACGGGGATCCCGGGCGCCCCGGCGGGCCCGGGGACCGTGCGGTCCGCCACGGAACCCACCGCCGGGGGCTCGGCCGCCGGTGCGGGCCTGGCTGCGAGGATGCGCCGCGCTTCGGCCGCGTCGGTGACGGCGCCGCCGAGGTCGGGGAAAGCGCTGCTCAAGAGGTCGACGAGGGGACGGGCCGCGGGGTCGAGCCGGTCGTTCTCAGGTGCCGCCACCGTCGGGCCTCCTCACGCCTCACGGAAGTGCGGGATGACCTTGTCCCCCCACTGACGGAGGGTCTCCAGGCATGCCTCTTGAGGCACCGTGCCCATCTGGATCAGGCACATGATCTCGTCGGCGCCCGCTTCGCGCAGCCGCTCCACGTACGCGATGGCGTCGTCGGCGGTGCCGTACGCGTGGTCGGCGTGGAAGGTGGCGGTCGCGGTGGGGCGTACCGGAATCCGCTGCTCGTGCAGCCGGGCGACCACCTGCTCGGCGGCCCTGCGCATCTCGGCGCCCTCGTCGGCGCCCGCCACGACCGCTTCGTCGGGGATGCCGGCGCCGCCGTACCAGTGGCCGATCGACTGCGCGAAGAAGCGCTGGCCGCGCACGCCGATGCTCCGGGCCCGCTCGCCGTCGTCGAGGACGATGGTCGGGCAGAGCACCGAGAAGTGGTCGTTGACGACGCTCGACACGAAGCGGGCGTCGCTGCGGGCTGCGCGCGCCGAGTCGTACGCCGCCCGCATCTCGGTGATCGCCCCGGGGCCCGCGAAGCCCATCGCGAGGGCTCCGACGCCGAGTTCGGCGGCCTGGATGAGCGTCTCGGTGCGGCTGCACGCGAGGAACAGCGGGGGGTGCGGCAGCTGCCGGGGACGCGGCAGGATCGGGTGCGGGTCGATGTCGATGAGCTCGCCGTGGTACTCCAGCTCCTCCTCCTGCCAGGCCCGGCCGATGATGCGCAGCGCCTCCTCGACCTCCCGGGTCGTACGGTCCGGGTCCACGCCGCACAGCGAGGTCTCCTGCTTCGTACCGCCGCGCCCCGCTCCGAGGTCGAGCCGCCCGCCGGACAACAGGTCGAGCATGGCGGCGCGTTCGGCCACCCGCGCGGGGTGGTTGAAGGCGAACGGCATGCAGACGACGCCGTGTCCTATCCGGATGGTCGTGGTCTTCGCGGCCACCCAGGTCAGGAAGATCTCCGGGGCAGACATGTGCGCGTACCACTTGAGGGAGTGGTGCTCGACGGCCCAGATCCGGTCGAACCCCATCTGCTCGGCCAGGACGGCCTGTTCGACGCTGTCGCGGATGACCTGGTGCTCGCGCTCGGGAGTGGGGTCGGCCAGTTGGGCCTCGAAGACGACTGAGAATTTCACGGCCCCTCCAGGGGGTTGATTTCCGTGCTCCACCCTTACTTCAATTCGCCATATGACTAGTCGTCAGGTCTCGAAGAAGCAAGACGCACGACAGGACGGTCTTCCCCAACTCCCGCCCACCGCCTGGGCGGTGCTCGGCCTGCTGTCCTTCCCCGGCGAGCGCACCGGGTACGAGCTGAAGAAGTGGGCGGACTCCTCGCTGCGCTTCTTCTACTGGGCGCCCGCGATCAGCCAGATCTACGCGGAGCTGCGCCGTCTGGAGGCGCTGGGATACGTCACGTCGAGCCGCTCAGGGCCCGAGGAGCCGCGCACCAAGCGGCGTTACGCGATCACCACCGCGGGCCGCGACGCGCTCACCGGATGGGCGGACGGCACCGGGGAGACGGGCCCCGCCGTGCTGAAGCACCCGCTCGTGCTGCGCGTCTGGCTGGGCCACCTCGCCGACCCGGTGCGGCTGCGTGCCCGCGTACGGGAGCATGTCGCGCGCACGGAGCGGGAGTTGGCGGACGTACGGGAGGCACTGGAGCGGGCCGAGGGGGTGGCGGACTGGGCGCACCCGCAGGTGGCGCTGCGCTGGGCCGAGCGGCAGCAGCTGGCCGAACTGGAGCTGGCGCGGGCGATGCTGGCCGATCTCGCGGAAATCGGCCCGCCGGGAGCGGCCGGTCGGCTCCCGGCGGATGCAGCCGGTCAGCGCCCTCCGGGAGCGGTCGGTCAGCTCCCGGCGGATGCAGCCGGTCAGCGCCCTCCGGGAGCGGCCGGTCAACGCCCGTCGGGCGCGCCCACGGACGGGTGAAGTAGCGCAGACCGGGCCACGGAAGGCGGTAGGACGGTCGCACCCTGTCCTCGTCGCGACCGTACGGCCCGACGTCACCCCCCGATGCGCCTGGAGCCGTCCCCCATGAACATGCGTGCCCTCCTTCTCGCCGCCCTCGCCACCGGTCTGATCCTGGGAATCGCGGGTACCCAGTTCGAAGATTCCACTTCCTCGCGCCAGGTGGGTTCCGTTGCCGAGGCGGGCCGTTAATCTCGCTTTGAGCCGCCGTCGACGGAAGCGAGATCGCCTTGTCTTTCCTCACCATCGGTCATCGCGGAGTCATGGGTGTCGAACCTGAGAACACCCTGAGCTCCTTCCTCCACGCCCAGCAGGCGGGCATGGACGTCATCGAACTCGATCTGCATCTGAGCAAGGACGGCGGGCTCGTCGTCATGCACGACGCCGACGTCGACCGCACCACGGACGGCCACGGCCCCATCTGCGACATGTCGCTCGCCGAGCTGCGCACCCTGGACGCGGGCGGCGGACAGCAAGTCCCCCTCTTCGAGGAGGTGCTGGACGCCGTCTCCGCGCCGCTCCAGGCGGAGATCAAGGACGTGGCCGCCGCGCGGGCGCTCGCCGAGGTGATGCAGCGGCGCGGCCTGGTGGAGCGCGTCGAGGTGCTGTCGTTCCACGACGAGGCCCTCGCCCGGATCTCGGCCCTGCTGCCCGGGGTGCGGACGGCGCTGGTCGCGCAGTTCTACGGGCCGGAGGTGGTGGACCGTGCGCTGGGCGTGGGGGCCGGCGCCGTCGTGGTCGATCTGCAGCGGCTCACCCTGGAGACCGTACGGCGCGCGCACGCGGAGAAGCTGCGGGTGATCGGCTGGGTGGTGAACACCCCCGACGAGCTGCGGCTGGCCCACGCGCTGGAACTGGACGGGGTGACCACCGACTTCCCGGAGATCCGCAGGACCGGCCGCTTCATGGCCTGACCCCGCGGGACCGCGGGGCTGTGCAGCGGCCGGGCCCGGCTCAGAGCTCCTTGAGCAGGAGCTCGAACTGGAGGTCGTCGCGCTGCGGAATGCCGAAGCGCTCGTCGCCGTACGGGAAGGGCGTCATCCTTCCCGTACGGCGGTAGCCCCGGCGCTCGTACCAGGCGACGAGGTCGTCGCGTACGGAGATCACGGTCATGTGCATCTCGCGCACCTTCCACATCTCCCGCGCCAGGCGCTCCGCCTCCGCGATGATCACCTTGCCGAGGCCGCCGCCCTGGGCCCCCGGGCGTACGGCGAACATCCCGAAGTAGGCGGCGTCGCCCCGGTGTTCGAGCTGGCAGCAGGCGACCAGTTCCCCGTCGCGCTCGACGGTGAGCAGCCGGCTGTCCGGGTCGGTGACGACGGCCAGGACGCCCTCGGAGTCGGTCCGCCGGCCTTCGAGGATGTCGGCCTCGGTGGTCCATCCCGCACGGCTGCTGTCACCGCGGTAGGCCGACTCGATGAGCGCGACGAGTGCCTCCGCGTCGCTCTCGACGGCGTCACGGAAGACGAGTTCCCCGGGGGCCGGGCGCGAAGTGGTGTCCATGGTGGGTCTGTCCCTCGTGTCGTTCGGTTCGACGGCGAATCCGACCCTAACGCGGCCCGTGCTCCCCCCGTGTGCCGTTGCGCGTGCGTGCGCCCCGGTCATAGCGGGCATCGACTCCTCGACCTGTCGACAAGTCGTGGTGGACCCGAACGGGAGGTACGCCGTGCACGGAGCGGCGATGTCCGGCTGGCTGCTGGTGGCGCTGTGCGGGGTGACGAGTGCGTACTGCCTGCTGCGGATGCGCAGCGGGCCGCGGGCGGATCGCGGGGTCGCCGGGGGCGAGGCGCTGATGGGCCTGGGGATGGCGGTGATGGCGGTGCCCGCCGCCGTGTTCGCCCCGCCGGACTGGAGTTGGGCGGTGTACGCGGCGGTGTTCGGAGCCGCGGCGCTGCGGGCCCTGTGGTGGGTCCGCGGCGGCGTCCGGGGCTCCCACCATCTGCACCATCTGATCGGTTCCGCGGCGATGGTGTACATGGCGGTGGCCATGGCACCCGGCCCCGGCGCCGGTGGTGGTCATGCGGAGCACGGGTCTGTGGCGGCGGGCGGGGTGCCGCTGCTGACCGGGGTGCTGCTGGCGTACTACGTGGGGTACGTGCTGCGGGCGGGGGCACGGCTGATCCCGCTGCCGGCCGCCGCGACGCCGTCGGGCACCACCCTCACCTGGGGCGCCCGTCCCGAACTGGCGCTCGCCTGCCGCCTGTCCATGGCGCTGGGCATGTTCACCATGCTGCTGGCCCTGTGAGGGCTGCTGGCCCTGTGAGGCACCGGCATACGGCCGGCCCGGTACGGCCCCGGCATGCTGTCGGCCTTGTGCCGCCCCGGCGAACCCGCCTCGACGACCGGTGAGTCGTACGTCACTTCCCCGACCGCTCCCGTACCCGGGGACGGGGCCGCCCTCATAGGCTGGGCCTCATGATGGTCTCCCTGGCTCTGCTGCTGCTCGGCCTGCTGACCGCCGTGACGGCTCCGCGTCTGCTCGCGGCCACCGACTGGCGGGAACGGGAACCCGTGGTCGCGCTGTGGATGTGGCAGTGCGTGGTGGGTGCGGTGCTGCTGTGCTTCGCGCTCGCCATGACGTTCAGTGCGGCCGCCGCCTGGCAGTTGGTGCGGGGACACGTCTTCGCGTCCGCGCCGCACGGGGTCGTCGAGGCGTACGCCCTCGGTGCGTACGGCCCGTGGTCGGCGGTCCTCGCGGTCGTCCTGGCCGGCTGCGGGGTGTGGACGGGCGCGATGCTGACCCGGGAGGTCCACCGGGCACGCACCGGGCGCAGGCAGCGCCGTGCGGAGCTGCTCGTGCGGGCGCCGGTGCTGCCGGGCGAGGAGGAGCAGGCCACGGCGCAGCAGGGCGGGGACCGTCTCGTCGTGCTGGAGGAGGAGCGGCCGGACGCCTGGTGGCTTCCCGGGACCGAGTCCCGGCTGGTCATCACCACGGCGGCCCTGCGCCGTCTCAAGGGCCGTCAGCTGGACGCGGTGGTGGCCCACGAGCAGGGACACGCCAGGGCCAGGCACGACTGGCTGCTGCACTGCTCGGGCGCGCTGGCGAACGGCTTCCCGCAGATTCCGGTGTTCGCCGCGTTCCGGGACGAGATGCACCGGCTGGTGGAGCTGGCCGCCGACGACATGGCGTCCCGGCGGTTCGGCCGGCTGACGACGGCGCTCGCACTGGTCGAACTCAACGAGCACCGCGGGGTGTTCGGCCCCTGCCCGACTCCGGACGCCGGTCTTCCGCAGCGGGTGAACCGGTTGCTGGCCCCGGTGCCCAGGCTCAGCCCGGCCCGCCGGCTGCGGCTGACGGCGGCGTCGGCGCTGGTGCCCGTCGTACCGCTCGTGGTGGCGTTCGTGCCGGGTCTCAGCGCGCTCGGATAGCTTGATCCGCCACAGGTCGGCAAGGATCACCCCATGCGCTCCCCCGCTCCCGCCCCGTACTCCCGCCCTCCGGTGCTCCTCGCGGGTGCCCTGTTCACCGCCGCCTTCGCGGTGCTGCTGGTCCTGGTGGCCGCCGGGTGGGGGCCGCTGCTCTCGCTCGACGGCGATCTCGCGAACGGGCTGCACCGCTGGGCGGTGGATGCTCCGGGGGCCACCCGGGCCAACCGGATCCTCTCCGACTGGGTGTGGGACCCGTGGGCGATGCGGGCGGTGGTGGCGGTGGTCTTCGGCTGGCTGCTGCTGCGCGGCGACCGGCTGCTCGCCCTGTGGATCGTGGCGACGAGCGCGGTCGGCGCACTCCTGCAGCAGACGCTGAAGGCCGCTGTCGGGCGCGAGCGTCCACAGTGGCCCGACCCGGTCGATTCCGCTCATTACGCTGCCTTCCCTTCCGGTCACGAGATGACAGCAACGGTCACTTTCGGCCTTCTCCTGTGGCTGCTGCGGCTGTACGGAGCGCCGCGCGCGGCGCGGACGGGACTTCTGGTGGCGGGGATGGTGTCGGTCGTCGGCGTCGGGTTCACCCGCCTGTATCTCGGCGTGCACTGGTTCTCCGACGTCCTCGGGGGCTGGCTGCTCGGGGTGGCGGTGGTGCTGTTCTCGGCCGCCCTTTACACGCAGCGGACCGCGCCACGGGGATGATCTCCGCATGACGATCAAAGCCGTGCTCTTCGACTTCTCCGGCACGCTGCTGCGCATCGAACCGACCCGCTCCTGGGTGGACGCCGTACTCGGCGGCCCCGCCCCGGCCGCGCCGGACGAGGACCTGCAGCGGTACGCCGCGCTGCTGGAGGAGGCCGGAGCACAGCCCGGCGGGCCGCCACCGCGTCAAGTGCCGCCCGCGCTGGCCGGGTTGTGGGCAACCCGGGACGAGAGCACGGAGCTCCACCGCGCGGCCTTCACGGGCCTCTCCCGCCAGGTGCGGCTCCCCCACGACGCACTGCACGACGCACTGTACGAACGCCACATGCTCCCGGCCGCCTGGCAGCCGTACCCGGACGCCCTGGAGGTCCTGCGGGAGCTGCACGCGCGCGGTGTCGCGGTGGGGGTGGTGAGCAACATCGGCTGGGACCTGCGTCCGGTGTTCCGGGCCCACGGCCTGGACCCGTTCGTCGACGCCTACGTCCTGTCGTACGAGCACGGTGTGCAGAAGCCCGATCCCCGGCTGTTCCGTACGGCACTCGAAACCCTGGGCCAGGATCCGGCCCGGGTGCTGATGGTGGGCGACGACAGGACCGCGGACGGCGGGGCCGCCGCGCTGGGCTGTGCGGTGCACTTCGTGGACCATCTGCCCGCACCGGAGCGCCCGGACGGACTGCGCCCGGTGCTGGAGATGCTCGACTGAGCCCGGCCGGCGTCGTGGCGACGGGCGGGCCCCGGGAGTGTCTCCCGGGGCCCGCCCGCGCCGTCCGCTTTGGGCGATCCCCCGCGTCGCCCAAAGCGGAGAGCGTTCCCGCAGGACCGCTTCAAAGAAACGGGTGCGAAACGCCCACTGAGTATACTGGCTCTCAGCCAGTCAACGCAGGAGTTACAGCATGGCCCCGCGCAGCGCATCGGTCAACGAAGAATTGCGGCGCCGTTCCCGCGAGCGGATCCTGCAGGCGACGGTGGAGCTCGTCGGCGAGCGCGGGTACGAGGCGACGACGCTGGCGGACATCGCGGACCGGGCCGGTTCCGCGCGGGGCCTGGTGTCGTACTACTTCCCCGGCAAGCGGCAGCTGCTGCAGTCCGCGGTGCACCGGCTGATGCACCGTACGATCCGGTCCGCGATCGAGCGGGAGCCGGCCGCGGCGGACGGGCGGGAGGTCCTGGCGCGTGCGGTGGACGCCGTACTGGGGATGGCCCTGGCGCACCCGGTGCTGATGCGCACGCACATGGCGGGCATTCTTCAGGCCGAGGGCTTCGTGCAGTGCCCCGAGCAGCAGCAGCTGGCCGAGGTGTTGCGGGGCACGATGGTCCGGTACGGGGCGGCGGAGCCGGAGACGGAGTACACGTTGCTGCGGGCGCTGCTGATGGGCACGGTGTTCGCGCTGCTGCTGCCCGGGGCGCCGACGCCGCTGGCGCGGCTGCGGGCGGAGCTGTTCCAGCGGTACGGGCTGGCCTGGGAGCTCGGAGTGCCGCCGGACGGGGATCCGCCCGGCGGCACGAGAACCGGCTGATCAGAGGCGGTCGGGCCGTGGCCCGAGTGGATCGGATCAGAGGTAGTCGGGCTGGGTCTGCACGTTGAGCTCGCGCTGGCGGACCTGCTTCGCCGGGTCGGTGAGCGGGTCGTTGATCTTCAGGACGTCGAAGCCCTTGGCGATGTCGTTCGAGTAGACGTGGCCGTTGTAGTAGTACGCGGACCAGGAGCCGCCCGTGGTCAGGGCGTCCGTGGAGATCGGGCCGCGCTCGAAGTAGCCGATCTCCCTGGGCTTCGAGGAGTCGGTGAAGTCCCAGAAGGAGACCCCGCCCTGGTACCAGGCCTGGACCATGATGTCGCGGCCGGGGACCGGGATGAGGGAGCCGTTGTGGGCGACGCAGTTCTCGGTGTCGGCCTGGTGGCGCGAGATCTTGAAGTAGCTCTTGAAGACGAGCTTGCGCTTGTCGCCGTGGCCCTTGATCTCATAGATGCCGTTGGCGCCGCGCTTGGGGCCGATCCTCGCGTTGCAGGTCGGACCGCCGCCACCGCCGAGCTCGTCGGTGAAGACGACCTTGTCGGCGCGCTCGTTGAAGGTCGCCGAGTGCCAGAACGCGAAGTTGGTGTTGTCCTGGACGCGGTCGATGACCTTCGGCTTCTCCGGATCCTTGAGGGAGAAGAGGATGCCGTCGCCCATGCAGGCGCCGGCCGCCAGGTCCTTCGAGGGCAGCACGGTGATGTCGTGGCAGCCGGTGGTCTCGGCGAGGTCCGGGTTGGTGGATCCGCCGCCGGGGTTGCCACCGTCGGGGAAGAGCACCGGGAAGTCGATGACCGCGGACTTCTGCGGGGCCTGCCGCGGCACCTTGATGATCGAGATGCCGTCGTGCGGAGGCTTGCAGTCCGGGTAGGCGTCGCTCGGCGAGTACGAGGAGACGTACACGTACACGTTGCGGCGCTCCGGCACCAGGGTGTGGGTGTGCGAGCCGCAGGCGGTCTCGACGGCGGCGACGTACCGGGGATTCCGGATGTCGCTGATGTCGAAGATCTTCATGCCCTCCCAGGAGGACTTCTCCGTCGCGGGCTGCGTGGCGCTGGTGCAGGAGTTGTCACTGCGCGAGGAGTCGGTGGAGAGGAAGAGCAGGTTGCCGGAGACGGAGATGTCGTTCTGCGATCCGGGACACAGGACCTGGGTGACGGTCCTCGGCTTCTTCGGGTCGCTGATGTCGAAGATCCGGAAGCCGTCGAAGTTGCCCGCGAAGGCGTACTTGCCCTGGAACGCCAGGTCCGTGTTGAGGCTCTTGAGGGCGTCCTTCGGGACGTTGGCAAGGTGCTCGACGTTCTTGCTGTGGACGATCTCGTCCACGCCGGGTATCTCGCCGCCCTGGATGGCCCTGCGGGCCTCCTCCTGCTGCGAGGTGGTGACGGACTGCCGCTGGGCGGGAGTGTCACCCGGCTCGGGGCTCGCGGTGGCGGAGCCCGTCGTGAGGAGCGTCGCCAGCAGGCCGGCCGCGGCTGCTGCCACGCCCAGGCGTCTGCGTCTGCGGACGTGGGGATCGGTCAACGAGGTCACTGCGTACTCCCTTGATCTGGTTCGCAGTTGAAGGACTGAGGGACCTCGTGAGTATCTTCCTTCGCATGTACATCTCAACAGACGGCAACGGAGATGTAATGAAGCTTTCTGATCGCCCGTGCGCAAAATCGTGCTAAGACGGTCCCCAATCGACCCTCGCACCCCAGGAGTTCGCTGTGCGTTCCCCTCAACAGGGCGGCCCGTCCCGTACGTTCGCCGTGCCGGTCTCGCTCGCCTTCGCCGCCCTCCTCGCCCTGTCCGCCTGCAGCGGCGCGCCGGAGGAGAGCGGGAGGGCCGAGGCGGCAGGCGACGCCGTGGTGGTGGCGCCGGGGAAGCCGGGCGAACCGGCCAGGACCCTGTCGGCCGACGAGGCACGGAAGGCCGCCCCGGTGGACAGACCCAACTCCGCGGACTTCGCCTACGCGGAGATGATGATCGCGCACCATGGCCAGGCCCTGGTGATGACCGACCTCGTACCCTCGCGCGCCGCATCGGCGAGCGTGAAGCAGATCGCGGACCGGATCGCGGCGTCCCAGCGCCCGGAGATCGACGCCATGAAGGGCTGGCAGCAGCGCAGCGGCGCGGACAAGCGGCCGAAGGCCCCGCACGACCACGGGGCGATGGCGGGCATGGCCACCGAGAAGCAGCTGGCGGACCTCAGGGCGGCCCGGGGAGAGGCGTTCGACAAGCTGTTCCTGCAGCTGATGATCACGCACCACAAAGGGGCGCTGACCATGGCGGGCGACGCCCTGTCCGAAGGCAATGACCAGACGGTCGAGGAGTGGGCGACGGAGCTGGTCGCCCAGCAGACGACGGAGATCCACCGGATGGCGGGGATGCTGAAGGGGCGGTAGCCCGGGGCTGCTCCGGGGGCGGGTTCCGGGGCGGACTTCGGCGGCGGTCCGGCCCAGGAGCGCGGCAATGGGTACTCCGGTGGCGCAGCCCCCTGCCGCTGCCGCGCCACCGGTGCGATGCTGGAGGGACCCTGCGGGAGGGAGTTCCGCCGTGCTTCGCGTCGCAGTCGTCGGGTCGGGCCCCAGCGGGGTCTACACGGCCCAGGCCCTTGTCCAGCAGACCGCCGTGCCCGACGTGTGGGTGGACGTACTGGACCGGCTGCCGTGTCCGTACGGGCTGGTGCGGTACGGGGTCGCACCCGACCACGAGAAGATCAAGTCCCTGCAGGGCACCCTGCGCACCGTCCTGGAGCACGAACGGATCGCCTTCGTCGGCAACATCGAGGCGGGGACGCCCGAACTGCCGCCGCAGCGGCTGCTGGAGCTGTACCACGCGGTGGTCTACTGCGTCGGCGCGGCCACCGACCGCCGGCTCGGCATCCCCGGCGAGGACCTGCCCGGCAGCTTCTCCGCCACCGAGTTCGTCTCCTGGTACAGCGCGCACCCGGACGCCGATCCCGGCGGGTTCGCGCTGGGCGTGCGGTCCGCGGTGGTCGTCGGGGTGGGCAACGTGGCGGTGGATGTGGCGCGCGTATTGGCGCGCGGGGCGCGGGAGTTGCTGCCCACGGACGTACCGAAGGGCGCACTCGACCTGCTGTCGGGGTCCACCGTGCGCGAGGTGCACATGGTGGGCCGGCGCGGTCCCTCGCAGGCCAAGTTCACCACCAAGGAGCTGCGGGAGCTGGGCGGACTGCCGGACGCCTCGGTCCGGGTGGACCCCGCTGAGCTGGCCCTGGACCCGGCGTACGGCGATCCGTCGGGGCTGCCCACGGCGCTGCGCCGCAATGTGGAGGTGCTGCGCGGCTGGGCGGACGCGCCACCCGCCGTACGGGGGCGGACACTTCGGCTGCGCTTCCATCTCCGCCCTGTCGAACTGCTCGCCGAGGCGGGCCGGGTGGCCGCCGTACGGTTCGAACGCACCGTGCCGGACGGGCTGGGCGGGGTGCGCGGCACCGGTGCGTACGAGGACATCGAGGCGCAGTTGGTGCTGCGCTCGGTCGGCTACCAGGGGATGCCGCTGCCGGGACTTCCGTTCGACCCCGCGCGCGCAACGGTGCCGCACGCGGGCGGACGGGTGCTGCGGGACGGACGCCCGTCCGCCGGGGAGTACGTCGCCGGGTGGATCAAGCGGGGGCCGACGGGAGTGATCGGAACCAACCGGCCCTGCGCCAAGGAGACGGTGGGCTCGCTGCTCGCCGACGCGGCGGCACTGGCGCGGCGGGAGGTGGCCGACGACCCCCTGGGCGCCCTGCGGGAGTCGGGGCTGCGCCCGGTGGAGTGGCCGGGATGGCTGGCGATCGAGGCGGCGGAAGCGGCGCTCGGGGCATCACTGGGGCGGCGGTCGGTGAAAATCGCCGACTGGACGGGACTGCTGGACGCGGCCCGGGACGTACGCAGCTGAACTCCGGCGCCCGGGAGGTCGGCGGGCTCTCGTCGTACGCCTGCGGGCTCTCACCGCACATCTGCGGGATTTCACCGTACGTAGGCGAGATTTCACCGTACGTAGGCGCGGTTTTCACCGTACGTCGAAGACTTCCGTCGTGCCGGTGAAGGCCCCCCGGTCCGTGCTGTTGCCGAAATAGCGCAGACGGTACGCGCCCGGGGCCGTGCGGTCGGGGACGGTCCAGGTCACGGTGGCGGTGGAGGTGGTGCGGCCGGTGCGGGACCAGCGGAAGGTCGTCGACCAGTCGCCGTCGTCCGCGATACGGGTCCAGCCGCCGCCTACCTCGCGCTCCACCGCGAGGTAGGTGTCGCCCCTGCGGAGGTCGTTGTTGGGGTGCGCCGCCACAAAGGAAGCCGTGACGTGGCCGCCGATACGGGCGAAGGAGAGCACGTCGCCGTAGGCGCGGCCGGGGTGCGGCTCGTCGGGCGCCGGGGTGCGGCGGTTCGGCCGGGCGGTGGGCAGCGGTTCGGGGGTGCCGCGGTGGACGGGCCGGCCGTCGCGCATGGCGGTGGCGAGAACGGCCGCCGTCTGGCACAGCGCGGGGAGCTGCCAGCGGCCGAAGAGGGTGCTGCCACCCTCGTACTCCTGGGCGTCGTACTCCTCGGGGGTGGTGACGTAGTGGAAGTAGCCGTTGCTGTAGCTCGCGACGAGCACCTCTTTGAGGCATGCGCCGACGATGCCCGCGACGGTGCGGCGCAGGCGCAGACCCGCCACGATGGTGACTTCGCCGGGGATGCCGATGAGGTACAGGCGGCCGATGCGCAGGAGCTGGACGGGGACGCGCTCCTGGACCATGGGGCGCAGCCGGTTCAGCGGGCCCGCGGGCAGGACGAGCGCCTTGGGCGAGTGGGCGTCGCGCAGGGCGGGCGAGAGGGCGTAGATCACCCGCTGCGAGAGGGCGTCCCAGAGGGGGTTGCGGCCTTCGCGGAAGCCCGCGAACCCCTTGCCGTCGGCCCAGGCTCCCGCGAGGGCCGCGGCGCCGCCCACGGGCGCGCCCGTACGGTGTGCGCGGCCGTCGCCGGTGAACTCGGGGCCCACTTCGGTGCCGGAGAGGTCGAGGTGGGTGATCCGGTGGTCGAGCGGGCCGGTGAGCGGGGTGGCGGCGGCGAGGAGTCCGGTGGCGGACTCCTGCTGGCGGGTGCCGGTGATCCTGGTGTTCTCGTACTCGTCCTCGGTGGGGCCGCTGCCGGGGCGGAGGTTGAGGTTCGGCGACATGTCGCCGGCGTTGGTCTGGGCGAACGCGGTGACCGGGGCGCTCTGTTCGGGCGCCAGGTAGTCCGCGCCGTGGTCCAGGCGCTCCCACTTGTAGGCGGCGTAACCCTTGTTGTCGCTGCTGATGAGCGTGTTCGTGTTGGTCATGCTGGTGTTGTGGACGGGGAACCAGTGCACCGCGCCTGCGAGTTCGCCGTCGCGGGCGATGCACAGCAGGGTGGTGTGCGGGTCGATGGCCTTGGGGAAGTACGCGCGGTCGTGCTCGGGGTTGCGGTCGAAGGCGCGGCGGGAGCGGTTGACGCTGGTGTCGTGGAGTTCGCCGTGGGCGAGGGAGAGTTCGGCGGGCGCGAGGTCGGCGAGGGCCGCGAGGGCGGCCTCGGTGATGCCGTCGACGATCGCCGCGTACGTCTTGGGGCGGAAGCCGCCCGTGTTGCTGTTGTAGAGCGCGTGGTGAAAGTAGCCGCCGGGGCCGCAGTGGGTGTGCGTCGCGGTGATCATCACGTTGGACTCGGTCCAGCCTGCGGGCAGCCGCCGTACGACTTCCTGGACCAGGCCGCCGGAGACCAGCGGGAGGTCGCAGACCACCGTCATCAGCCGCCGGTCGGCGTCCGCGGTGCCCTCGGCGAAGGCGAAGGCACGCGCGCGCAGCCGCGTGCGGATGCCCGTGGTCCGCTGTCCGGCCTTGCCGTAGCCGAGCATTCCGCACTCGGCGGCCTCCCCGGTGATGTCGGCGATGCCTCGGCCGGCCAGGTGACTCATGGACACTCGCTCTCGGGTGCGACAGGTGCGGGAGGTACGGGAGGTGCGGTGCGGGCGGCGCGGCGGAGGAACAGCCCGGCGACCGCGGCGGCGAAGAACATCAATACCCCGTACGTCGCGCCGGGGACGGCCATTTCGGTGTTCTGCAGGATTCCCATGGCGATGGTGATCGCGAGGGTGGTGTTGTGCAGGCCGATCTCCATGCACGAGGCGATGGCCTGGCCGCGTTCGACCTTGGCCAGGCGCGGCACCCAGTAGCCGACGCCCAGGCTCAGGACGAGCAGGGCGAGCGCGACGGGGCCGGTGGAGCGGAGGTAGTCGAGCAGGTTCCCCCTCTCCTGGAGGGCGGCCCCGGCGATGATCAGCACCAGGATGACCACCGAGGCGATCTTCACCGGGCGGTCCGCACGCCGTGCGAAGTGCGGGGCGCGCGCCCGGACGTACATCCCGACGGCGACCGGGATCAGGACGATCGCGAACATCTGGAGGGTCTTGGTGAACTGGAGGCCCAGTTCGGTGCCTTCGCCGAGGAAGTACTGCGCCGAGAGGTTGAAGACGATCGGCAGGGTGACGACGGAGAGCACCGAATTGACGGCGGTGAGCGTCACGTTGAGGGCCACGTCACCGCCGTAGAGGTGGCTGAAGAGGTTGGCCGCCGTGCCTCCCGGGGACGCGACGACGAGCATCATGCCGACGGCGAGAACCGGCGTGAGCCCGAAGGCGAGGACCAGAACGAAACAGAGGGCAGGGAGCAGCAGCATCTGGCAGCACAGGGCGACGACCGTGGCCTTGGGACGGGCGAGCACCCGGCGGAAGTCGGCCGGGGTGAGGCCGAGTCCGAGGCCGAGCATGATGACGGCGAGGGCGAGGGGCAGGGTGACGGCGGCGAGGTCCATGGCAGCGGCCCGCGCTGCCCGCTCAGCCGAACAGGTCGGGGTCGGAGACGGTGATCTGGTCCAGCAGCGGCTGCGCCTGGAACCAGCCGGAGAAGGAGCCGCCGAGCTGGGCGCGGGTGTGCAGCGCGGTCTCGCGGTCGATGAGTTTGGGGGTGCCCGCCGCCATGGCGAGGAGCTGCGCCTGGCAGGAACGTTCCATCGTGATGAACCACCAGACGGCCTCGGCGACGGTGCCCCCGACGGTGAGCAGGCCGTGGTTCTGGAGGATCACCGCCTTGTACGAGGCGAGGGCCCTGCCTATCCGCTTGCCCTCCTCGGCGTCGCTGACCACTCCCGAGTAGTCGGCGTAGAGGCCGTGGTCCTCGAAGAACGCGCAGGCGTCCTGGGTGATCGGGTCGAGCGGGACGCCGAGGCTGGAGAACGCCTTGCCGTGCAGGGAGTGCGCGTGTGCGGCGGCTGTCGCATCGGGGCGGGCCTCGTGGACGGCGGCGTGGATGACGAACGCGGCGCGGTTCACCGGCCGGTTTCCGTGCAGCAGCTTGCCCTCGTGGTCGACCAGGATCAGATCGGAGGCCTTGATCAGGGAGAAGGCCATGCCGAAGGGGTTCACCCAGAAGTGTTCGGGGTGCTCGGGATCGCGGACGGTGATGTGGCCCGCGACGCCCTCGGAGAAGCCGAACCGGCCGAACAGGCGGAATCCGGCTGCCAGTTGTTCCTTGCGGTACTGCCGCTCCTCCTCGACGGTGTCGAAGGCGGGCGGCATCGGCATGGAAACGCCGGGCGGCATGGGGCCCGCGGCCGCTGCGATGACCTGCTGCACGGTGGGGGACGTCATGGACTGACTCTCCTCGTCGGTCGGGCCGTTCGGGGCGTACCGACTGGATGGTTTCCAAGAGGAGGGAGGCTGTCAAGGAATCCGTCCGGAAACGGGGCCCGGCCGCGTCCGACGCCCCTGTGGGGCGGGGCCGGGCCGTGCCCGACGACCCTGCGGACATTCCCGGCTTACCGCACTGACCTGGGCGAACGCCCTGTCCCGGGGCCATTGTCAGTGCTGGGGTGCAGACTGGCCGATACCTGGAGACAACGACGTCTGGGAGGTGTCGGCCATGTCCGACGTACTGCTCGCTGTAGGCACACGCAAGGGACTCTTCCTCGGCCGCAAACGCGGCGGGGAGTGGGAGTTCGACGGCCCGCACTTCAACGCGCAGGCCGTGTATTCGGTGGGGATCGACCAGAGCGGGGACTCGCCCCGGCTGCTGGTCGGCGGGGACAGCGCGCACTGGGGTCCTTCGGTGTTCCACTCCGACGATCTCGGTGCGACCTGGACGGAACCGAAGGAGCCCGCCGTCAAGTTCCCGAAGGACACCGGGACTTCGCTGGAGCGGGTGTGGCAGCTCCATCCGGCGGGGCCCGCGGCGCCGGGGGTGGTGTACGCGGGGACGGAGCCCGCGGCGCTGTTCCGCTCGACGGACCGGGGCGAGAGCTTCGAGCTCGTACGGCCACTGTGGGAGCATCCGACCCGCTCGCAGTGGGTGCCGGGCGGAGGCGGCGAGGCCGTGCACACGGTGGTGACCCATCCGCGCGACCCGGACCTGGTGACGGTGGCGGTGTCGACGGCCGGGGTGTTCCGGTCCCGGGACGGCGGAGCGAGCTGGGCGCCGGCCAACAAGGGCGTGTCGGCGGTCTTCCTGCCTGACCCGAATCCGGAGTTCGGCCAGTGCGTGCACAAGGTCGCGCAGGACGCGGTCGACGCGGACCGGCTCTATCTGCAGAACCACTGGGGGGTGTTCCGCAGTGACGACGCGGGGGCGAACTGGACGGACATCGGCGCGGGGCTGCCGTCCACCTTCGGCTTCGCGGTGGCCGCCCACCCGCACCGCGGGGACACGGCGTACGTCTTCCCGATCACCGCGGACTCGGACCGGGTGCCGGCGGACCGCAGGTGCCGGGTCTACCGGACTCAGGACGCGGGCAAGAACTGGGAGCCGCTGACGGCCGGGCTGCCGCAGGAGGAGCACTACGGGACGGTACTGCGCGACGCGATGCGCACGGACGACAACGCCCCCGCGGCAGGGGTGTACTTCGGCAATCGCAACGGCGAGGTGTTCGCGAGCGCGGACGACGGCGACACCTGGCAGCAGATCGCCTCGCACCTGCCGGACGTGCTGTGCGTGCGGGCGGCGGTGATCGATTGAGGGCATACCGAGGGCACGCCGGGGTGAGGAGCCGCCGGAATGGGGCCAGTAGAGTGACGCTCTGTGGCAGCAAGACCGTTGAAAGAGAGCGTTGAGCCCGGCTGGGCGGACGCACTGGAACCCGTGGCAGGGCAGATCGCCGCGATGGGCGACTTCCTCCGTGCCGAGATCGCCGCAGGACGCACCTACGTGCCCGCGGGCGCCAACGTATTGCGCGCGTTCCAGCAGCCGTTCGACGAGGTCCGGGTCCTGATCGTGGGTCAGGACCCCTATCCGACACCGGGGCAGGCCATCGGGCTCAGCTTCGCCGTCGCGCCCGATGTGCGTCAGTTGCCGGGCAGCCTGGAAAACATCTACCGGGAACTGCACACCGACCTCGGAGCACCCCGGCCCTCCAACGGCGACCTCACCCCGTGGACCCGCCAGGGTGTGCTGCTCCTCAACAGGGCGCTCACCACCGCCCCCCGCAAGCCCGGCGCCCACCGGGGCAAGGGTTGGGAGGAGGTGACCGAGCAGGCCATCCGCGCCCTGGTCGCGCGCGGCACGCCGCTGGTCGCGGTGCTGTGGGGCAGTGATGCACGCAGGCTGAAGCCACTGTTGGGCGAGGTGCCGTGCGTGGAATCGGTGCACCCGTCCCCGATGTCCGCCGACCGCGGGTTCTTCGGCTCGCGGCCGTTCAGCCGTGCCAACGAGCTCCTTGCCGGCCAGGGGGTGCAGCCGGTGGACTGGCGACTGCCGTAGAGCAGAGTACGGCGTGGTGCGGCGAGCCCGTCACGCTCCTGTATGAGGACGGCCAGCTCCCGGCACTCGTCAAGGCCGACCTGGGTACGTACGTCATGAAGTCCTCAGGTAAGTGGAGCTGACCTGGGCTTCTAGGCAGCTTTACTGCCCTGGCCTGGGAGGGAACACCTTTCGGCGGCTTTCAGCTTCGTGCGACTTTGTGTAGCTGGTTCTCCGCGGGGACTCCCCAGGAGGGCTGAAACTCCCCAGATTCTCCCCCAGCCGACTGCTGGGAGGAGGGGCTGGGAGTGGGTGGTGCACGTTACTGAATGTCATCGTGGGGTCCGACGTTGGGCAGGTGCGGTTGCGCGGGCTTACTCCGGGCAGGGTGTTGTTCCGCGACGTCCGAGCTGCTCAAGCCCGCCGTACCAGCAGGTTCTTCGTCTGCTGGTGGTACACGGGCCATTGTGGTGTTGACCAGGTAAAACGGCCTCCTGACGGTCGTGTTGGGAAGCATTGGCCCGCGTACGGTCCGGATCTTGTTCTGCCGGGGGCCAGTTGTTGGACAGGGCGGTCTGTTCGTGAGAGGGGGAAGCCTGGCTCTCTGTCCCAAATGGCACAAGTAGGCGAAAGCGTCTTCTGGCGTCTACGTGGTCCAAGTTGGGAGCTTTTGGCCTGGTCAGGGCCTTGTGGTTCAGGTGCGTCGACGCAGTTGGTGACATCTGCGTGATCGTGGCGACTGATGTGGACCCCCGTCGGCTTGTTCCTGCGGCGGTCCCTCGTATCTCGGCCTGGGCCAGGGTGCCAGTTCACTCGACACGCTCGGCCTGGATCCTGGCGAGGTCGCTGTATGTACCCGTGGCCGGGCACTGCCCCTGATCGATTGCCCGAACTCCTCCGACCCGAACCGGCCCGAGACGCCCAGGTCCTTGTCGATGACCAGGATGTTCTCCACCATCCAGCCCAACGCGAGCGCCAGATCCACCAGCGCGTACTGCCGTGTGGGCGACTCCGTATGCTCGCGGACCTGCAGCATTGTCGACTGCCGCAGGTAGATGATCGCGAGGCCGGAGCGGTGCGACGTGGTGATCTTTCCCTCGACGTTCACGACCGTCACCTTCCGCCCGCAGCGACGCCTCGACCATGTTCGCCACCGCCATCACGGCGTCCTCGCGCTGTCAGCCCTTGATGCGCATCCGGCCTCGCTCCCGGCCGCCGGCCACCGCTCGTACCGTGTCGGCGCCTCACGGCGACTCTCCACTTCGCCGCTGGTCGGCACAACGTTTGGCCAACGCATCCAGAAGCACCCCCAGTTCAACGAGTGACTCCTGCGAAACCCGTACATCCTCGGCAGCCGGCCCACGGTCGGTCCACGTCACGGGCAGCGTCATCCTCGCCCCGGTCCCGGTATCGACCACGAACATCCGCCCGCCGCCCCGCTTCATCGAGTACAGAACCTCGACCCGATGCCCGGACAGCGGATGAAACGGGTGCGTCACCGTCAACCAACCCAAATACTTCTTGGACGCTGCGGCCGTATGCCGCCTCCGTCACGACCCGCCGTCCGGACGCCGGCGCCGAACCGCACCGCGCACCCGCGCGGTGCGGCGCCTTCGGACAGAGCCGGCCGTCACGCCGACCGATGACCTGTGTAACCTGCGGCCGGTGGAAATGGGACTCAACGCAGATGACTGGCTGGCGGATACACGGACGTCTTACGACACCGTCGCGGCAAGTTACAGAGAACTGACGCGACACATCTTGGACGAAGCACCTGAAGAACGTGAGGCCCTGGCCGTGTTCGCGGGCCTGGTGCGTGCCCGGGGCGGCGGGCCGGTCGCGGACGTGGGGTGCGGGACAGGCAGGATCACGGCCCACCTGCGGGAGCTGGGCCTGGACGTGTTCGGCATCGATCTGTCACCCGGAATGATCGAGGTGGCCCGCCGCGACCACCCCGGGGTGCGGTTCGATCTCGGTTCTATGACGGACCTCGCCCTGGCCGATGCCTCGGTCACCGGTTTGGTCGCCTGGTACTCGCTGATCCACATCCCTGACGACGAGATCAGCTCCGTACTCGCGCACTTCCGCCGAGTGCTCGTGCCCGGTGGGCCCTTGCTGCTCAGCTTCCACGTCGGAGACGCGTCGCATCTGAAGACCGAGGGCTATGGAGGGCACCCGATGAAGGTCCATGTCCATCGCCGGCAGCACGACCGGATGATCGCGTGGCTTGAGCAAGCCGGCTTCGATGTCGAGACGCACAAGACTCTCACCTCGGCCGAGAGCAAGCTGGGAGGGATCATCCTCGCGTGTCGTCGCCCCTGAGAACGGGCTCAGGGGCCGGTCTCGATCTCCACACCGGTGACGGCGATCAGGCGGCCTGAATCCGCCTCGTGCATTGCCATGTCTGCGATCTCCGTACCCGGGCGTTTCGTGCTGCGCCATCGGCGGACGGCGATCGTGAACACCGCGCCGAGGTCCGCGTTGCCGAAGTAGCCGATTTCCTGATCGGTCACCTTGCGCCGCAGGAACTGCTCGTCGGTGCGGCCGAGCGAGCGCCACAGTCGCAGCAACGCCGTGTCGAAAATGGAGAAATAGGACGCGAAGTACATCAGGCCGGCGGCGTTGAGGTCACGCACGACGTCGAGGGTGTATTCGACGGTGAAGGACGGATCGGCCTCGACGAAGCCGGGTGGTCCTGCAGGGTGGAAGCTGTCCGCTGTGCGGGCCCTGCCGACCAAGGCGCGGGGCGAGTACTTGTTCGGGAGACGTGGTAGGTCGGCGTACGCGAAATCCGCCGGGCTGACCTGGGCCAGGCTCTTGTTGCTGCCGGCGCTCGTGCGGGCGATCCAGCGGTTGAAGTTCTCGGCGTAGAGGCAGTCCGGGTGCCGTCGTTCGTACACCTCGACGGGGTCGAGCGGCACGTCGTCGAGCTCCAGGTCCGCGGGCGCCAGCCGGTGAAGGGTCATCACAGACCGGCTTCCCAGCTGAAACGCTCTGGAGCTGACCCGGAGTTCGTCCCCGAAGGCGAGGCCGTGGGGGTGGATAGTCCGTCCTCCGCGGACGCGGAAGTAGTAGAAGGAGAGATAGGCGGGCTCGCCGTCGGGGGTGCGGGCGGAGTGCACCTTCATGCGGCAGGCGTTCGCGACCGTGTCCCAGGTCCAGTCGCCGATCCGGCCGAAGAGCAGCGATCCGCCGCTGCACATGCCGGGAGCGACGACCACGTGGCGGGACCGAAGCTCAGCCGTGGCGGAGTCGAGCATGTTCATTCCTCCACCGCCCCTTGCCCCGCGTGCTCTTGATCAGTGACTGCCGAGGGCCTGGCCACGCGCCAAGTCTCGGCGGATGCCCCTGATGCCTCCACCGTCGCCCTGAGAGTCCACCAGCCGAGCCGGCCAGCTGCGCGGACATCACCAACGCCGGGAAGCCGGGCCTGGTGCGGCTCCTGGCCGACGGGCCCGCAGTCGAGATCTTGGCCGATGCCGGCTATCAGGGACTGGGTTCCCAGACCGGCGGGCACGTGGTGACACCACCGCACCGGAAGTTCAAGAAGAACCCGCCCGAGTGGTACGAGGAGATGCACGAGCGTCAGCGCAAGCCCACTCCTCGCGTCGCATCCGGGTCGAGCACGGTATCGGCCATATGAAGAACTGGCGATCCCTCGCCCGACACCGCGGCCGACGCGAGCACATGAGCGACACCATCCAAGCCGTCGCCAGACTGCTGTCCCATCAGCAGGCCGCCTCGGCAGCAGGCGGTTCGCACCGGTGAACACAAGGGGCTGACCGCGGCCTTCGACGCGCCATCGCCGACTGTGCACGAGCTCGTTAGAAGCCCAGGTCAGCCCTACTTACCTGAGGACTTCGTGACGTACGTACCCAGGTCGTCGGCCTTGACGAGTGCCGCGAGCTGGCCGTCTTCATACAAGGGGCGTGACTGGCCCGCCGCACTCCAAGCCGCACCCTGCTCTAGGGCAGTCGCCAGTCCACCGGCTGCACCCCCTGGCCGGCAAGGAGCTCGTTGGCACGGCTGAACGGCCGCGAGCCGAAGAACCCACGGTCCGCCGACATCGGCGACGGATGCACCGACTCCACGCACGGCACGTCACCCAGCAGCGGCCGGAGCCTGCGCGCATCACTGCCCCACAACACCGCCACCAACGGCTTGCCCCGCGCCGCCAGCGCCCGGATCGCCTGCTCCGTGATCTCCTCCCAGCCCTTGCCCCGATGCGCACCAGGCTTGCGCGGCGCCGTGGTGAGCGCCCTGTTGAGCAGCAGCACACCCTGCTGCGTCCATGGAGTGAGGTCACCGTTGGAAGGCCTCGGGGCGCCGATGTCGGTGTGCAGTTCCCGGTAGATGTTCTCCAGGCTGCCCGGGAGGTTCCGCACCTCGGGCGCGACGGCGAAGCTGAGCCCGATGGCCATGCCCGGCGTGGGGTACGGGTCCTGGCCGACGATCAGGACCCGTACCTCGTCGAAGGGCTGCTGAAAAGCGCGGAGCACGTGCGCGCCGGCCGGCAGGTACGTCCGCCCGGCCGCGATCTCGGCCCGAAGGAAGTCCCCCATGGCGGCGACGCGTTCAGCCACGGGTTCGAGAGCTTTCGCCCACCCGGGCTCGATAAGCTCGTGCAAAGGTCGTGGTGCCATGATCAGTCACTTCTACTCGGCTGCGGGAGAGGAGAGGCACCTCTCGAACAGGGCCGCTCCGAGGCGCTATTCTTCCTCGTCGTCGAGATCATCACACTGTTCGAGGAGATCTCGCAGCCGCTCGGAAGGAAGGAGGGGAGCCCGATGCAACCAGTAGTCGATCCACTCACTCATCGTCATCGTCCCTGGCCAGCCCCTCATCCGGAAAACCGAGATCCTGGAACTCCCGCACACGCGGTGGGACTGAGCTTCTCGGTCGCACCCGACGTGCAGCCGGTGCCGCCCAGCCTGGACAACATCTTCTGGGAGATGCACACCGATCTCGGTCATCCCCGCCCCTCCAACGGGGACCTCACCCCGTGGACGAAGCAGGGGGTGCTGCTGCTCAACAGGGCACTCACCACCGCGCCGCGCAAGCCCAACGCCCACCAGGGCAAGGGCTGGGAGCAGGTCACCGAGCAGGCCATCCAGGCTCTGGCGGCGCGCGAGAAGCCGCTGGTGGCGGTGTTGTGGGGCAGTAACGCCCGCAGCCTGCGACGGCTGCTCGGCACCGTGCCCTGCGTGGAGTCGGTGCACCCCTCGCCGAGGTCGGCGGACCGGGGGTTCTTTGGCTCGCGCCCGTTCAGCCGGACCAATGAACTGCTGGTCCAGCAGGGCGCGGCACCGGTGGACTGGCAGCTTCCGTAACCATGGACGGCCACGGCGGGAGCGGGTACGTCCTCGGGGTCGACTCCGGTGGTTCGGGCGTGCGGTTCGCCCTCGCCCGGGTCGGCACTCGCACACCGGTGACACCCCCTGTGGTGTCCCGCGAACCGGTGCGCACGGGGCCCGGGGGGATCGACACCGCTCATCTGGCCGCCCAACTGGTCCCGGCTGCCCGGCGGTTGCTGGCCGGGGTCGACGGCGGCGAGCCGGTGGCGGTGTGTGTCGGCGCCGCCGGGATGGCCACGCTCGGGGACGGGCTGCGGGCCGAGCTGCCCGGGTTGCTGGCCAGGGAGTTCGGTGTACGGAGGGTGGCGCTCGCCGCCGACGGGGTCACCGCGTACGCCGGGGCCCTCGGGCAGCGGCCGGGGGCCGTGGTCGCCGCGGGCACCGGTCTGATCGCCCTGGGCACGGACCTGCGCGGGTGGCGGCGGGCCGACGGCTGGGGGCATCTGCTGGGCGACTGCGGCGGCGGGGCGTGGATCGGCCGGGCCGGTCTCGAGGCGGCGATGCGCGCCCACGACGGGCGGCGCGGCGGATCGGCCGCCCTGCTCGGGCGCCTTGAGGCCGTGTTCGGGCCCGCGGCGGGGCTGCCGGGGCGACTGTACCCGCGTACCGACCGACCCGCCGTGCTCGCCTCGTTCGCCCCTGAGGTGGCCGCGTGCGCGCCGCGGGACCCGGTGGCGGAGGGCATCCTGCGGGAGGCCGCCCGGCACATCGCGGACACGGCGGCCGCGGTGTGCCCGCGGCCGGACGGCGCGAACGGGGCACCCCCGGCCTGCGAGGCGGCAGAGGTGGCCGAGGTCGCAGAGGTGGCGCTCACCGGCGGACTGCTGAAGCTGGGCGAGCCCCTCCTCGTACCGCTGCGCGAAGAGATCGCGAAGGAGCTGCCGCACGTCCGATTCGTACCCGCGGCGGGGGATCCGCTCGACGGGGCGCTGGAAATTGCCACGGCGCTCGCGACCGACACCCTGGCATTTCCGTACGATCCGCACATGTTTCACGTATCGGGACATCGATCCCGTTGATTTGCCGCGCATTCACCGTCATTCACCGTCATGCACCGGATAAAACGGGACAGATACCGCTCGAATGCACCCTCCCCGAACGGCCGCACCCGCAAAGCCAGTAGCATGCGGCGCCATGAGCTCCCCCACTGGGCCCGCTTCCGGCCTGCCTGTACGAATGCCGCGCCCCCGCCAGTCCGGACGCCATCGCCGTCCGGAGCCCGTAGCGGCTCCCGAGGGCGCGCCCGCACTTGTTCTCGCCGTTCCCGGCGAGCCGTCCACCGCCACGCGCAGCCTGGCGGAAGAACTTCTGAGCATCGCCCGTTCCGAGCTGCCGGGCCTCGACGCCCGCATCGGTTACCTCGACGGTGACGACCAGGGCGAGTACCCGACGCTGGACGCCGTGCTCGCGCACGCGGCCGCCGAGCGCACTTCCCGCTACGAGCTGGCCCTGGCCGTCGGCCGCGAGGTTTCGGCGCCCGAGGGCCCCGTCGCCGTCGTCGTGCCGCTGCTGGCCGGGCCCGAGGCCTCCACGATGCGCCGCATACGGCAGGCACTCGTGGACAGCCACGCGGCCGCCGAGCTGACCGACGTCCTCGGCCCGCACCCGCTGCTCGCAGAAGCCCTGCACGTACGGCTCTCGGAGGCCGGTCTGTCGCGCGCGGACCGCGCCCGGCTGTTCACGGTCGCCACGGCGGCCGACGGCATCGTGCTGGCCACGGTCGGCGGCGAGGAGGCCGTGCAGGCGGCCGGGATCACCGGCATGCTGCTGGCCGCGCGCCTCGCGGTGCCGGTGATGGCCGCCGCGCTCGACGAGGAGGGCTCGATCGCCTCGATCGCCGAGCAGCTCCGCGGTTCGGGATCCGCGAACCTGGCGCTCGCGCCGTACCTGATCGGCCCGGAGGTGGCGGGCGACCTGCTGGAGACGGCCGCGAAGGAGGCGGGCTGCGCGTTCGCCGAGCCTCTCGGCGCGTACCCGGCGATCGGCAAGCTGGTGCTGGGGCAGTACGCGACGGCGCTGGGCATCACGCCGCAGCAGACGGCGCAGGTCCACTGACGGGCCGCGCACACGTAGGTACGAGAAGGGCCCGCACCCGGTCGCAGGGGGTGCGGGCCCTTCTCGTGCCTACGGAAACGACGTGCGTCAGCCGAAGACCACGCAGGACGCCGCCGGCGCCTCGACCGAGCCCGCCCGCTGCGGAACCCCGGTCTCCGGGTCGATGTCGAACCAGGTGACGTCCCCGGAGCGCTCGTTGGCCGCGTACAGGCGCCGGCCGGCCGGGTCCAGGGCCAGGTCGCGCGGCCAGTGGCCGCCGCACGGCACCGTGGTGCGCAGTTCGGGGCGCGCGCCGCCGTCGGAGAGGGCGAACACGGAAATACTGTCGTGGCCGCGGTTGGCGACCCACAGGAAGCGCCCGTCGGGGGCGACGACGACCTCTGACGCGTAGCTGGGGCCCTCGGGCGGGTCCGGGAGCAGGGAGACCTCCGAGAGCGGCGTGAGGGCGCCTGTGGCCGCTTTCCAGCGGCAGACGGTGAGGGTCGGCATCAGCTCGTTGACGATGTACGCGTACGTGCCCGCCGGGTGGAAGGCCAGGTGGCGCGGGCCGGTGCCGGGCCGCAGCGCGACCTCGGCGCGCACGCTCAGGGTGCCGGTGTCCGCGGCGAGCGCGCAGACCCGCACCGAGTCGGTGCCGAGGTCGACGCTCAGCACCCAGCGGCCGGTCGGGTCCGGCAGCACCTGGTGGGCGTGGGGGCCCTCCTGTCGGCTCTCGTCGGGGCCGCTGCCGTGGTGGTGCAGGACGCAGGACGGCTGGTCGGGGGTGCCGTCGGCGCGCAGCGGCAGGACGGTGACGCTGCCGGAACCGTAGTTCGCGGCGACCAGGTGGCCGCCGACGAGTGTGAGGTGGGTGGGCGAGCCGCCTCCGACCGGCACCGGCTCCCCCAGCGGGCGGGGCAGCGCGTCGGCTGTGTCGAACGCGGCGGCCGCACCCCTGTCGGTCTCGCTCACCGCGTACAGGAACTGCCCGCCGGGCGCGAGGGCCAGGTATGACGGGTCGGCGACGGCGTCGGTCGCGCCGAGCACGGTGAGCGCTCCCGTCGCCGGGTCCACCGCGGCGGTGACGAGACCGCGCCCGCCCGCGGAGGTGAAAGAGCCGATGAAGGCGCGGGCCTGCTCGGGGCGGGCCTGC
Source organism: Streptomyces sp. NPDC048442 (assembly GCF_040651475.1). NCBI lineage: Bacteria > Bacillati > Actinomycetota > Actinomycetes > Kitasatosporales > Streptomycetaceae > Streptomyces > Streptomyces sp. NPDC048442. Next base: position 203,434 of record NZ_JBEZKB010000006.1, read on the forward strand.
CCGGGAGGGGCCTGCCGGGGGTTCTCCGGGTGTGCTCCCGATGCCGTGCTGCTGCTCACCGTGCAGCCCCTTTCCGCGAGTTCGTGTGTGCCGGGGCCGACGGTAGCAGGACGGTCTAGACCACCCCTCTGGCTCGTACGAGCGCGTCGTCGTGGTGCGTGAACAGCGGTGTGAGCTCGGTGTTGTCGTACGTCCGGTGGAAGACCGGCGTCGCGGCACCCGACATCGGCGGCACGATCCACGACCAGTCGGCGCCCACCTCCCGGCCCTTGGCGTCCTCCCGGTCGAGGTGGGTGAGGAAACGTTCCGACTCGGTGTGATGGTCGGTGATGGTGATGCCCGCGCGGTCGAAGGAGTGCAGGACGGCCCGGTTGAGCTCGACCAGCGCCCGGTCCTTCCACAGCGAACGGTCGGTGGTGACGTCGAGTCCGAGGCGCTCCGCGACCGGTGGCAGCAGGTTGTAGCGGTCGGCGTCGGCGAGGTCGCGGGCGCCGATCTCCGTGCCCATGTACCAGCCGTTGAAGGGCGCGCAGGGGTAGCAGATGCCGCCGATCTCCAGGCACATGTGGGAGATCGCGGGGACCGCGTGCCAGCGCAGTCCCCACTCCTCGGCCCACGTGTCCTCCGGGTGCTGGAGCGGCACTTCGAGTACGGCGTCGGCGGGCAGCTCGTACAGCTGCGGCTTGTCGTCGCTGCCCTGCACGATCAGCGGCAGTACGTCGAAGGGGCTGCCGGGACCGCCGCGCCACCCGAGCCGCACGGCGAGTTCGGTGAGGCCGGTGTTGCGCGGGTCGCCGACGACGGCGCCGCCGGCGGCGGTGTAACCGGCGTACCTGACCAGCTGTTCGTTCCAGATGCGGGGGCCGGGGCGGGCCGGGGTGTCGGGGGCGAAGACGGTGATCAGGGGGCGGATCCGGCCGCCGTTGCCCGCCTCGCGGAGGTGGTCGGCGCACTCGCGGGCGACGGTGTCGGCGTCGCTGATGTGCCGGCGGTCGCGGACGCGGAGGGAGTTCCAATAGAGGCGGCCGATGCAGCGGTTGCTGTTGCGCCAGGCGACGCGGGCGCCGAAGGCGAGTTCGCCGGGGGTGTGGCGGTACGTGCCGGTGGCGTCGATCTCCGCGTGCACGGCGGCGAGCCGGGGCCCGGGGTCGCCGTGTGCGGGCATCTCGCGGTGGTGGAGACGGACGAAGTCCTCGGCGAGGCGGTGCAGGGCGGGGAGGTCGGTGGCGTACGCACGGTTGTCGGGCTGTCCGGCGGTCGGACCGGCCGGGAGGTCCGGCGGAGGCCCGCCGCCATGAGCGATCGGGCACCGGGCGGCGGAGTCGACGACCGGGGCGGCCCGGTCGTGCTGCACCGGGGCGGGAGCGGGAGTGTGGGCGGCGCCTGTGGGAGGAGTGCCGCCTGTGGGAGGAGTGCCGCCTGTGCGGTCGTGCTGCTCGGGGATGCCCGGGACGGCGACGCCATCGGGGTCGGCCGGGACGGGGGCGAGGAGCCCGGTCGGGCCGGTCGGGCCCGGGACGGGGGCCCCTGGCCGGCCGGTCGGGACAGCCTGGCCCGGATCGAAGGCCCCGGCAGGGACAGCCGGGACGGGGGCGGCGGTCCCGGCCTGGCCGGGCCGGCCGAACCATCCGGGGGAACCTGTGGGACGTACAGGACCAGCGTGCGCCGGAACCTCGCCCGCTGCCGGGCCGCTCGCTGTCGTGGAGCCTGCCACGGGGGGCCCGAACCACGCGAGGGGGCCCGCCGGTTCGGGCCGGTCCGGTTCAGGCCCACCATCTGCCCCGGGGGCTGACCCCGGGGCCGGCCCCCTGACCGATCCAGAAGCCGACCCGCGGTCCGCCGTTCCACGCTCCGGGCCGGGGATCAGTCCGGCTATCGGGCCAGGTGCCGGCCCGGACATCGGCCCCGGCATCGGCCCGGGCATCGGCCCCGGTATCGGTCCAGCGGCTCGCTCAAGGTCATCGCGCATCCTGCTCGCATCCCCAGGCATCGAAGATTCACGCCCCGGAATTCCGTCCCGCCGGAGCGTCCCTCCGCATGATGCCGCCGGGTTTACCCCCGATGTACGCCGATCAGCCGGTTGGGCACCGGCCAAAGGGGAGCGCGGAGAAGTGCGCAGGGGCGCGTCGAGCTCAACGAGCGCCCCTCACCACCTGAAGCGCTCAGCAATTGCCCGCGGAGGAAGCGCGCGGTTGCCCGCTGAGGGGTGCGGCCAGCTGCGCCAGCGCGTGCTCGATGGCATGCAGGTGGCCGAGTGCCGGCGCGCCGGCGGCGTGCTCCACACCGGGAGCGGCCTCCGTCCCCGCCTCCACATGATCGGGGTTGACGAGCGCCTCGACCGCCCTCTCCACCCGCCAGCAGGCCGCGGTGAGGCGTGCGTCGTGGGACGCCTCCTGGTCGGCGGCGATCCCTGCGAGCGCGCGCACCTCCCGGACACAGTCGTCGAGCAGGGCGAGCACCTGGCGCGCGCGGGCCTTGCGCCCCCGCAGCGGGCTCAGGGGGTGTACGAGCGGGGCGAGCGAGAGCCGGACACGTCCCAGCAGGAGTTCCAGTTCCGCCACGCTCAGGGCGGGGTTCGCGTCCGGCTTTCCCGCGAGCCGGGCCGCGGCCTCGGCCGTACAGGTGTGCACGCACTGCACGGCGCGATGGATCCAGGCGTTGGTGGTCGAGTGGGTGGTGATGGGCAGCACGAACAGCACCGCGAGTACCACCCCGGCGGCACCCGCAGCCGTCTCGGCGAGGCGCAGTACGAGCAGGCCGTGGTCCAGGACACCCAGGAGTCCGTAGAGCAGGCCAGCCATCAGGGTCACCGCCAGCATCATCCACGTGTACGAAACGGCGGCGGTGTAGAAGATCCCGAAGACGCAGACCGCCACCAGGATCGCGGTGGGGACGGGGGCGCCGTCCAGTTCCACCGCCACGATCAGGCCGAGGGAGATGCCCGTGAGGGTGCCCGCCACCCGGCGGAAGCCGCGTACGAGGGTCTCGCCGCGCGAGGCGGTGTTGACGAAGATCCACCAGACGGTGCCAACGGCCCAGTACCAGCGGTCCTCGGAGAGGTACTGGCCCACCCCCAGGGCGAACGCCGAGGCCGCCGTCGCCTGAATCGCCTGCCGGGTGGTCACCCGGGACAGACGCCGCCCCGGTGCCGCGACCGGAAGCACTGGCGGCTCCATGCGCCTCTCGTAGCACCAGAAGCCGAAACGCACCGTCGAGGAAGCGACCAGCGCGAGGGCAACGGCTGCGTACAGCTCGGGCAGCTGTGCCGGCACGGCATGCAGGAACTGCGTCATGAAGAAGGCCATGAACGCAAAGATCCCCAGGGCGTGCCCCCGCGGCCCCCACTTCCTGGCGTACACCCCCGCACCCACCACGGCGAGGAACGCCGCGTCCCGCAGCAGGGAATGGTCGTGCAGCGAAGTCGCCAGTGCCAGGACCGGGAACCCGACGACCGGAAGCAGCGCGGTCGTGACGGCCTGTTTCCGGACGGTGGAGTCGGCAACCGTGAAGAGCGCGAGCAGCGCGGCAAGCCCTGCGGTGATCGCCGCGACCAGCGAATGACCGACCAGCCCCGAGAGGGACACGGCCAGCCCAATGCCCAGAACGGCCCGGAGCCCGCTGCGCAGCCGCACCCTGCCCGGGTCCGGTGCCACGAACACCTTCTTCAACGCCGTTGCCACTCCCTGGCCTCCCGAAATGTTCTCCCGCACAGAAATGGCGCCGCGAGATCCGCAGCGCCATCGACTCGGTCATTTCAACATCAGGACACCCCTTGGCTCAACTTGACCCGTTCAGACTGTGCCATTGGCACAGCCAGACGCAGACAACGACTACCGAATGGGTACCAGCGACCCAGTCCGCCGGGAACGTGCCCCTACGAGCAGCACCACACACTGCGGTTGGACGGACCCCAGGTTCATCTGCTGGATGCAGTCGGCCAGGTCGGTGTGATCCTTCTCGTCGGTACAACCGCACTGGAGATCGATCTCGCTCTGGTGCGCCGTACCAGCAGGACGTCACTCACGGCGGGGGACCATCGCGGCCGGGGTGGAGGTCGATGATGTCGTGAGCCGAAGCACGATGGTTGTCACATAGGCAGGCTGGTTGTCACCGACAGTGTTGTGGGTGGTTGAGCCTGAGCGCGACAGGTCGACAACTGTGGTCATCCATCTCCGGCCTCCCAGTTCTGGTTCTCCTGGGTCAGCCTCTGCGGGCTCAGAGAAGGTCGAGGTCGGGGGTGCCGCAAATGTCGGCGAGTCCTATGAACAGGCCGCTGCGAGGGAGCTGGCCGAAGAGCTGGGTATTCGTGCGTTGCCGCGCCTGCTGTTCACGTTCATCAACCGCAGCGGCCTGAGCCCTCACTGGCTCGGCGTGCACGAAGCCGTGGTGGCGGACGCCGTGGTCCCCGATCCCGATGAGGTTGCCTGGCATGACTGGCTGATCGAGCCGGAGCTGCGGTCGGCCCTGCGGGAGTGGCGCTTCACCCCCGACAGCCGCGAAGTCTTCAGTCGGTATTTGGCGTTCCGGACCACGCGTTCCTGACCTTGTGTCGGCGTACACGGGTAAGTGCTCGGCCGCGTACTGCCGGACGTGCTCGCCCGTTCGCTTCAGCGGGGGCCTTTTCTCACCGCGCGGTTGCCCGACGGTGGGTGGCGCGGATCAGCACGGCGACCAGGGCCGCCAGGTCGAGGGCGCCGTCCGGGTCATCCGCGTAGCGGGTGGTCTGCAGCGGCCCCACTTCATCCAGGCGTACTCCTTCCGTTTCCAGGACGTGGGCGAGGACCAGTAGTGCCAGCCGGGCGTTGCCGTCCGGGTAGGGGTGGAAGAAGGCGATGTCCAGGTACGCTCTGGCCGCGCGGGCGGGCAGAGGAACCGACGGGTCGGCGCTCTGGTACAGGCAGGCGGCGAAGTCCTGCCAAGTGTGGGGCGTCAGCCCATATCGTTCCCGGCCATCTTTGGCGAAGGCGTCGCTCTGACGCAGACGCACCTCGTTCACACCGAGGACCAGTTGCTGCCAGCCGGTGAGCAGGGCCGGGGTGAGCGGTTCTCCCCGTGAGGCCGCGGCGCGGTACAGGGTCATCGCGGCAAGCAGTCGGCCAGCGCGGTCCGGGTCGCGGCGGCGGACCGGACCGTCGAACCAGGCGGCGAGTCCGTCCACGACCGGGCGTACCGGGGCCAGGCCCACGCTCGCGGCCGAGGACCAGTCGACCTGCTCCCTGACCTTGCACCACACGGCCAGCGAGTCATCGCTCACGGTAGAAACCCTGGCCGGTCAGGCGGATCGCCAGGTCCTCTCCCACCGTGTCGACCAGGGTCGGGGCGGGTGCGACGTGGCTCTTGAACCGGCCGCCGATCGCGGCTTCCACCGCTTTCTGGGCCTCTTTCTGTCCCAGGCCGGTGGAGGTGAGGAACCAGGTCAGCGTCGTCTCGCAGATCCCGTACCAGGACGACTCGGCGTGGGTGCTGTTGACGACCGCGGTGACCAGGCGGGTCACCGCGCGTTCCAGATGCCAGCTGCGGTCCTCGGCGTCCGCGCAGGGAAGCGGTGCGAGTTGCTCGAACCGCTCGGCCATGTCCTCCAGCCAGTCACGCCACTCCAGCAGACAGGTCACGACGCGTTCGGCGGTCTCCTCCGCCTCCCCGACCGAGTGCGCATCGCAGCACCATGCCTCGACGGGCCCACCGAAATGGGTCGAGTGATCCCATCCGCAGGCCCACCGGCCGTAACGGGACACCAGGAACACGGTGACCTCGTCGATGAATCGAAAGCCCGCCATCTGCTCGGCACCGATGGGAGGCACCATCGGCATGATCAGCGCCGTCAGCTGCGCCGCCTCATCCTCGTCCCAGTCGAAGGCGTGCCGGCCGGGGTCAGCGGCGGACCACGGCAAGTCCCGGGCTTGTTCGCGGTGGATGGACGTGGTGTACCCCCGAAGTCAGACATGACGGAACAACTGACCGATCATGCCGACCGGGTCGAGACCTGTCACCCCAATTACATGACCACCGGCCTGCGTCTCCTGCCGCCATCACGCTCAGGCTCAGCGTCTGTCGATCGCCTTGGTCAGGTGTTTGGCGTGCGTCTTCTAGGTACCGCCAAGTCAGATTCCCACGTGTTCACCGGCTCCGGTTCTTTCACAGTTCGTTCACCGTCGACGAGGCGCACCGCCGTACTCGATGTGCTGTCCGGCGGACGCCTCACCAGTGGCCGACAGAAGGCGTTCAGTGGGACAGTGGCTTCGATCATGCTGCGGCAACCGCGCCAATGGCACAGCTTCAGGACCTGCCGCAGCGCCGCGAGGAGGCCAACGGACCATGGTGGTGCCACATGTCGGTGGATGAGCTCGACACCCGGATTCTGCGGTTGCTGATCGAGCAGCCGCGCACGAGCGTGCGTGAGTACGCGCGGATCCTGGGCATCGCGCGGGGCACCCTGCAGGCGCGGCTCGACCGGCTGGAGCGGGACGGGGTGATCACCGGCACGGGGCCGGCCCTCTCCCCCGCCGCGCTGGGGCATCCGGTGCTGGCGTTCGTGCACGTCGAGGTCATGCAGGGGCACCTGGACGAGGTCGGGGACGCGCTCGCCGGGGTGCCGGAGATCGTCGAGGCGTTCTCGATCACGGGCGGCGGGGACCTGATGACCCGGGTGGTGGCACGCGATGCCGGGCACCTGGAGGACGTCATCCAGCGGCTGATCCAGGTGCCGGGGGTGGTCAGGACGCGTACGGAGGTGGCGTTGCGGGAGCGGGTGCCGCACCGGCTGCTGCCGTTGGTGGAGGCGATCGGGAGGGCCGCCAGAGCCCGCTGATTCCGATGCTTCATGCTGGGCCCATGAGCACTCCGCGCCCCCTCTCGGTCATCTTCGATCTCGACGGCACTCTGGTGGACAGCGAGCCGAACTATTACGAGGCGGGGCGCAGGCTCCTGGCGGCGCACGGCGTGCCGGAGTTCACCTGGGAGGAGAACTCCCGCTTCGTCGGGATCGGCACGCGCGAGACGCTGCAGATCCTGCGGGAGAGGTACCAGATCGCGGGGGACCTCGACGAGTTGCTGGCCGAGTACAACCGGCTGTACCTGGAGCTGGCCCGTGCCTCGACCGAGGTCTTTCCGGAGATGCGGAAGCTGGTGGAGCGGCTGCACACGGAGGGGGTACCGATGGCCGTGGCGTCCGGGTCGTCGCGGACCGCCATCGAGGCGGTGCTGGCGGGGACGGGCCTCGACGGGTACCTGGGCGAGGCGGCGGGCACGGTGGTCGTCTCCGCGGACGAGGTGGCGCACGGCAAGCCCGCCCCGGACATCTTCCTGCGGACCGCTGCCCGGCTGGCGGCCGAGCCCGGCTACTGCGCGGTGTTCGAGGACACGGTGCCGGGAGTGACGGCGGCGTTCGCGGCGGGGATGCGGTGCGCGGCGATTCCGTACGTACGGGGAAGCGAGAGCGATCCGGCGTTCTCCACGGCCGATCTGCTCTTCCGGGGCGGGCACGCCGACTTCACCGCGCAGGCGGCGTACGTCTGGCTGGGGCTCTGAGTTCTCGGATCCCCAGCCGGACGGCCTGAAGGCGTTTCAGAGGGTCGATCCGCGCCCTCGCAACTGTCAAGACACTGCGCCGGATTGAGCGGGGTCACCCCGGGGATGTAGTCCCCGGGATGCATCGCCCCTCCCCCGTACACCCTTGGGTCGATGGCACCGGCTCCCGCGCTTCGTAACGTTCCCCTCATGAACCGACGCACCTTCCTGACCAGCGCCGCAGCGACCGCGACCGTCTTCGCCGGACTCGGCGCAGGTACCGCTTCGGCGGACCGCGCGCCCACCCAAATGGCGGCCCAGGGGCTGGAGTTGCCTCGCCCGACCGGCACCGCCCCGATCGGAATGACCACGCTCCACCTGACGGACGAGAGCCGCCAGGACCCCTGGGTGCCCGCCGGGAAACGGGAGTTGATGGTCTCGCTCTGGTATCCGGCGCAGCGCCCGTCGGGCACCCCCGCCCCGTATATGGCCGCCGCCGAGTCCACGGCGTACATCACGGCCATCGGCTACCCCCTGGAGCCGCAGATCCTGAGTACGGTCACCACGCACGCCACCGTCGACGCGCAGGCCGTGCCCACCCTCAACGGGCTCCCCCTCGTGGTCCTCTCACCCGGCTTCGGCATGCCCCGGGCGACCCTCTCCGGACTGGCCGAGGAGCTGGCGAGCCGGGGTTACGCCGTCGCGGGCATCGGCCACAACTACGAGGCCGACGGCATCACCTTCCCCGACGGACACACCACCACCAGCGTGGCGAAGAACACCGAGTTCCCGAAGCTCGGCGGCGTACGCGCCGAGGACGTCTCCTTCGTGCTCGATCAACTCTGCGGCAGACGGGGCGAGTTCCGCAGCGGCGTACGGATCGACGGCTCCCGCATCGCGATGGCCGGGCACTCGGCGGGCGGCTTCAGCACGGTCCCCGCCATGCTGGGCGATTCGCGCATCCGGGCCGGGCTGAACATCGACGGGAACTTCCACTTCGTCAACGACACCCCACTGAACCGCCCGTACCTGATGCTCGGCAAGCAGGACCACACCCCCGGGGCCGAGCCCACCTGGGACGAGACGTGGCCCGAACTCACCGGCTGGAAGCGCTGGTTGAGCGTGGATGGAATGCAGCACCTCTCGTTCTCCGACGTGGCCTCACTGGGCAAGCAGCTCGGCTTCCCGCTCCAGGACCTCGACGGCGACCGTGCGGCCGCCCTGACCCGCGCGTACGTCGCCGCCTTCGCCGACACCCACCTGCGCGGACGGCCCGCACCGCTGCTCGACGGACCGTCGGCGCTCTACCCGGAGGTGCGCTTTCACCGGCCGTAGGCGCATTTCAACCGACGGGACGCGCACCGGGCGCCGGACCCATAACGCCCGTCGTATGCCCTTCCGGGATGCCCCAAGTCGTCATGTCCACGCTCATACTCGCGACGTACGTGTGAAGCACGTGTGACGCACGAGTAAGCGACGCACACATCTGCACGTGCGGCAACGAACAGCTTCCTACCCCCACCCACGATCGGAGTGGACGTTGCAGCCCACCAGATTGACGGCGACCGTGGCAGCGCTGGCGCTGACCGCGGGACTCGCGAGCACGCTCGCGAGTCCCGCGTCCGCCGCGCAGCAGCCCCCGCCGACCCCGAAGGCCAAGTCCGCGGCGCGTGCGATCGCCGCAGCCGACCAGGCCGTGCGCAGCGGCTTCGACACCGCGGTCAACGCCGCGCAGGAGACGTACGAGAGACGCCAGGTCACGCCCTGGGTGAAGGACCTGTACTCGGTGGCGTACGAGCGAAGATACCGGGGCCTTCCGGTGGTCGGCGGCGACGCGGTCGTGCTCGCGGACGGCGCGGGCAACGTACGCGCCCTGCAGTCGGCGTCGCAGACGCGCATCGACGTGGCGATCCGGCCCTCGGTCAGCGCCGAGCGTGCCAAGGCCGTCTCGCGCACCAAGCAGGCGAAGACCGACCGGTCGGGCGACAGCCGGCTGGTCGTCAAGATCAAGGACGGCAAGCAGGTCCTGGCCTGGGAAACGGTGTTGACGGGCCGTCAGGCGAAGGCGCCGAGCAAGCTGCACGTCTTCGTCGACGCACGGACCGGCAAGGTCGTCGACAGTTACGACGAGGTGGCCGCGGGCACCGGCAACAGCAAGTGGAACGGGCCCAACCCGCTCACGATCAGCACCACCGCGTCCGGCTCCACGTACTCCCTGCGCGACCCGAACCGCGCCGGGCTGAGCTGCGCGGACTACAGCACGGGCACGGTTCTTTCGAAGTCGACGGACTCCTGGGGCACGGGCAACCCCACCTCCAAGGAGACCGGCTGCGTGGACCTGATGTTCGGCGCGCAGAAGCAGTGGGACATGCTCGGCCAGTGGCTGGGCCGCAACGGGGTCAGCGGCACCGGCCGCACCTTCCCCGCCAAGGTCGGGCTGAACGACCAGAACGCGTACTGGGACGGCAGCTCCGTCACCATCGGCCACAACAGCGCCAACGAGTGGATATCCGGCGTCGACGTCGTCGCCCACGAGTACGGGCACGCCATCGACTCCAACACCCCCGGCGGCACCGGCGGCCAGGAGTCCGGGCTCGGCGAGTCGACCGGTGACATCTTCGGCGCGCTCACCGAGGCGTACATCAACGAGCCCGCTCCGTACGACACTCCGGACTACACCGTCGGCGAGATGATCAACCTCGTCGGCCGCGGACCGATCCGGAACATGTACAACCCGCCCGCCGTCAACAACGACCCGGCCTGCTACAGCTCCTCGATCCCCGGCACCGAGACGCACGCCGCCGCGGGCCCGATGAACCACTGGTTCTACCTGCTCGCCGAGGGCACCAACCCTGGCGGCGGCAAGCCGAACTCCAGCACCTGCAACCAGTCCACGCTGACCGGCGTCGGCATCCAGAACGCGGGCAAGATCTTCTACGGCGGGATGCTGCTCAAGACCAGCAGCATGTCCTACAAGAAGTACCGCACGGCGACGCTGAATTCGGCCAAGAGCCTGGACCTGGCGACCTGCAACCTGTTCAACAAGACGAAGGCCGCATGGGACGCGATCAGCGTGCCCGCCCAGAGCGCCGACCCGACCTGCACGCCGGACGGCCAGAACAGCGACTTCTCGATGGCGCTGAACCCGGCGTCGGGCACCGTCCAGCAGGGCGCCTCAGTCACCACGTCGGTGGTCACCAACACCACCACCGGCACCGCCCAGTCGGTGGCGCTGACCGCGAGCGGCCTGCCCGCCGGGGTCACCGCGTCCTTCAACCCGGCGACCGTGCAGTCCGGCCAGTCCTCCGTGCTGACGCTGAGCGCCACCGCGAACGCGGCGCCCGGCACGTCCACGATCACCGTCAAGGGCCAGGGCACCACGCTCTCCCACACGGTCGACTACGCGCTCAACGTCGGCGGCACCGTCCCCTCGGACGACCCGCCGAACATCAGCGTCGACAACGTCCGCGCACACCTCGCCCAGTTCGGCACGATCGCCTCGCAGAACGGCGGCAACCGCCGTGCGGGAAGCGCCGGTTACACCCAGTCCCTGGCCTACGTGAAGGGCAAGCTGCAGGCCGCCGGATACACGGTGACCGAGCAGACCTGCACCACCTGCACGTACCCCTCGAACAACCTGATCGCCGACTGGCCGGGCGGCCCTGCCGACCAGACGGTCATGTTCGGCGCGCACCTGGACGGCGTCTCCGCGGGCCCCGGCATCAACGACAACGCCTCCGGCTCGGCGACCCTCCTGGAGAACGCGCTCGTTCTCGCGCAGAAGAACCCGACGATGACCAAGCACGTCCGCTTCGCCTGGTGGACGGACGAGGAGCAGGGCCTCAACGGCTCCGAGTTCTACGCCAACCGGCTCACCGCGACAGAGCGTGCGGCCGTCAAGGGCTACTACAACTTCGACATGGTCGGCTCGACCAACGCCGGCTACTTCATCAACAACGTCAACTCCACGACCGCCGCACCCCTGAAGGCCTACTGGGCCTCGCTGAACCTCGCCCCCGAGGAGAACGTCGAGGGCCAGGGCCGCAGTGACGACGCCTCCTTCCAGGCGGTCGGCATCCCGACGTCCGGTTACGCGGCCGGGGCGAGCGCCCGCAAGACCGCCGCGCAGGCCCAGAAGTGGGGCGGCACCGCGAACGCCGCGTACGACTCCTGCTACCACAGCGCCTGCGACACCACGAACAACATCAACGCCACGGTCCTGGACCGCAGCGCCGACGGTGTCGCATACGGCATCTGGAAGACGTCGGTCGGCACCGGTACTCCGACGCAGGACTTCTCGATCGGTGTCAGCCCGGCCGCCGGCAGCGCCAACCCGGGCGGCTCCACCACCGCGACGGTCAACACCCAGACGGTGAGCGGCAGTCCGCAGCAGGTCGCGCTGACGGTCTCCGGCGCCCCCGCGGGCGTGACCGCCACCCTCAGCCCGACCTCGGTCCAGTCCGGCAGCTCCTCGACGCTGTCCGTGCAGGTCGGCGCAAGCACGGCTGCGGGTACGTACACCCTGACCGTCACGGGCACCGGTACGGCCTCCCACAGCACCACGTACACGCTGACCGTCGGCGGCGGCACCGGCTGCACGCCGCGCCAGCTCGTCACCAACGGCGGGTTCGAGAGCGGGAATTCCGGCTGGACGGCGTCCGAGGGCGTCATCACCACCCAGGCGGGCCAGCCGCCGCACGGCGGCAGCTACAAGGCGTGGCTGAACGGCTGGGGCTCCACCCACACCGACAGCGCCGCCCAGACGCTGACGATCCCGGCGGGCTGCGCCTCGTACAAGCTCTCCTTCTTCCTCCACATCGACACGGACGAGAACGAGAACGTCGTGTACGACCGCTTCACCGTGCAGGTCGGCAACCAGACGCTGGAGACCCTCTCCAACCTGGACGCCAACTCCGGCTACACGCAGAAGACATATGACCTCGCGCAGTTCGCGGGTCAGACCGTCACGCTGAAGTTCAACGGCACGGAGGACCAGTCCCTCCAGACGTCGTACGTGGTGGACGACGTGACGGTGCAGGTGAACTGACCTGAACTGACACCGGCCCGGCGTCTCGCCCGAGCGGTTTCCCTCCCGGCTTCGCAGCCGGGAGGGGGGCCGCTTTTCACTTAGGCAAGCCTAAGCTAAGTTAACTCCTGTCCGCCTCCCACCCGGAGGCACTTGACGTATCGGAGTCTGACTCGGCATGACCACCCTCACCCGCCGCTTCCGTCGCACCGCCGCCACCACCGTCGCCCTCGCCGCGGGCTGCTCCCTCGCGCTGACCGGCACGGCGTCCGCGCAGGGCAAGCCCGCCGCCGGTTCGACCGTCACCTCCGCCCAGCTCACCGCGGGCCTCTACCAGTCCTCGTACTCCGAGCGGAACCACGTCCTGTGGGCGACCGCCGCCGTGGGCCGCCCGCCGGTCACCAAGTCCTCGCTGCTGAAGGTCGATCCGACCTCGCTGAAGGTGCGGGCCACGTACACCCCGCCGGTCACCGACGCCGCCACGGGCGCCGTGGAGGCCGTGTACGGCGTCGCCGTGGACGACGAGCACAACACCGTCTGGACGACCAACACCCGCAACAACTCGGTGTCCGTCTACAGCCAGCGCGACGGCAAGCACCTGGCGAGCCTGCCGGGCGTCAACCACGCCCGCGAGATCGTCGTCGACGAGCGGCGCGACACCGTGTGGGCGAGCGGCTTCGGCGACGGCACGCTGGTGGCCTTCGACAGCCGTACGTTCAAGGAGAAGAAGCGCGTCACCGTCGCGGGCACCCAGCCCACCGGTCTCGCCGTGAACGAGCGCACCGGCACCGTCTACGCCGCCGACCTGGGCGGCGACCGCATCGTCGAGGTCTCCCCGTACGCCGAGGAGCCGCGCTTCATCCCGGCCGGTGACGGCCCGATCTCCGTCTCGCTCTCCGCGGACGGCCGCACCGCCTACACGGCCGACCAGGCCACGGGCACCCTCTCGGTCATCGACGTCCGCAAGGGCGCCGTCACGAAGACCGTCCCGACCGGGGCCGGCGCGCTGTCCGTCGCCACGGACACCCGCACGGGGCGCGTGCTGGTGGCCAACCGTACGGCCGGCAACGTCACGGTCGTCGACCCGCGCAAGGGTGCGGTCGTCGAGACCGTGGCCACCGGCGCCAACCCGAACCACATCACGGTGGCGCGCGGCACCGCGTACGTGGTGGACAAGTCCGCCGTCGGCGCCGAGCGCCAGGACCAGGCGCACCGGATCCGCATCGGCCGCTGAGCCACCGGCGGCCGAACCTGCTGAACCTGCCGAACCTGCTGAACCTGCTGTACGGGAGCCGGGGCCGTGGCCCCGGCCTCCCCGCTCCGGCTCATGTCCCGGCTTCCGTACGGCACACATGCCACTGGGCCCGACACGCACTCGCGTGTCGGGCCCAGTGGCGGGCCCCACAAGGGCGCGGGGAACTGCGCGACTAGCCACGACGGCGCCGCAGACGAGCAACGGAACGGCACCGCGCAGCGCAGCCGGCGGAGCGCTCAGGCGCCGCTGGCGCCCAGCATGTCCTCGCGCTCGACGAGCTTCACGCGGGCGCGGCCCTGCGGTTCGCCGAGCGCCTTCTCCGCGGCGTCCAGCTTGTACCAGCCCTCCCAGGTGGTGAAGCGGACGTTCCGCTCGGCGAGGAAGGCGTCCACGTCCGCCGGGGCGGGCGAAGTGGGCTCGTGCAGGCGGCCATGGGCGAAGTCGTCCAGGAGGTGGGAGACCGTCTCGTTGGCGTCGCCCTTGGTGTGGCCGATCAGGCCGACCGGACCGCGCCGGATCCACCCGGTCACGTACGTCGACCGCAGGTGCTCGCCGGACTCCTCGACGACCCGGCCGCCCTCGTCGGGAACGGTGCCCGACTCGACGTCCCAGGGCAGCTTGGGCAGCTCGTCGGAGAGGTAGCCGACGGCGCGGTAGACGGCCCCGAGGTCCCAGTCCTTGAACTCTCCGGTGCCCTTGACGTTGCCGGTGCCGTCGAGGGCGGTGCGCTCGGTGCGCAGTGCGACGACCCTGCCGTCCTCGCCGAGGATCTCCACCGGGGACTCGAAGAAGTGCAGGAACAGCTTGTGCGGGCGGTCACCGATGTCGCGGATCGCCCAGTTCTCCAGGGTCTTGGCGACCATGTCGGCCTGCTTGTTGCCGCGCCGGGTGGCGATCGAGCCCTCGTCGTAGTCGATGTCCTCGGGGTCGACGATGACCTCGATGTTCGGCGAGTGGTCGAGCTCGCGCAGCTCCATCGGGCTGAATTTGGCCTGCGCGGGGCCGCGGCGGCCGAAGACGTGGACCTCCAGGGCCTTGTTGGCCTTGAGGCCCTCGTGGACGTTCGGCGGGATCTCGGTCGGCAGCAGCTCCTCGGCGGTCTTGGCGAGGATGCGCGCGACGTCGAGGGCCACGTTGCCGACGCCGAGGACGGCGACCTTCTCGGCCTCCAGGGGCCAGGTGCGCGGTACGTCGGGGTGGCCGTCGTACCAGGAGACGAAGTCCGCCGCACCGTACGAGCCGTCGAGGTCGATGCCCGGGATGTCCAGCGCCCGGTCGGCCGTCGCGCCGGTGGAGAAGATCACCGCGTCGTAGAAGGAGTGCAGGTCGTCCAGGCTGATGTCGCCCGGGTAGTCGACGTTGCCGAAGAGCCGGATCTGCGGCTTGTCGAGCACCTGGTGGAGGGCCGTGATGATGCCCTTGATCCGCGGGTGGTCGGGGGCCACGCCGTAACGGATCAGGCCGAACGGGGCGGGCATCCGCTCGAAGAGGTCGATGGAGACTCCGGGCTCGGCCGCCACGGCGGATTTCAGCAGTGCGTCGGCAGCGTAGATCCCGGCGGGGCCGGCTCCGACTATTGCTACCCGCAGGGGGCGAGGCATGTTCAGGTTCCCTTCGAGGGGGGCAAGCGAATCACCGCGAAGCCTAAACTAAGGCAAACCTAAGTCAGTAGCCGGGTCCGGTCTATGACCCCATAAGGCTGGCTTATGGCATCCCAAAGGAACGCGAAAGCCTTTCCTCTCCATTCCCTGGTGGCCGAACTCTCTTGACTGGATACCCCCTAGGGGTATGGTGAAGTTCATAGAGCAGCCGCCGCCCCGCAAGCGGCTCGTGTCTTCAGGGGAGCGTCATGAACACAGGACTCAAGATCACAGCCTTCGCCGGAGCCGTCGCCGCGACGTTCGGCGCGGCCTACGGGGTGGGCACGGCGGTCGGCGGGGCGGACGAGCGGCCTGCGGCACGGGCCCCGCAGCACGACGATCCCGCGGACGGCGGCGGGCACGAGGCGGCGGACGGCGGTCACGGGGCCACCGGCGGCGGAGCAGGCCCCGCCGCCGGTGGCCTGCAGATCTCCGAAGGCGGCTACACCCTCGCCCTCGACACTCCGCGGGTCACCGCGGGCGAACGTACCCGGCTCAGCTTCTCCGTCCTCGACGAAAACGGCCGCAAGGTCACCGCGTACCAGCGCGAGCACGAGAAGGAGCTGCACTTCATCGTCGCCTCGCGCGATCTGACCGTCTACCGGCACCTGCACCCGACCCGGGCCGCCGACGGCACCTGGAGCACGACCGCCGATCTGCCGGCGGCGGGCGGCTACCGGGCGTTCGCCGACTTCAAGCCCGCGAAGAAGGGCGCCGAGGCGCTCACCCTCGGCGCCGATCTGGCCGTCTCGGGCACCTACAACCCCGCCGTCCTGCCCGCCCCCGCCCGCACCGCCCGGGTCGACGGTTACGAAGTGACCCTGGCCGGCGGTCTGAAGCCGGGCAAGAGCAGCGAACTCGGGCTGAGTGTCGCCAAGAACGGCAAGCCCGTCACCGACCTCCAGCCCTACCTCGGCGCGTACGGCCACCTCGTCGCCCTGCGCTCCGGCGACCTCGCCTACCTGCACGTCCACCCAGGCGGCGAACCCGGCGACGGCACCACGAAGCCCGGCCCCGGGGTCTCCTTCTCCGCCACCGCACCGAGCCCCGGAACGTACCGCCTCTTCCTGGACTTCCAGCACGACGGCAAGGTCCGCACGGCCGCGTTCACGGTCCGGGCGGGCCAGGGCACAGCGGCCGGGAGCACGACCACGCCCGCCGACCGGCCGGAGCAGGAAGAGGCGCCGGGCCACGGGCACTGACCTGGGGAACGGCACGTACCCGTCCCGCACGGCCCCGGACCGCGTCGGCCGGATCGCCTTTCGTACGCCCCGGCCGTCGGCCGGCTCGCCTTTCGTACGCCCCGGGTACGTCGCAGCCTGCCGCGCCGCGCTCGGCGACAGGCTGACCGTCGCCGAGGTGGACGGCTCCGGCACCCTCGGGGACCACGGCGCCCGTGCACGGACATGAGAACCGGCGTCGAACGATGAGTTCCCGGCTTGCGGCAGGTCCTCCTTGCAGAGACCGTGATCAAGCGAAGGAGCGGCTGTGAACAACGACGACGTCTGGTCGATGGTGCACGCGGAACGTACGGCGCTGATCCAGGACCTCGCGCCACTCGGTGACGAGCAGTGGAACACACCGTCGCTCTGTGACGGATGGACCGTGCACGACGTGGCCGCCCACCTGGTCGACACCGCGCGCACGACACGCCTCGGTTTCGTGTCCGGCATGGTCCGGGCCCGGTTCGACTTCGACCGTCAGAACGCGCGCGGAGTGGCACGGGAGCGTGCTGCCTCGCCGCAGGAGACCCTGGAGCGGCTTCGCCGGGTGGCATCGCGCAGGTCGACGCCTCCGGCTCCGCTCGACAGCCGACTCGTCGAGGAGATCGTGCACGGTGAGGACATCCGCCGGCCCCTGGGCCTCTCCCGCTCCTATCCGCAGGAGGCCGTCGTCCGGGCGCTCCGCCTGCAGACGCGTACCCCGGCGTCCTTCGGCGGAGCCAAGGAACTGGTGTCCCGAGTCCGGCTCTCGGCAACGGACACCGACCTGTCGATCGGCCGGGGCCCGGAGGTCAGGGGAACCGCGCTCGCACTCCTCCTGACTGTCTCCGGGCGCCGGATCTCACCGGACGAGGTCGCCGGACCAGGAGTCCCCCTCACCCGGTAGGAAACCCACGTACACCGACGGCTCCCCCGACTCCAGGGCCTTGCGGCAAGGCCCCCTGAGAACCACTCAGCCGAGGAAGCTCAACCGGACCTTGCGGTCCGGGTTGTCCACGTTCGTGTCGACCAGGCAGACCGACTGCCACGTGCCCAGTTCCAGGCGGCCGGCGACGACCGGCAGGGTGGCGTGTGGGGGGACCAGGGCGGGGAGGACGTGGTCGCGGCCGTGGCCGGGGGTGCCGTGGCGGTGTTGCCAGCGGTCGTCGGCGGGGAGCAGCGTGTGGAGGGTGGCGAGGAGGTCGTCGTCGCTGCCCGAGCCGGTTTCCAGGACGGCGATGCCGGCGGTGGCGTGCGGGACGAAGATGTTGAGGAGGCCGTCGCGGCCGGCTGCGGCTTCGGTGAGGAAGTGTTCGCAGGCTGAGGTGAGGTCGGTGACGGTCTCGGTCGAGCCCGTGGTGAGGTGCAGGACGCGGGTGGTGAATGTGTCGGCCATATTTCCATGTTCGCCTACGGGGGCGGAAAGTGGCCGCCAGGTGGGATTCGGCATCCGGATGATGGGACGGCTGTTGACCGTGTCCGGGGGTGGTGGCTACGTTCTGCGCCATGTTGCGTTCAGCTCACCTCACCACGCGCGGTCACATCGACCTGCTGCGGGTGGCTTCTGCCGCTTGTCGACGCGGCTGCTGACGCTCGTCCTCTCTGCTTCGCCCGCTGCTGTTCCTGGCGCGGGTTCTCCCGTTCCTTTCCCCTTCCCGGGCGTGTGCTCCGTCGTGTCGTGATGCTGTCGGTCAACTTCCTTCGGCTGCGCGGGCGTTGAGTCGCGTCTTGGGTTGCGTTCTTCGTGGAGTTGATTCATGACTGTCAGTCATGCGCCGCCGGATATTTCGCCTTTGTCAGTAGAGGAAGAGCGGGAGGAGGGGGCGTCGTCGAGTGCGGGGCCCGCACTGGAGGCCGTGGAGCCTCGGGGGTCGGGCAAGGGATGGCTGCGGGCGGCGCCCCGGTGGGTGCGGCGGACCGTCGGGCCGTTGCTGCTGCTCGCGCTGTGGCAGGTGTTCAGCGCGACCGGAGTACTGCATCCTGATGTGCTCGCTTCGCCCGGCACCATCGCCCGTGCGGGCGGTGGGCTGATCGCGGACGGGACACTGCCCGACGCGATGCTCACTTCGCTCCAACGCGTCGCGGTGGGGTTGGTGTGGGGGGTCGTCGTGGGCGTGAGCCTCGCGCTCGTGTCGGGGCTTTCGCGGCTCGGTGAGGATCTCGTCGACCCGAGCGTGCAGATGCTGCGGACCGTGCCGTGGGTCGGGCTGATTCCGCTGTTCATCATCTGGCTGGGGATCGGGGAAGCGCCGAAGGTGGCGCTCATCGCGCTCGGAGTCGCCTTCCATCTGTATCTGAATGTGTATGCCGGGATCCGCGGCGTGGATGCCCAACTCGTCGAGGCCGGTGAGGCGTTGGGGCTCGGCAGGTGGGCTCTGGTGCGGCATGTGGTGCTGCCGGGGGCGCTTCCCGGGGCGATGACCGGCTTGCGGTACTCGCTCGCCACGGCGTGGCTGGCGCTGGTCTTCGGCGAGTCGATCAATGCCGATGCCGGGATCGGGTTCCTGATGAACCAGGCGCGGGAGTTCTTCCGTACCGACGTGATCGTGGTCTGCCTGGTCGTGTACGCATTCCTCGGCCTGATCGCCGATGCCGTCGTCCGTCTCCTCGAAAGGCTGCTGCTGCAATGGCGACCGACCTTCACCGGGCAGTGAGTCCGAGTCCGAGTCCGAGTCCGAATCCGGCTCCGAATCCGGCTCCGGCCGATGCCGCTGCGGCCGTGCGGGTGGCGGGGTTGACCCGTTCATTCGATGGACGGCCGGTTATCGATGACCTTGAACTGACCTTGCGGCCGGGGGAGTTCACCGTGCTTCTCGGGCGGAGCGGGTGCGGGAAGTCCACCTTGTTGCGGGTGCTTGCCGGGCTCGACCGGGAGATCGAAGGGACCGTACTCGTGCCCAAGCGGCGGGCCGTCGCCTTTCAGGCGCCGCGGCTGATGCCGTGGAAGCGGGTCTGGCGCAATGTGCTGCTGGGGCTGCCGGGGGATCCGGGGCGCGAGGTCGCCGAGGCCGCACTCAAGGAGGTCGGGCTGGAGCACCGGGCCGCCGCATGGCCCAGGACTTTGTCGGGTGGGGAGGCTCAACGGGCTTCCCTGGCACGGGCGTTGGTGCGGGAGCCTGATCTGTTGTTGCTCGACGAGCCGTTCGGCGCCTTGGATGCGCTGACGCGGATCAAGGCACAGCGGCTGGTCGCGGAGCTGTGGCAACGGCGCGGCTGCGCGGTGCTGCTGGTCACCCACGACGTGGACGAGGCGCTGCTGCTCGCGGACCGTGCGCTGGTCATGCGGGACGGAGTCATCGCGTACGAGACCGAGGTCGGGCTCGACCGGCCCCGGACCGTCGGAACACCGGAGTTCGCGGCACTGCGGTCCCGGCTGTTGTCGGAGCTTGGTGTAGACGCCTGAACAGAGCCCGGACGCCTGAGCAGACCCCGGACGCCCGAGCAGACCCCGCGCACCCGGCCCGTATCAAGCCCGTACCCAGAGAGAGATTGATCTGCCATGAAACGGCCACTCCTGTCCGTCGCCCTGCTGCTCCCCCTGGCCTCCTCCCTCCTGCTCACCGGCTGCGGTGGCTCCCCGTCCGCCGACGCCTCGGGCGAGAGTGACGGATCCGGGTCCGTCACCCTCAACGTCGGTGATCAGAAAGGCGGTTCGGAGGCGATCCTGCGGGCCGCCGGTGAGCTCGACGACCTCACGTACCGGATCAAGTGGTCGACCTTCACCTCCGGTCCACCGCTCCTCGAAGCGATCAATGCCAAGGCCGTGGACGTGGGAGGGGTCGGCAACACTCCACCCGTCTTCGCGGCGGGCTCCGGCTCGAAGATCGCGGTGGTGGGTGCTTCGCACGGCTCCTCCGCGGGCGAGGCGATCGTCGTGCCGAAGGACTCGCCGCTGAAGAAGCCGGCGGACCTGAAGGGCAGGGCGGTCGCCGTCGCCCAGGGCAGTTCGGCGCACTACCAGTTGATCGCCTCGCTGAAGAAGGCCGGACTCGGCATCGGTGACGTCCAGTTGAAGTACCTCCAGCCCGCGGATGCGCTGGCCGCGTTCAGCCGGGGGAAGGTCGACGCGTGGGCGGTGTGGGATCCGTACACCTCGCAGGTCCTGCGCACCTCGGGCGCACGGGTTCTGACGACTGGTCAAGGGGTGACCAACGGGCTCTCGTTCCAGGTGGCTTCGCCCGGCACGCTCAAGGATTCCGCGAAGTCGCGGGCCATCGGTGACTACATCGACCGGCTGGAGCGGGCCCAGGCCTGGGTGTTCAAGCACCCGGAGGCCTGGGCGAAGGCCTGGGCGAAGGAGACCGGGCTGCCGTACGAGGTGGCGCTCGACGCGGTGAAGCGGACGAACGGGACGCGGGTGCCGGTCGCGGTCGACGACGCGGCGATCGCTTCGGAGCAGGCCATCGCGGACACCTTCGCCGAACTGGGGCTGATTCCGGGAAGGTTCACCTTCAAGGACTTCGTCGACACACGGTTCAACAAGTCGCGGCCCGCTTCCGGTACCGCTCCCCTCTCGTACGGAAAGGCGTCCTCCTGATGAGCGTCCAACTGCACTGGTTCCTGCCGACGGGCGGCGACGGGCGTACGCTCGTCGACCGGCACGCCTACACCGACGGCGGCATCAGCCGTTCGCGGATCGCTTCGGTGAGCGGGGTGCGGCCGCCCGACATCGGGTATCTGACCCAAATAGCCAAGGCTGCCGAGCAGTTGGGCTTCGAGGCGGTACTGACGCCGACCGGGACGTGGTGCGAGGACGCCTGGCTGACGACGGTGGCGCTCGCCCAGCACACGGAGCGGCTGAAGTTCCTGGTGGCGTTCCGGCCGGGGGTGATCTCGCCGACACTGGCCGCACACATGGCGGCGACGTACCAGCGGATGACCGGCGGGCGGCTGCTGCTGAACGTGGTGACGGGCGGCGACTCCGTCGAGCAGCGGCGGTTCGGTGACCCTCTCGACCACGACCGGCGGTACGCCCGCACCTCGGAGTTCCTGGAGGTGGTGCGCGGGGCGTGGGGCGGCAAGCCGTACGACTTCGAGGGCGAGCACTACCAAATCGAGGGCGCTCTGACCGCGCTGCCGCCCGACCCGCTGCCGGAGATCTTCTTCGGCGGGTCGTCTCCGGCGGCCGGGCCGGTGGCGGCCGATCACGCCGATGTGTATCTGACCTGGGGCGAACCGCCTGCCCAGGTCAAGCAGAAGATCGACTGGATTCGGGGGCTCGCGGAGGAGCGGGGGCGCAAGGTCCGGTTCGGGATCCGGCTGCACACCATTTCGCGCGATGCGGCACGGGAGGCGTGGGCGACGGCGGACCGGCTGCTCGACGATCTGAGCCCGGACGCGATCGCCACCGCGCAGGAGGCGCTCGGCAGGAGCGAGTCCGTGGGGCAGCAGCGGATGCTGGCGCTGCACGGCGGTTCGCGGGAGGGCCTGTCGCGCAAGGGGCTGGAGATCTCGCCGAACCTGTGGGCCGGTGTCGGTCTCGTACGGGGCGGGGCCGGGACCGCGCTGGTGGGCAGCCACGCGGACGTCGCGGACCGGATCGAGGAGTACCACTCGCTCGGTGTCGAGCACTTCGTACTGTCCGGGTATCCGCATCTGGAGGAGGCGTACTGGTTCGGGGAGGGGGTGCGGCCGGAGCTGGTGCGGAGGGGGCTGGTGGTGCCGCAGGGGTAGGCGGGAGGAGTTGCGCGGCGCAGGAAGATCTTCTGCGTACGACGGGAAGATCCACGGCCCGCACCCTGTTGGTAGAAACATGAACAACATCGGGGTGCGGGACGTGGCCGTCGTCGTCATCGGTGCGGGGCAGGCCGGACTGTCGGCCGCCTACCATCTGCGCAGGTCGGGGCTGGTTCCCGACCGTGACTTCGTCGTACTCGACCATGCCCCGGAGGCGGGCGGCGCGTGGCAGTTCCGCTGGCCCTCGCTGACGTACGGGAAGGTGCACGGCATGCACTCGCTTCCCGGGATGGAACTGACGGACGCCGACCCCCGGCGCCCTTCGTCGGAGGTCATCCAGGAGTACTTCGCGCAGTACGAGGAGAAATTCGCGCTGCACGTCCACCGGCCGGTGGACGTGCACGCCGTACGGGAGGGCGAAGACGGACGGC
This sequence comes from Streptomyces sp. NPDC048442, assembly GCF_040651475.1. Lineage (NCBI taxonomy): Bacteria > Bacillati > Actinomycetota > Actinomycetes > Kitasatosporales > Streptomycetaceae > Streptomyces > Streptomyces sp. NPDC048442. The sequence continues at coordinate 226,170 of NZ_JBEZKB010000006.1, forward strand.
TGCGGGTCGAGACCTCGGAGGGGGTGTGGGCCGCTCGGGCGCTGATCAGCGCGACGGGGACCTGGGGCCGGCCGTTCTGGCCACGCTACCCGGGCCAGGACACCTTCCGCGGGCGGCAGCTGCACACCTCGAACTACCCCGGTCCCGAAGAGTTCGCCGGGCAGCGGGTAGTGGTGGTGGGCGGAGGCGCATCCGGTACGCAGCACCTGATGGAGCTCGCGCCGCTCGCCGCGGAGACGACCTGGGTGACACGGCGGCCGCCGGTGTTCCGGGAGGGCGAGTTCACCGAGGAGTGGGGGCGGGCGGCCGTCGCACGGGTCGAGGAGAGGGTACGGCGCGGGCTGCCGCCGGAGAGCGTCGTGTCGGTGACGGCCCTGCCGGTGAACGAGGCGATCCGGACGGCGCGGGACAGCGGGGTGCTGGAGCGGCTGCCGATGTTCGACCGGATCACGGAGGACGGGGTGGCGTGGGACGACGGCCGCTCCGTGGCGGCGGACGTCATCCTCTGGGCGACGGGATTCAGGGCGGCCGTCGACCACTTGGCGCCGCTGCGGCTGCGGGAGACCGGGGGCGGAATCCGGATGGACGGGACACGGGTCGCGCGGGACGAACGGATCCACCTGGTGGGATACGGGCCATCGGCCAGCACGATCGGGGCGAACCGGGCGGGTCGGCAGGCCGTGCGGGAGGTTCTGCGGGTGGTGGGCGGTGAGGTGGGGCCGAGTGCGGGGCCGGTGGCTGTGGCGGCCGGGTGAGGTGCCGGCATCACGGCCGGCGATGGTGGGGGCTGATGTCCGGGGCTGCGCCCCGTGCCCGGCTGCGCCGCGCGTCCTCAAACGCCGGACGGGCTGAAGGGGCCTGCTTTAGGGGCGCGGGGAACTGCGCGGCCGGCCACAACGCCCCCGCAGACCAACAGCCCGCCCGGACGGGCAACAGCCCCGGTGCGAGGGCCGGGCACGAGCGGCCGACAGGATCCGCTCACCCCTCCCCCTTCGCCCCGCGCCGGACCTCGTTGAATTCCGCGACGTTCCGCTTCTGGACCTCGTAGTCGTCCGTGAAGCGGGTGTCGCCCGGCTTCACCGTGACGAAGTACAGCCAGTTGCCGGGCGGTGGCGTCCGGGTCGCCCGGAGGGCCTCCAGGCCCGGGTTGCCGATCGGGGTCGGGGGCAGGCCCTTGCGTTCGTACGTGTTGTACGGGCTGTCGATCCGGGTGTCCTCGTGCGTGGTGTCCAGCGTGCTGCGGTTCATCGCGTAGTTGAGGGTGGAGTCCATCTGGAGCGGCATGCCGCGGTTCAGGCGGTTCTGGATGACCCGGGCCACCTTGCCCATGTCGGCGGGCGTGTCCGCCTCCGCCTGGACGATGCTGGCGACGACGAGGTCCCGGCGGACCTCGGGTCCTGTGCCGAAGCGTTCGTTCGCCGTTTTGACCATGTAGGCGAGCAGGCTGGACGCCGTCGTCGTGTCCTTGACCGGGTACGTCGCCGGGAACAGATAGCCCTCCGGATTTCCGCCGGCCGCGGCGGGCAGCGCCAGGTCCGTCGACGCGGCGGCCTTCTTCGCTGTGCCGGGCTCGGCCCCGACGGCCTTGTCCACCGCCGCGTACACCTGGGAGGAGCGCCAGCCCTCCGGAACGGTGAGGGACTTGGCCTGGCCGCCTTCCTCCTCCTTCCAGAGGAGGAGGAGCACCACTCCGGCACCGAGGACGGCAAGGACGCACACCAGCAGGAACAGCCGACCGCGCCGGGACCTGCGTCGCTTCGGCGGGGGCATGACTTCCGGGGACCCGTAGGACTCGTACTCCATACCGGAACGCTAACCGCCCATGTGCACGGTTGTCCGAACCCCCCGCGCACTTTTCGGCCCGGCGGGAACGTGCGAACAGGGGATCGGGTGTTCGCTGGAACGCGTGATCGTACCGGATCTCCTTGCCCAACTCCCTTGTGGCGCCCGATGCTTACGGTGCGCAAGCGACGGGCTGCAGACCGCGATTGCGCAGTCCCACACATGCATCAGTACGCACGTTCGTGCGTACGCAGCACAAGGAGAAACCGAGATCATGAACCTCATCACCGACCTTCTCGCCGGCGCCTTCCACTTCCTGGGCTGGCTGGTCTGACCGAGGTCTCGCCACGGCGCCGCTCCTCCCCCGTCCCAGGGGAGGGGTGGCGCCGCCGCGTGTGCGGGGAGTCTCAGCCGGGGTGCGGACCCTCGAACGGCGGCAGCGCCGCGAACCCGGGCGCGACCCGCACCCGGGCGGCGAGCACGTCGAGGGTGCGGCGGACCTTCGACAGCGGGTGGTCGGGGAACTCGGCGTCGTAGCCCTGGTGGTCGGCGACGTGGAACGGCAGGCCGCCCTGGACGTCAGGGGCGTACGGGTGGGGGCGGAAGTACTGCTCGTGCCCGACCTTGGCCATCACCATCGCCTCGCGCATCCCGGTCGTGCCCCGCTCGGCGGACATGAACGTGACGGCCGTGCTGCACGTGGCGCGCGGCACCGTGAAGCTGCCGACGAAGCCCTGGCCGTGCTGCCGGCCGGGCAGCGGAACCTTGACGATCTGACGGAGCGCCGGGAGTCCGCCGAGCGGCTTGACCGATGCCTCGATCAGTCCGGCGCCGGAGCGGGCCATGTGGTGGGCGAGCCCGGCCCGCAGCGCGGGGCCGTCGTCGAGCCCGGCGGGCAGATCGGGCACCAGGCCGAAGAACTGCACCCCCAGCACATCCCCGTGGTCATTGGTCCAGGTGTCCTGGGTGTCGTCGTCGACGGGCCGGAATCCGGGGAGAGTTACGTCCATGAGTGCGCGCATGGCCCGTGATCATGCCGTACGGTCCGGGGCCGGCCGCGCTCAGGGTGCGGACGCCGGGACAGCCTCGGCGGACGCAGACGCAGTAGTTGCAGACGCAGTAGTCACGGACGGGGCCGTACCGGACGGAGTCAGCCGGGCGTCCCTGCGTACCAGGGCGGCGTAGCGGCCGTCCTTCGCCAGCAGTTCCTCGTGCGTGCCGCGTTCCGCTATTCGGCCCGCGTCCAGGACCACGATCTGGTCGGCGTCGCGGACGGTGGACAGGCGGTGGGCGATGGTGATGGTGGTACGGCCGGCCGAGAGGGAGTCGATGGCCTGCTGCACTGCGTGCTCGGTGCGGGTGTCGAGGGCGCTGGTGGCTTCGTCCAGGATGAGGACGGGCGGGTCGCGCAGGATGGTGCGGGCGATGGCCAGGCGCTGCTTCTCGCCGCCGGAGAACCGGTAGCCGCGCTCGCCGACGAGGGTGTCGTACCCGTCGGGCAGCGAGTCGATGTGGTCGTGGATCTGGGCGGCCTCGGCGGCGGCGCGCAGCTCGTCGTCGGTGGCGTCGGGCTTGGCGAAGCGCAGGTTGTCGGCGACGGAGGCGTGGAAGAGGTACGTCTCCTGGGAGACGACGCCCACCGCTCGGGCGAGGGAGTCGAAGTCCAGATCGCGGACGTCCGTGCCGTCCAGGGTGACCCGGCCGCCCGTGACGTCGTACAGCCGCGGCACCAGGTAGCTCAGGGTGCTCTTGCCGGAGCCGGTCGGGCCGACGACGGCGAGGCTGCCGCCTGCCGGGACCGTGACGTCGACGCCGGTGAGGGTGGGTCCCGACTTCTCGTCGTACGCGAAGTCGACGCCCTCGAAGCGCACTTCGCCCTTGGGGGCGGGGAGGCGGACCGGCTCGTCGGGTTCGGTGATGTCGACGGGGAGGTCGAGGTACTCGAAGATCCGCTGGAAGAGGGCGAGCGAGGTCTGCATCTGGACGCCGGTCGACAGGAGGCTGACGGCGGGGCGGAGCAGGCCCTGCTGGAGGGAGACGAACGCGACGAGCGTGCCGAGGGAGACGACCGGGGCCCCCGCGTTCATGGTGAGGCCGGCCGCCCAGTAGATGACGGCGGGCATGGCGGCCATGACGATGCCGATGGTCGACATCCGCCAGCGGCCGGCCATGTTGGACCGGACTTCGAGGTCGACGAGGCGCTCGGACTCCTCGGTGAAGTTCTTGGTGAGGGAGTCGGAGCGGCCCATGGTGCGGCCGAGAAGAATGCCGCTGACCGACAGGGACTCGGTGACCGTGGCGGACATGGAGGCCATCTGCTTCTGCCGCTGGGTGGTGATCTTCTTGCGTTCGCGGCCGACCTTGCGGCTGATCCAGACGAAGAGTGGGAGCAGGAGCAGCGAGACGACGGTGAGCCGCCAGTCGAGGGCGAGCATCGCGACGACGGTGGCGACGACGGCCGTCAGGTTGGAGACGAGGGACGTCGCGGTGGAGGTGACGGTCGCCTGCATGCCGCCGATGTCGTTGGCTATCCGCGACTGGACCTCGCCCGTGCGGGTCCTGGTGAAGAAGGCCAGTGGCATCCGCTGGAGCTGGGTGTACACGGCGGTGCGCAGGTCGTGCATGACGCGCTGGCCGACCGTGGTCGAGATCAGGGTCTGCAGGACGCCGAAGACGCTGGTGACGACGGCCGTGGCGATCATGCCGGCGGCGAGCAGCGTCAGCAGGCCCGTGCGGCCCTGCGGGATGGCGACGTCGAGGATCTCGCGCAGCAGGAACGGCGAGGCCACGCCGACCAGCGACGAGGCGCCGACGAGCAGGCCGACCAGGGCGAGCCGGGCGCGGTAGGGACGGAACAGGCGCAGGATGCGGCGGACCTCGGCGGGCGGCTGCTCCTTGCCCGGTTCGGGGTCGGGGGGCGTCCAGGGGTTCGCGTGGCGTTCGGGGTTCATGGGCTCCCTCGGGGATGTGCGGGCGGAAGGCGTACGGGCGGAGGGTGCACGGGAAGCGGGCTTCCAGAGCGTAGTTCATTGTTACCTATACTCACAATGCATGGGGTCCTGTTATTGTTCCCGGTATGAGCAACACTGCGGAAACCCGTTCGGAGAAGTCGGAGAAGGCAGAGAAGGCAGAGAAGCCGGACACCCGTGCCGGCGACACCCGTGCCGACGACGGCATGCTCGCCGAGCAGCTGCTGCGGCTGACCCGGCGCCTGCACCGCGCGCAGAAGCGCCAGATGGAGCCGATCGGCATCACGCCCGGCCAGGCCCGGCTGCTGCGCGTCGTCGCGCGCTTCTCGCTGCCCGACGGCACCTCGCCGCGGATGACCGACCTCGCCCGCAGTCTGGAGGTCGTACCGCGCGCCGTGACCACCCTGGTGGACGCCCTGGAGGAGCAGGGCCGGGTGCGCCGGGTGCCGGATCCGGCCAGTCGCCGGGTGATCCGGATCGAGCTCACCGAAGCCGGCCGCACCACCCTCGGCGACCTGCGCAACGCGCGCCGCGACGCGGTAGAGGACATCCTGGCTCCATTGACCGCCGTGCAGCGCAAGCAGCTCGGCGGCCTGCTGTCCACCCTGATCGACGGGGGTACATACCCCTGCTGAGCCGGGCGCGACCGGGCCGTCGGGCGCGACCCAGCCCGTGAGAGGACGCCCCTCATGCCGCTCCTGGAGCCGAAGCCGGAGGCCCTGCGCCCGACCCTGCCGCAGGACCCCGCCCCCGACCGGGTGCCCGCCGCACTGGCCGAGGGCACGCCGGGGCCGCTGCGCCGGGAGCTGACCGCGGTCCTCGGGGCGGAGAAGGTCCTGTGGAAGGTCTCCGACCTGGTGCGGTACGCGGCGGACGCCAGCCCGTACCGGTTCGTGCCGCAGGTCGTGGTGGTGGCCGAGGACATCGACGACATCTCCGCGATCCTCTCGTACGCGCACGGCAAGGGCCGCGAGGTGGTGTTCCGGGCCGCCGGGACCTCGCTGAACGGCCAGGCCCAGGGGGAGGACGTCCTGGTGGACGTCCGCCGCCACTGGTCGGGCGTCGAGGTCCTCGACGGCGGCGCCAGGGCCCGGATCCAGCCGGGCACCACGGTGGTCCGCGCCAATGCCGCGCTCGCCCCGTACGGGCGGGTGCTCGGCCCCGACCCGGCGAGCGCCATCGCCTGCACCATCGGCGGAGTCGTCGCCAACAACGCCTCGGGGATGGCGGCCGGCACCACCCGCAACAGCTACCGCACGGTCGCCTCGCTCACCTTCGTCCTCCCGACCGGCACCGTCGTCGACACCGGCGACCCGCGCGCCGACGAGGAGCTCGCCCATGCCGAACCCGCCCTCTGCGCCGGCCTGTTGGCGATCAAGCAGGAGATCGAGGCGGACCAGCGGCTCACCAGCCGGATCCGCGCCAAGTACGAGATCAAGAACACCAACGGCTACCGCCTCGACGCGTTCCTCGACGGCGCGACGCCCGTGCAGATCCTGCGCGGGCTGATGGTCGGCTCCGAGGGCACTTTCGGGTTCATCTCGGAGGTCGTCTTCGACACCCTCCCCCTCGACCGCCGGCTCTCCTGCGCCCTGCTGTTCTTCCCGACCCTGTCGGCCGCGGCGGCTGCCGTGCCCCTCTTCAACGAGGCGGGCGCGCTCGCCGTCGAGCTGATGGACGGCAACACCCTGCGCGCGTCGGTGAGCGTGCCGGGCGTACCGCAGGACTGGGCGGAGCTGCCGAAGGAGACGACGGCCCTGCTGGTGGAGTTCCGGGCGCCGGACGAGGCCGCGCAGGAGGCGTTCGAGCGGGCCGCGGCCGAGACCCTGACGAAGCTGGACCTGGTGGCGCCCGTGCCGTCGGTGACCAACGAGTTCACCCGGGACGCCAAGACCATCGGCGGGTACTGGCAGGCCCGCAAGGCGTTCGTCACCGCCGTCGGCGGCGCCCGCCCGTCCGGTACGACGCTGATCACCGAGGACTTCGCGGTGCCGCCGTCCCGGCTGGCCGAGGCCTGCGAGGCCCTGCTGGAACTCCAGGAGACGCACGGCTTTGACGCCGCCGTCGCCGGACACGCCGCACACGGCAACCTGCACTACCTGCTCACCTTCGACGCGGGCAGCCAGGCCGATGTGCGCAGGTACGCGGCCTTCATGGACGACTTCTGCCGGATGACGGTCGAGCGGTTCGACGGCTCACTGAAGGCGGAGCACGCCACGGGCCGCAACATCACCCCGTACTTGGAGCTGGAGTGGGGGCCGCAGGCCACCGAGCTGATGTGGCGCACCAAGCAGCTCATCGACCCCGACGGGGTGCTCGCCCCGCGCATCGTCCTCAACCGCGACCCCGAGGGACATCTGCGCGGCCTCAAGACGATCCCGCGCGTGGAGGCCGAGGCCGATCCGTGCATCGAGTGCGGCTTCTGCGAACCCACCTGTCCCAGCGGTGACTTGACTACCACTCCCCGTCAACGGATCGTGCTGCGAAGGGAGATGATGCGCCAGCCCGCCGGTTCACCGGTCGGCGAGAACCTCCTCGATGCGTACGGGTACGACGCCGTGGACACCTGCGCGGGCGACTCCACCTGCCGGATCGCCTGCCCGGTCGGCATCGACACGGGCGCCCTGATGAAGGAGTTCCGCCGCCGCCGCCACACTCCGCGCGAGGAGCGCGTCGCCGCCCTGGCCGCCCAGAATTTCAAGGCGGTCGAGATCTCGGCCCGGCTGGCCGTGGCCGCCGCCGACAAGATCTCCGACCGGCTGCTCTCCACCGTGACGGGCCTCGCCCGCAAGGCGGTACGCCCCGACCTCGTGCCGCGGTGGCTGCCGGAGATCCCGGGCGCGGCGGCCCGTACGCTCCCCCGCACCTCCCGCACCGGCGCCCTCGCCGTGTACTACCCGGCGTGCGTCAACCGGATCTTCGGCGAGAGCGCGGGACACCAGGGCCCCTCGCTCCCCGAGGCCGTCGTCGCGGTGTCCGCACGCGCCGGAAAGCCGGTGTGGATCCCGGGCGACGTCACCGGCACCTGCTGCGCCACCATCTGGCACTCCAAGGGCTACGACGTCGGCAACACGGTGATGGCGAACCGCATCGTCGAGGCCGCCTGGGGCTGGACGGCGGGCGGGCGGCTCCCTCTCGTCGTCGACGCGTCGTCCTGCACGCTGGGCATCGCGCACGAGGTGGTGCCGTATCTCACCGACGACAACCAGGAGTTGCACGCCGAGCTGACCGTCGTCGACTCGATCGTCTGGGCGGCGGACGAGCTACTGCCCGGCCTGACCGTGCACCGCCGGGCAGGCTCCGCCGTCCTGCACCCGACCTGCTCGATGCAGCACCTGGGCGACGAGGCGCAGCTGCGCACGGTCGCCGAGGCGTGCGCGGACGAGGTGGTCGTGCCGGAGGACCTGCGGTGCTGCGCGTTCGCCGGGGACCGGGGCATGCTGCACCAGGAGCTGACGGAGTCGGCCACCGCACGGGAGGCCGCCGAGGTCGGACGGCGCGAGTACGACACGTACCTCTCGGCGAACCGGATGTGCGAGGTCGGCATGGACCACGCGACGGGCCGCCCCTACCACTCCGTGCTCCTCGACCTGGAGCGGGCGACCCGGCCCTGAGCACGAAGAGAGCGGGCGACCGGGCTCCGGCCTGCGCGCTGCGGGGAGTCCATGCTCCCGCATCGATTAGTCCAACTCCCTTTGCCCACGGGCCCCTTGCGCCCCAGGCGAACCTCCGTGACCCTGATCGGTCGGTACCCGATCACCTTTCACGGAGGTCAGATGTACGACGACAAGGCGACACCGACCCCTGACGAGAACATCCCCGGCGAGAACGCCCCCGACGGCTCCCCCGACGGCGTCTCCCGTCGTTCCGCCCTGCGCGCCGCGGGTGCGGCGGGCGCCGGAATCGGCCTCGGCACGGTGGGCGCGCTCGGCACCGCCGGCAGCGCGAGCGCCGCGGAGAGAGCCGGGGTCGACGCCGCCGTGCCGAGGCGCCAGGGCAAGACCATGGCGGGGGTGCCCTTCGAGCGGCGTTCCACCGTCCGGGTGGGAATGATCGGCCTCGGCAACCGCGGCGACAGCATGATCGACCTCTTCCTCGCCCTCCCGAACGTCAAGGTCGTCGCCGTCTGCGACCCGGTACGGGCGAAGGCCGAGAAGGCCGCCGCGAAGGTCGTCAAGGCCGGGCAGCCCGCCCCCGCCCTCTACACCAAGAACGAGGACGACTACCGCCAGCTCTGCAAGCGCAACGATGTCGACTTCGTGTACGTCGCCACCCCGTGGGACTTCCACTACGACATGTGCAAGACCGCCATGCTGAACGGCAAGCACGTCGGTGTGGAGTGTCCGCTCGCGATGCGCCTGGAAGAGCTCTGGGACCTGGTCGACACCTCCGAGCGCACCAGGCGCCACTGCATGCAGTTGGAGAACTGCTGCTACGGCAAGAACGAGATGCGGGTCCTGCGGATGGCGCACGCGGGCCTGTTCGGTGATCTGCTGCACGGCGCGGGCGCGTACAACCACGACCTGCGCGGCCTGATGTTCGACCCCGACTACTACGAGGGCCCGTGGCGCCGTCTGTGGCACACCCGGCTGCGCGGCGACCTCTACCCCAACCACGGCTTCGGCCCGGTCGGCAACTACATGGACGTCAACCGCGGCGACCGCGCGGTGAGCGTCGTCAGCGTCGGCTCTCCCGCACTCGGCCTGGCCGCGTACCGCAAGCTGCACATGCCGGCCGGCGACCCGAGCTGGAAGGAGTCGTACATCGAGAGCGACCGTACGATCAGTCTCGTCCAGACCGCCAAGGGCCGCGTCATCCGCCTGGAACACGATGTGTCGACCCCGCACCCGTACAGCAGGATCAACAGCCTCGGCGGCACCCTCGGCGTCTTCGAGGACTACCCGGAGCGCATCTATCTGGAGCCCACCAATACCGATGACCGGTGGGACGACTTCAAGAAGTACGCCGAGTGGGACCACTGGCTGTGGAAGGAGCACTCCAACCCGCCGGGCGGCCACGGCGGCATGGACTATCTGATGCTCTTCCGGCTGATGCAGTGCATGCAGCTGGGCCTGGTCCCGGACTTCGACGTGTACGACGCGGCGACGTGGACGGCGCCGGTGCCGCTGAGCCACCTGTCGATCCGGGCGAAGGGCGCGCCGCAGCAGATCCCGGACTTCACCCGGGGCGAGTGGAAGAAGGCACGGCCGGGAGTCGACTCCCAGAAGCCGACTGCCTGATTGTGTAAGGGAGTTGAGCGGGTGCGGCGCGGCGGCGCCGGACCCGCTCAGCTCTTCAGGTACTGCTTGTCGCCCATCACCACGACCGGTTTGCGCGCCGGGTCGACGCTCCGCAGCAGGGTCTCCATCGCCGCCTTCGAGACGCTCACGCATGCGGAGGTGCCGCTGCCGTGGTCCATGTGCAGCCAGATCCCGCCGCCCTTCTTCTGGCCCTGCGGGCGCGTCGGGTCGTTCGGCGGGGTGCCCTCGACACGGTTGTAGTCGATGGCGATGACGTAGTCGAAGTCGTGCCAGTGGGTCTTCGCCCAGGAGCGCGGGGCGGCGAGGGACGAGGACCTGGTGTACGGCAGCTTGGCGCCCGGGTCGGGGAGCACGCCGCCCGCGTCGGACAGCGTGAACACTCCGGCCGGGCTGCGCTTGTCGTCCTCGCGGTGGTCGGCGGTCCACCCCTTGACGCCGTTGTGCGCGGGCCAGCGGCCCACCCGGTCCCAGGTCGCGCCCTGCTTGTCGCCCCGCTTGTTGCTTGCCTTGTTGTAGAGAACGACCGTGGCGTCCGCCGAGTTCCTGGATTCCCCGTAGACCGCGACGACCTGCCGCGAGTCCGCCGGGATCTCCGCGCGGAGCCGGTCGCCCACGTCGGGGATGCGCGCCAGGCCGTGGGCAGGGGATTCGGCCGGGGCGGGCACGGAGGCGGGCGAAGCCTTGTCCGTACCGCCTCCGCCGCCTCCGCCGCCTCCGCAAGCCGTCAGGAGCAGCAGACCGGCCACCGCACCCGCGACGGCCGGACCAGGTCGCATGTTCGATATCGGCATGTGACCCATGCTGCCACTGGTGCCGCATCGACGGCGGCACCGGTATCACCTCAGCAGTGCCTCCGGTCCTCCACCAGCGTGCCCTGCACCGAGGTCACGCTCCGGTCGTAGCACGTGCCGTCGGAGTCGTACAGCCGGTAGCGCTCGCCGGTCGTGCCGACCGCGTGCCGCTGCTCGCGCGGAGCGTTCGAGTGGTAGGCCGCGTCGCCCTTGTAGACGTCGTCGAGCTGGGAGAACGCGGTGCGCCTGCCGTCCACCAGGGTCTCCGTGTCCGCCTTGTCGCCGAGGGTGAGCACAGTGCGCAGCCGCGCGTCGGGGTCAGGGCCGACCGTGGTCGTGCCGTCCATCGTGTACGTACGCAGCGCCTGCGTGGCCCGCTCGGGGCCGACCGTGCCCTTGACCGATGTGCTCTTGACCGCGACCGTCTCCTCGTCCGTCCATTCACCCTTGAGCGCGTCCAGCTTCTCCCCCTCCGTCCAGCGGTGCACGGAGGTGTTGGCGAGGCTGCGGGCGATGCGGGTGTCGACGCGCCCACGCGAGGTGTTGACGTATCCGGCCACGGTCAGCCGGTGGCCGCCCCGGGTGTCGAGCCGGTGCTCCGAACCCGGCGTGTACTTGGTGGAGTTGACCGGTGTGCCCTCGGCGTGCCGGGTCAGGGCGCCGGTGACGACGCGGCTGCCGTGGTCCTGCCAGACGAGCACGTTGACCGGTGTGTTCCAGCCGCTCTGCCCCTCCGGTACGCCGACGACGCCGACCTCGACCTTGTGCGGGCGGCCGTCGTTGAGCAGCCCCGCGAACGGCGTGAGGTCGTACTGGATGGGCTTGATGTCGAAGGCGCGCGGGCCCGGGACGACGTACCAGAGGAAGGGGTTGGACCAGCCGCCGGTCCACACGGTCGGGAACGGTGCGGCGATCCCGGCGAGTTTCCCGTCGACCTTGATCTGCACCTCGCGGTAGGGGCCGGCGGCCGCCTTGCAGGAGTACGGGGCGTTCTCGGGCACCGAGAGGTACCAGTACTCCTCGCAGCCGCCGCCGGATCCGGTGGCGTACACCTCGGCGAGGATGCGCTGTGAATTGCGGGGCGTGGTGAGGGAGTTGGCGTCCGGGCCGCCGAGAGTGAGGACCCGGTCGGGTGTCTCGGCGGGCTTCGTGCGGCCCTCGGCGGCGTAGAAGGTCAGGGTCGCCTTGACGTCGATGACACCGGTGTACGTCTCGTTGACGACGTTGCCGATGAGCATCTCGACGCTCTGGTCGCGGCGGAAGGTGTCGCTGTAGCGGGTGACGTCCTTCTCGACGGACCAGGTGATGCCGTCGACGGAGGGCTCGGGCGTGGAGGTCTTCAACACCTCGACGCCGCCGACGTGGAGGTAGCCGAGGCGGTCGTACTGGCGGCCCTTGACCTTGCCGTCGAGGCGCAGCACCACCTTGCTCCAGCGGTCGCCGCACTTCTTCGGCGGGGTGTAACTCCCCTTGTACGGGGTGAAGTCGCGGAACTGGGCCTCGCCGAGAGTGACTTGGCAGGACCGGGTGTGCGGCTTGGCCACGGGCGGCCCGGCGGTCAGCGGATCGTGCCAGTCGTTGCCGAACTCGGCGGGCGGGGTGGGGCCGTTGGTGACCGCGGCGCCGGCCGGGGACGCACCGAACAGCGCCCCGGCGGCAAGCACCAGACCGCTCACCATGCTGATGACTCGTCGTTGTCTCATGCGACAGGAGTGAAGCGTGGGACGGGCCGAAGCGCCAGGGCCCGGCCGGCGGACATTGGCGCGTTCCGGGCGGTCGCGGACATAAATCAATTGCTCCGGTGGGGCCCGGAGGGTGAACCTTGCACGGTTTGCGCCACTCGACCGTTCCGATGCCAGAGCCTTCACACCGAGCCGTAGGGCCTCATGCACATTCGCGATCTTCCGTATTCAGACCCCGGCGAACCCGATGTCCGCTCCGGGGGCCGTTTCCTGCTGTGGCTGGGCCTCGGCCAACTGGGCGGGCAGCTCAAGGCCATGGGCTGGGGGCTGCTCCACCAGATCGGGGTGGCCGGGCTGCCGCTGGGCGTCGGCCTCGCCGTCCAGGCCGTGGTGGACCGCTCCGGCGGTCGCCTCGCGCTGGCCGCCGGCCTGCTCGCACTGATGGGTACGGCCGTCGCGGTCGGCGACACCATGCTGCACCGTACGGCCATCACCAACTGGATCACCGCTGCCGCCCGCGTCCAGCAGCTGCTGGCCCGCAGGACGGCCGAGCTGGGGGCGGCGCTCACCCGCCGGGTCGCGGCGGGCGAAGTGGTGGCCGTGTCGACGGGCGACGTCGAGAAGATCGGCTGGTTCGTGGAGGCGCTGTCGCGGTTCGCGGCGGCCCTGCTCGCGCTGGTGATCGTCTGCGTCGGCCTGGTGGTCTACCAGCCCGCGCTCGGCGTGATCGTCGCGATCGGCGTCCCCGCGCTGGCCCTCGCCGTACTGCCGCTGCTGCCGAAGGCCACCAAGCGGGCCGACGAGCAGCGCGAGAAGGCGGGCAGGGCGACGGAGCTGGCCTCCGACACCGTCGCGGGCCTGCGCGTACTGCGCGGCATCGGCGGCGAGGAGCTGTTCCTGGGCCGCTACCGCGAGGCCTCTCAGCAGGTCAGGAAGGCCGCCGTGCGCAGTGCCCGCATGTGGGCGCTGATCGCGGCCGTGCAGGTGCTGCTGCCGGGACTGCTCCTGGTGGGTGTGGTCTGGTACGGGGCGACGCTCGCGCGGCAGGGCACGGTGACGGTCGGCGAACTGGTCACGGTCTACAGCGCGGTGACGCTCCTGATGTACCCTCTGCGGCACTTCGAGGAGATCGCGATGGCGTACTCCTTCTCCAAGCCGTCCGCGAAGCGTGCGGCCCGGGTTCTCGCCCTGCGCCGCACCGCGCCCGGCGACGGGCAGGACGCCGCGCAGTCCCCCACAGGCGATCTGTACGACCCGGTGACGGGGCTGCTCGCCCCGGCCGGTGTGTTCACGGCCGTCGTGTGCGGCGACCCGGACGTGGCGGGCCGGCTGGCCGACCGGCTGGGCGGGCATCCGACGGACGAGCCGTCGGCGTCCGACGACGGGGCGCGGAAGGTGCGTTCCGTGCAGCTCGGCGGGGTCGAACTGGACGGGCTGCCGCTGGCCGCCGCGCGCGCCTCGGTCCTCGTACAGGACAAGGATCCGGTGCTGCTCTCGGGGACGCTGCGCGAGCTGCTCGACGTACCGGCGTCGGGGAACGTGTCCGCCGAGGACGCCCTGGAGGCGGCGCAGTGCACGGACGTGCTCGCGGCGCTCGCCCAGGCCTCGGTCGCCGCCGACGGCGATCCGATGGAGACCCGGATCACCGAGCGCGGCCGGTCGCTCTCCGGCGGTCAGCGCCAACGCCTCGCGCTGGCAAGGTCGTTGGTGACCGACCCCGAGGTGCTGGTCCTGGACGAGCCGACGTCGGCCGTCGACTCGCACACCGAAGCCCGGGTGGCAGCGGGTGTCAAACGGCTCAGGGCCGGCTCTACGACCGTGGTCCTGGCCTCCTCCCCGCTGCTGCTCGACCAAGCGGAACGTGTCGTCTTCGTCCACGAGGGAGAGGTCGTAGCGGTGGGCGAACACCGCGAGCTGCTGCACACCGAACCCCGCTACCGGGCGGTCGTCACGCGCGAGACGGACGAAGAGGCGTCGGCTGCCGCAGAGGTGCACCGGCTGAACGTACGGAAAGACAACGTACGAGAAGAGATCGAGGAACCGGCATGAGCACCACTGCCCGCAAGGGCGCACCCGCACCCAGGATCGGGGTGGCGCCTCCGTCGTACGACCCGGCGGCCCCCGAGTCGGCGACGACGCTGCCCGTCGGCAGTCCGGCGACCGTGCGCGCGTATGTGCGCACGCTGCTGCGCCGGCACCGCACGGCGTTCGTCGCCCTGATCACCCTGAACACCCTCGCGGTGATCGCCTCCATGGTGGGCCCCTACCTGCTCGGCGACGTGATCGAAGACCTGACGACGGGCGCGCGGGATCTGCGGCTCGGGCTGATCGCGGGCCTGTTCGCCGCGGCCCTGCTCGTCCAGGCGGTCTTCGTGGGGCAGACCAGGCTGCGCGGTGCGATGCTCGGCGAGGAGATGCTCGCCGACCTGCGCGAGGACTTTCTCGTACGGGCGGTGGGCCTGCCCCCGGGCGTACTGGAACGGGCCGGCACCGGCGATCTGCTCTCCCGCATCACCACCGACATCGACCGCCTCGCCAACGCGATGCGCGAGGCGGTGCCGCAGCTCGCGATCGGCGTGGTGTGGGCGCTGCTGCTGATCGGCGGCCTGACGGTGACGGCTCCGCCGCTGGCGCTGGCGGTCCTGGTGGCGCTCCCCGTCCTGATCACGGGCTGCCGCTGGTACTTCAAGCGGGCGCCCTCCGCCTACCGGTCGGAGGCGGCGGGGTACGCGGCGGTCGCGGCGATGCTCGCCGAGACGGTCGACGCGGGCCGCACCATCGAGGCACACCGCCTCGGCACACGGCGGGTGGCGCTCTCCGAGAAGCGGATCAAGGAGTGGACGGCGTGGGAGAACTACACGATGTGGCTGCGCACCGTGCTCTTCCCCGTCATCAACGCCACCCACATCACCATCCTCTGCTCGTCGGTCGTCATCGGCGGCATCTTCGTGCTGCAGGGCTGGCTCACCGTCGGACAGCTGACGACGGGGGCGCTGCTCGCGCAGATGCTGGTCGACCCGGTGAACCTGATCCTGCGCTGGTACGACGAACTCCAGGTCGCCCAGGTGTCGTTGGCGCGACTGGTGGGCGTGCGGGACATCGAGCCGGACGCGGGCGACGAGTCGGTGACGCCGGACGGCCGGCACCTGCGCTCGGACGACGTGCACTTCGGCTACCGCGAGGGCGTCGACGTCCTGCACCAGGTGTCGCTCGACGTGGCACCCGGCACCAGGGTCGCGCTGGTCGGCCCCTCGGGTGCGGGCAAGTCGACGCTGGGCCGCCTCATGGCCGGGATCTACGCACCGCGTACGGGTGAACTCACTCTGGGCGGAGCCGAGTTGTCCCGCATGCAGGCGGAGCGGGTCCGTTCGCACGTGGCGCTGGTCAACCAGGAGCACCACGTCTTCGTGGGCTCGCTCCGGGACAATCTGCGGCTCGCCCGCACCGCCGCCGAGGACGCCGAACTGTGGGCGGCGCTGGGTGCGGTGGACGCGGACGGGTGGGCACAGGGTCTGCCGGACGGACTGGACACGGAGGTCGGCTCGGGGTCGCTCGCGCTGACCCCGGCGCAGGCGCAGCAGGTCGCGCTGGCCCGGCTGGTCCTGGCGGACCCGCACACGCTGGTGCTCGACGAGGCGACGTCACTGCTCGACCCGCGCGCGGCACGGCACCTGGAACGGTCCCTGGCGCGAGTCCTCGACGGCCGCACGGTCATCGCCATCGCCCACCGCTTGCACACCGCGCACGACGCGGACGTGATCGCGGTCGTGGAGGACGGCCGGATCGCGGAGCTGGGCAGCCACGAGGAGCTGGTGGCGGCGGGTGGGGCTTATGCGGGGCTGTGGAGGTCGTGGCACGGGTAGCCTGCCGGCGGGGTACGGGGGCGGGGGCGTGCGGCCGCGAGGGGGCGTGCTCCGCGTAGGGGCCGCCCCCTTGCCCACCCGTCCCGCCCCCCGGGGGCGGCCCCGCTGCCCAAGGAGGCTAGCGGGGTAAGGGGCAGGCAGTTAGGGGCGCGGGGAACTGCGCGACCAGCCACGACGCACCCGCACGACGCGCACCGCACCCGCACGACGCCCACCCGACCCACGGCACCGCTCCCCCACCCCGCGGCAGCGCCCCCTCACCGCGCGAACCGCTCCAATGCCTCCGCCAGAGACTCCCGCATCCCCGACCCTCCCATGTGGCCCGAGTCCGCGAAGATCGTCAGTTCCGCGTCCGGCCACGCCTGTGCCAGTTCCCACGCGGTGTGCGGTGGGCCCGCCAGGTCGTGGCGGCCCTGGAGCAGGACCGCCGGGATCCCCGCCAGCTTCCCCGCCCCACGCAGCAGTTCGCCTTCCTCCAGCCATGCCCCGTGCGAAAAGTAGTGGGAGGCGATCCGCACCAGCGAGATCCGGCCTTCGGAGGGCCGGCCGCTGTACGGATTCGCCCGCGGGGCGTCCGGTTCGAGCCCCAGCACCGCGTCCTCCCACGCACACCAGTGGGCCACCGCCCGGTCCCGTACCGCCAGGTCGTGACTGGACGCCCGCCGCGCGTAGGCGGCGACCAGGTCGTCCCGCTCCTCCTCCGGCACCCCGGTCCTGAACCTCTCGTACGCCTCCGGGAAGAAGCGCCCCGCTCCCCCGTACAGCCAGTCGGTCTCCGAGCGGCGCGTCATGGTCACCCCCGCCAGGACGACCTCGCCGACCCGCTCCGGATGCGCCTGCGCGTACGCCAGGATCAGCGTCGATCCCCAGGACCCGCCGAACAGCAACCACTGCTCGATTCCCAGGTGTTGGCGCAGCTTCTCCATGTCGGCGACCAGGTGGGCCGTGGTGTTGTGCTCCAGGCTCGTCGCCGGGTCCGCGACGTGCGGGGTGCTGCGGCCGCAGCCGCGCTGGTCGAAGAGGACGAGGCGGTAGCGGTCGGGGTCGAAGGACTTCCGGTTGCCCGGCGAGCTCCCCGAACCGGGCCCGCCGTGCACGACGACGGCGGGCTTGCCGTCGGGGTTTCCGGAGACCTCCCAGTGGATCCGGTTGCCGTCACCGACGTCGAGCAGGCCGTGGTCGTACGGTTCGGCGAGCGGGTACGGGTAGGACATCGGGCAGCCTCCTGGGGTGCGTCGCAGCGGGCCGGGAGTCCAGAACCAAACCCCCGGCCCACCGTAACGGCGCCCTCACCCGCCGCACCTCACCGAAGCAGACGCAGACGCAGCCACGGCACTGCCGCTGCACTCAGCCCAGCCGCACCCCCTCCCACGCCTCGCGCCGCGCGCCCATCGGGTCCAGGGCCAGCTCCGGCGACGCCTTGATCAGCATCTGGGCGCGCGACTTCTCGTCGTACGCGGGCCACTGGGGCCCCTGCGGAAGGCTCGGCCGGCCCTCGCGCACCAGCGACAGCACGGCGTCCTGCAGTGCCGCCGACGCTGCCTTGTCCGCCTCGCTCATGTCCATGAAGCCGTCCGCCGGATTTCCGCTCAGCGAGGCCAGGTCGAAGGACGGCTCGCGGCTCCACAGGCAGGGGATGTCCGCGGCGTGGGTGGGGCCGAGGATGTCGTACGGCGCCATGGGCGGCTGATGGTCGAAGCGGTGCATCCACGCGTGGCCACCGGCGCGTACCTGCGCCTCGGCGACCCGTATCGACGGCATCGCGAACATCGCGTCGCCGAGGAGCGTCTTGCGCGCGTTGCCGCCGACGGACGCCCCTTCGGGCTCCCACTGCGCATAACGGCCGAGGAGTTCGGCCCACGCCTGTTCGCCGGTCGCCGCCTCCAGGGACCTGGTGAAGGTGTTGTCGTCGCCCATGAACGTGAAGATCGCCATCTCGTCGCGGCAGTACGCGACGAGCAGCGGGACGTCGGCGACCGCGCCGTCCGCGACGGCGGCCAGCGGCACGTACGGGATGTAGTCGCCGTCGACGACCGGCAGGAACGGGATGCCCTGCTTGCCGTCGTGGCCGCCCTTCCCCGCGAACTCCCCGACAACGGCGCGGAGTTCGTCCACCGGCACGTCGCGCAGCCGGCCCGCCTCCGACTCCGGGATGCCCAGGCGCGCCAGCAGCGCCCGCGCGGCGGCCGCGGCGGTCTCCGCGTCCTGCTGCTCGGCGGCGCTGCCGCTGAGCAGCGCCGCGCCGTGGAAGAGGCCGCGCGCGGCGGGCACACCGAGCAGGGTGCCGACGCTCATGCCGCCCGCCGACTCGCCGACGATCGTGACGCGGGAGGGGTCGCCGCCGAAGGCCGCGATGTTGTTCCGCACCCACTCCAGGGCCGCGACCTGGTCCCGTACGCCCACGTTGGAGTCGGCCACCGCCGGGTCGACGCCCGCGAGGTGCAGGAAGCCCCAGGAGCTGAGCCGGTAGTTCAGGGTCACCACGACCACGTCGCCGCGCTCCGCGAGGACCGAGCCGTCGTAGTCCTTGCCGGTGCCGAACATGAAGCCGCCGCCGTGGATCCAGACCAGGACCGGGCGGCGGGCGTCGTCGGCGGCCGGAGAGAAGACGTTCAGGTACAGGCAGTCCTCGCTGTCCCCCTCGTACGGCGGCTCCGTCGGGTCGAAGCGCGGCAGCTGTACGGCGGCGGGGCCGAACTCCGTCGCCTCGCGCACGCCCTCCCAGGGCAGCGCGGGACGCGGCGCCCGCCACTTCAGCCCGCCCACCGGCGGCTGCGCGAACGGGACGCCGAGCCAGGCGTGGCTCTCGTGGCGGACGGTGCCGCGCACGGCCCCCGCGGTGGTCCGGACGACGAGCCCGTCAGTGGTGGCCACATCGATTATTGACACGTGTCACTGCCTCTCAGGAAAGGTGCACTGGGCCGAACGTACACCCGCCCCCCACACGCGAAAAGGGCGGACCGCACGCCCGCGGCCCGCCCCCTGCGCACAGCTCAGATGAACCCCAGCGCCGCCGCCCCGCCCGCTCCCCCGAGCAGCATGAACACCGGCATCAGCACCTTCAGCTCCACCCAGCTCCCGGCCCGGAAGCGCATCGCCTTCGGCGGCCCGATCGGGTACCAGCGCTTGCGGCCGATCGGGATGGGCCACAGGATCGGGCAGCCGGAGACGGTCAGCGCGTCCCCGATGTCGTGCACCAGCGCCCCGAGCACGACCGGCAGGCCGAGCCACAGGTACTCCTGGCCGGGCCCGGTGAACAGCCAGTCCGCGCCGTTGCCCGGCTTGTCGAGCACCCCGGCCAGGATCCACGCGCCGGTCGCGCCGAGCAGCCACACCAGTACGTCGCTGGAGACCCGGGCGGCCCGCCACAACAGGCCTTCCACCGCGAGCACCAGGTGGACGAAGAGGATGGCGAGCACCGCCCAGCGGCCGCCCCAGATCGCCGCAGCCGAGCAGCCCGCCCCTATCGCCACCGCCCACACCCAGGTGTGGGTGAGGGTGCGGTGGCCGCCGTTCCTGCGCGGGTCGCCCTTGCCGCGGGTCGCCTTGTACACGGCGGCCGACAGCTTGTCGACGATCTCGCACAGCAGCCGCGAGACCGGGCCGAAGGCCCGCGAGATCGTGGCCGCCTTGTGGTCGAGGTCGGGGGCGAGTGCCGCGCCCGCGCAGATCAGTGCGCCGACGACGAGCACCGGCCACGGCATCGGGTGTCCCCAGGCGGCGGTCGCCGCACCGACCCCCAGCCAGGCCGCTGCTCCCGACAGAGAGTGCGCCGGTCCCATCATGGTCGTACCCGCCCCATTTGCTTCTGTGCCCCCATCTCTTCCCTGGCGCGGCCGAGTTGTGCCCCGGCCGCCGATGGGCTGACCCGCCACCCTATCCGTGATGATCTTGTAGGTACCCTCCGGTTCCCCGATCGGTACCGATGCCAGGCAAGATGGGGGCGTGACCCTTATCGATCAGCTCCCGCCGACCGCCGACCCCGACGCACTCTTCGAGGCCTTCTCGACCTGGGCGGAGGGCCAGGGCATCGCCCTCTATCCGGCGCAGGAGGAGGCGCTGATGGAGGTGGTCACCGGCGCGAACGTGATCCTTTCCACGCCGACCGGCTCCGGGAAGAGCCTGGTCGCGGCGGGTGCGCACTTCGCCGCGCTGGCCCAGGACAAGGTCACCTTCTACACGGCGCCGATCAAGGCCCTGGTCTCGGAGAAGTTCTTCGACCTGTGCAAGCTGTTCGGCACGGAGAACGTCGGCATGCTGACCGGCGACGCCTCGGTGAACGCGGACGCCCCGGTCATCGCCTGCACCGCCGAGATCCTCGCCTCGATCGCGCTGCGCGACGGCAAGCACGCCGACATCGGCCAGGTCGTGATGGACGAGTTCCACTTCTACGCGGAGGCGGACCGCGGCTGGGCGTGGCAGATCCCGATCCTGGAGCTGCCGCAGGCGCAGTTCATCCTGATGTCGGCGACGCTCGGCGACGTCGCGATGTTCGAGAAGGACCTGACCCGCAGGACGGGCCGCCCGACGGCGGTCGTGCGTTCCGCGACGCGGCCGGTCCCCCTGTCGTACGAGTACCGGATGACGCCGATCACCGAGACGCTGACCGAGCTGCTCGACACCCGGCAGTCGCCGGTCTACATCGTGCACTTCACGCAGGCGGCGGCCGTCGAGCGGGCGCAGTCGCTGATGAGCATCAACATGTGCACCAAGGAGGAGAAGGAGAAGATCGCCGATCTGATCGGCAGCTTCCGCTTCACCACCAAGTTCGGCCAGAA
Organism: Streptomyces sp. NPDC048442; assembly: GCF_040651475.1. Lineage (NCBI taxonomy): Bacteria > Bacillati > Actinomycetota > Actinomycetes > Kitasatosporales > Streptomycetaceae > Streptomyces > Streptomyces sp. NPDC048442. The sequence goes on from NZ_JBEZKB010000006.1 coordinate 247,296, forward strand.
CCTCTCCCGGTACGTCCGGCACGGCATCGGCGTGCACCACGCGGGCATGCTGCCGAAGTACCGCCGTCTGGTGGAGAAGCTGGCGCAGGCCGGTCTGCTGAAGGTCATCTGCGGTACGGACACGCTCGGCGTCGGCGTCAACGTGCCGATCCGCACGGTGCTGTTCACGGCGCTGACGAAGTACGACGGGACGCGGGTGCGCACCCTGCGCGCCCGTGAGTTCCACCAGATCGCGGGCCGGGCGGGCCGGGCCGGCTTCGACACGGCCGGTTTCGTCGTCGCGCAGGCGCCCGAGCACGTCGTGGAGAACGAGAAGGCGCTCGCCAAGGCGGGCGACGACCCGAAGAAGCGCCGCAAGGTGGTCCGCAAGAAGGCCCCCGACGGCTTCATCGCCTGGTCCGAGTCCACCTTCGACAAGCTGATCGGCTCCGATCCCGAGCCGCTGACCAGCCGTTTCCGGGTCACGCACACCATGCTGCTGTCGATCATCGCCCGGCCGGGCAATGCCTTCGACGCGATGCGCCACCTCCTGGAGGACAACCACGAGCCGCGCAAGGCGCAGCTGCGGCACATCCGCCGGGCGATCGCCATCTACCGTTCGCTGCTCGACGGCGGTGTGGTGGAGCAGCTGGACACCCCGGACGCGGACGGCCGGATCGTACGGCTGACGGTGGACCTCCAGCAGGACTTCGCGCTGAACCAGCCGCTGTCGACGTTCGCGCTCGCCGCGTTCGACCTGCTGGACCCCGAGTCGCCCTCGTACGCGCTCGACATGGTGTCCGTCGTCGAGTCGACGCTGGACGACCCGCGCCAGATCCTGGGCGCGCAGCAGAACAAGGCGCGCGGCGAGGCCGTCGGCCAGATGAAGGCGGACGGCATCGAGTACGAGGAGCGGATGGAGCTCCTCCAGGACGTCTCGTACCCGAAGCCCCTCGACGAGCTGCTGTGGCACGCGTACGACGTGTACCGCAAGAGCCACCCGTGGGTCGGCGACCACCCGGTGTCGCCGAAGTCGGTCGTCCGTGACATGTACGAACGGGCCATGAACTTCGCCGAGTTCACCTCGCACTACGAGCTGGCGCGCACCGAGGGCATCGTGCTGCGCTATCTCGCCGGCGCGTACAAGGCCCTGGAGCACACCATCCCCGACGACCTCAAGTCGGAGGACCTCCAGGACCTGATCGCCTGGCTCGGCGAGCTGGTGCGCCAGGTCGACTCCTCGCTGCTCGACGAGTGGGAGCAGCTGGCCAACCCCGAGGTCGAGACGGCGGAGCAGGCGCAGGAGAAGGCCGACCAGGTCAAGCCGGTCACGGCGAACGCGCGGGCCTTCCGGGTTCTCGTACGCAACGCCATGTTCCGCCGCGTAGAGCTGGCCGCCCTGGACAACGTCCACGCGCTCGGCGAGCTGGACGCCGAGTCCGGCTGGGACGAGGACCGGTGGGGCGAGGCGATGGACGACTACTGGGACGAGCACGAGGAGCTCGGCACAGGTCCTGACGCGCGCGGCCCCAAGCTGCTGATCATCGAGGAGGACGCCGCGCACGGGCTGTGGCGGGTCCGGCAGATCTTCGACGACCCGAGCGACGACCACGACTGGGGCATCAGCGCCGAGGTCGACCTGGCGGCATCGGACGAGGAGGCGCGGGCAGTCGTCCGGGTCACCTCGGTCGGCCAGCTCGGTCAGCTCTAGAGAGACCCGGAAGAACGGAAGAGGAGAACAGTCATGACGAACCCCGCCGAGAGACTCGTCGATCTGCTCGACCTGGAGCAGATCGAGGTCAACATCTTCCGTGGCCGCAGCCCGCAGGAGCACCTCCAGCGGGTCTTCGGCGGGCAGGTCGCGGGCCAGGCGCTGGTCGCCGCGGGACGCACCACGGACGGCGACCGTCCGGTGCACTCGCTGCACGCGTACTTCCTGCGTCCCGGCCGCCCCGGGGTGCCGATCGTCTACCAGGTGGAGCGGGTGCGCGACGGGCGTTCCTTCACCACCCGGCGGGTCACGGCCGTCCAGCAGGGCCGCACGATCTTCAACCTGACGGCGTCCTTCCACAAGCCGGAGGAGGGCGGCATCGAGCACCAGCTGCCGCCGCGCCGCGAGGTCCCCGACCCGGAGTCGCTGCCGACGGTCGCCGACGAGATCCGCGACCACCTGGGGGCGCTGCCGGAGGCCCTGGAGCGCATCGCACGCCGCCAGCCGTTCGACATCCGGTACGTGGACGGGCTGCGCTGGACGCGCGAGGAGATCGAGGGCGCCGAGCCGCGCAGCGCGGTGTGGATGCGCGCGGTCGGCCCGCTCGGCGACGACCAGTTGGTGCACACCTGCGCGCTGGCGTACGCGAGCGACACGACGCTGCTCGACGCGGTGCGGCTGCCGGTGGAGCCGCTGTGGGGTTCGCGCAACTTCGACATCGCGTCGCTGGACCACGCGATGTGGTTCCACCGCCCCTTCCGGGCCGACGAGTGGTTCCTGTACGACCAGGAGTCGCCGATCGCGACCGGCGGACGGGGTCTGGCGCGGGGCCGGATCTACGACCGGGAGGGGCAGTTGCTGGTGTCGGTGGTGCAGGAGGGGCTGTTCCGGAAGCTGGGCGACGAGGGATGACCGAGCGGCGGTCCCAGGTCCAGTACACGGTCGAGGCGAAGGCGGTCCACGACAGTCTGTCCACCGAGCGGCAGGCCAAGGTGGACCACGCCGTGCGCGTGCTGGCCCGGGACCCGTTCCACAAGCTCGCCACGGCGCAGATCGGGCCCAACGAGACGTACCGCAAGGCGTATGTCGCGCCGGGGATCGTGCTGGAGTACGTGGTCGTGCGCGAGGCGTTCGTCGTCGTGCTCCTGGAGCTGTTCGACGAGTCGTCGTACCTGATCGACGAGTCCGAGGCCGACTTCGGATGATCCGGACACGGTTGGTCCGGACACGGTTGTACGCGCTCGGAGCGGCAGCGGTCGCGATCGCCGCCGCTCTCGGTATCCGGGCGGTCGGCAGCGGCGGCTTCGCGAAGTACTCGGGGGACGCGCTGTACACGGTGCTGCTGTACGCGCTCGTGGTCGCGGTGGCGCCCCGGGTGCGGCCGGTGGTCGCGGCGGGGGTCGCGCTCGGGGTGAGCTGGGCGTTGGAGTTCTTCCAACTCACCTCCGTCCCGTCGGAGTTGAGTGCCCGCAGCTGGCTGCTGCGGCAGGTGTTCGGGTCGACGTTCAACGCGCCCGATCTCTTCTGGTACGTCGTCGGGGCGGCCGGTGCGTGGGGGGTGCACCGGTGGTGCGGGCGGGCCGGGCCGTCAATCCGGCCGACTTCGCCGATGTGATCGGCGAGTTCACCGAGTCCGGCGTGAGAGGCCCGGTCCGCCGAGCCCCCGGCTTTACGGGGACCCCGGCCCCGGTCCTGGCACCGCTTCCGCTTCCGCTTCCGCGAGCCTGCGCAGCAGCGGGGCCAGGGACACCACGGCACGGGCCTGCTCCGCGTCGAGGGTGCCGAGCCGGGCTGCCAGCACCTCGGCCTCGTCGCGGGCCACCTCGGTCAGGGCCTCGGCGCCGCGCTCGGTGAGCAGTACCGAGGAGGCCCGGCCGTCGGTGGGGTCGGGCTCGCGGCGCACCAGGCCCCTGGCCTCCATGGCGGTGATCGCGGCGGTGGCCGTGGGCTGCGAGCAGGGCACCTTCGCGGCGAGTTCGCCGATCCGGGCCGGGCTCTTCTCGTACAGCAGGGACAGGACGATGAGCTGGGTGGGCTGGAGGCGGCCGGCCGGGGCGGCCCGGCGCAGGCTGCGCAGGAGGCGGTGCAGGGAGACCACCAGGTCCCGAACGTCCGCATCCCGTACGCCCGCATCCCGTACGCCTTCGCCCCGTACGCCCGCGTCCTCTGTACCCACGTCAACCCGCCCCCGTGCCACGATCAGGTCAAGAGAGTGTCAGGGTCGGCTTGTACATGTCCAGCCAAAGGGCCAGGTCGAGGGTGAGTTCCAGGCTCCGCCGGGAGGCCATGGTGATCTGCGGCGATTGCACTTCGGCGGCCTGCCTGAGCCGGTCGCGGTCCACGACGTCGAAGACCCGGTGACCGGGGTCGGCGAGAAGGCCCTTGGCGTGGTCCTGGAGGGCGAGGGCGTACTTGGGGTCCTGGGTGGAGGGGTACGGGCTCTTGACCCTGTCGTACACCGAGCGCGGCAGGACGTCGGCGGTGGCCTCGCGCAGCAGGCTCTTCTCGCGGCCGTCGAAGGACTTCAGGGCCCACGGCGCGTTGTACACGTACTCGACGAGCCGGTGGTCGCAGAAGGGGACGCGCACCTCAAGCCCCGTGGCCATGCTGGCCCGGTCCTTGCGGTCCAGCAGGATGCGGACGAAGCGGGTGAGGTGGAGGTGGCTCATGCGGCGCATGCGGTACTCGACGTCGCTGTCCCCGTCGAGGCGTTGGATGCCGCAGACGGCGCCCGCGTAGTTGTCCTCGATGTACGTGCCGAGGTCGAGCGAGCCGACGAGGGCGGGGTTCAGGACGGAGTCGTCGCCGGTGCCGAAGTGCCGGCCGGTCTGCCCCAGCCAGGGGAAGGTGGTGCCCTTGCGGGCCTCTTCGTCGAAGAACTGCTTGTAGCCGCCGAAGACTTCGTCCGCGGACTCCCCCGACAGGGCGACCGTGGAGCGTTCGCGTATCGCCTTGAAGAGGAGGTAGAGCGAGGCGTCCATGTCGCCGAAGCCCATCGGCAGATCGCGGGCGCGGATCACCTTGGCGCGCACCTCGGGGTCGGCGAGGGCGTCCGAGTCCAGGACGATGTCCTGGTGGTCGGTGCCGGAGGCGCGCGCCACGTCGTGGACGAACGGGGTGTCGGGAGTACCGCGCAGTTCGTCGGCGACGAAGTTCTCACTCTGGCCGACGAAGTCGACGGCGAAGCTGCGCACCCGCTCCCCCGCCGGGGCGAGCTGCTGGGCGGCCAGTGCGGTCATCGCAGAGGAGTCGAGTCCGCCGGAGAGCAAGGTGCACAGGGGTACGTCGGCGACGAGCTGGCGCCGAACGATGTCGTCCATCAGCGTCCTGACGTGCGCGATCGTGGTGTCGCGGTCGTCGGTGTGCTCGGTGGAGCCCAACTCCCAGTAGACGTGGCGGCGCAGGCCGGCCCGGTCCACCGTGACGACTGTGCCGGGCTCGACCTCGCGCATGCCCTCCCAGACGGCGTGGCCGGGCGTCTTGATGAAGGCGAGCAGTTCGCGCAGCCCGTCGAGGCCGACCTCGCGGCGGGACAGCGGGTTGGCGAGGATGGCCTTGGGCTCGGAGCCGAAGAGGACGCCGTCGGGAGTCTCGTAGTAGTAGAAGGGCTTGATGCCCATCCGGTCGCGGATCATGACGAGCCGCTGCTTGTGCTCGTCCCAGATGGCGAAGGCGTACATGCCGTTGAGGCGGGAGGCTACGTCCTCGCCCCATTCGACGTAGCCGTGCAGCACGACCTCGGTGTCGGAGTGGGTGGTGAACCGGTGTCCGCGTGCGGTGAGTTCGGCGCGGAGTTCGGTGAAGTTGTACGTCTCGCCCGAGTAGACGATCGCGACCGTGCCGCGCGGGGTGTCGACGGTCATGGGCTGCCGGCCGCCGGGCAGGTCGATGATGGCGAGCCTGCGGTGGCCGAGGGCGGCGGGGCCGGATATCCAGGTGCCGCGGTCGTCGGGGCCTCGGCAGTCCATGGTTTCGGTCATCGCGTCGACGGTGTGCTGCTCGGCGCGCAGATCACGGTCGTACGAGATCCATCCGCTGATTCCGCACATGGGGGCTCCTCCTGACATCCGGGCGGGCCCGGATCCGGGCCAACCAGTTGTATCGGGCACCTATGTTTTGAGGGTGTGTCAGAGGGAGGGGGCACGTCAACCTGTCGGTCACAAATGAAGGGGCGTGCGGGCGGAACTCGGCCGACTTTCGACCCGGGTCCAGCGGGGGAGAAGGTCTGGGTCCCCCGACGGATCACGGACCCCACGGGCCTCATCCATAATTCTGTGCATGACTGCTACTTGGCCGAAACACCTCGACGTGGGCGCCGTGCGCTTCGCCCGCCCCACCGCCCACTACGACGCGGTCCTCGCCTTCTACCGGGACGACCTGCAGCTTCCGGTGCTGGCCGACTGGCGGGGCCACGGCGGATACGACGGCGTGGTGTTCGGGCTGCCCGGCACGCCCGTCCACATGGAGATCACCCAGCACGGCAACCCGCCGCGGATACCGGAGCCGCACCCGGAGAACCAGCTCGTGCTGTACGTGCGCGGGCCCGAGGCCGTCGAGGCCGCCGTGGCCAGGATGCGCGAGCGCGGGCACAAGCCGGTGGAGGCGGCCAACGCGTACTGGCCGGAGCGCGGCGCGGTGCTCTTCGCCGACCCGGACGGCTGGCTGGTCGTGCTGGCGCCATGGGTGTTCGGCGAGGACCCGGTGCCGGTACCGGCAGTAGAGCTACGCCCGAGCCTGGTGGTACGGGCGACGTGCGGTGCACGACAGAACACCCTTACTCCGCCCGGTGCTTGAGGGTGCAACTTCAGCCCGTCCGGCGTTTGAGGACGCGCGGGCGCAGCCCGTGCAGGGGTCCGGGGCGTAGCCCCGGCATGGACCGCAACCACTCCCCAGCCCCGCGGCCAGCGGTTTGGGGAAGGGGCGGGGAGGGGCCCATCACTCCCCACCCAACGCGGCAGCGATCCTGCGTGCGACCCCCCGGTGGGTGACCCGGCAGGCAAGGTCCGCCAGTTCATCGCGTGCGTCCTCACCATCCAGCAACGACAGCCCCACAACAGCCGCCTCCGCCACCTTGGGCGCAGCGGCCACCCCACTCGGCAGCGGCCGCAGCGCAGTATCCGCAAGCCCGGCCAGGGCAACGGCCGTGGCCGGCTCGGGCGGCAACAGACCCAGCAGCCAGGCGAGGCCGCGCAGGGCCTGACAGTTGTACGGATCGGGCCGCTGGACCGCATCGATGTCGCCGTACCGGTGCCCGCGCAACGGCGGCGCCGCACGATCCAGCCCCACCAGGCCGAACCAGCTGTGGAGGCGAGGACGGACCTCTTCCGCCCCCGCCGCCTCCAGCAACGCCCGGCCGGTTCGGGCCCACTTCGCGGAAGGCGCACGGGCAGTGAGCGGCGCGGCATGCGCCAGCAACCTCTGCCAGGGCTCACCGCCGGCTGCCTCGTCCTTGAGTGCCTGATCCGCCCAGGGCTCCCCGGGGTTCAGCACCGGCCCGGGGAACACGGCAAGCAGTTCCCGCAGGGCAGGCTCGGCATGGTGTTCCAGGGCGGTCCGGCGAAAGACCGCGAGGACGGCCGGGCCGGGGATCCGCCCGGCGGCCAGCTCGGCCGTCACCAGCTCCCAGTCCCGGTTGCCGGAGACGATCGTGTACCGCGCCCCCAACTCGGCCAGCCGGCACTGCCGTTCGGCGGCGAGCAGGTCGCCGTCGAGGCCGCGCGCCACACCACTGGCCACCGCCAGGAGTTCGGCGCGCAAGTAGTGAGGACTGCGGCCGAAGTCCTCGAAGACGTACGGCCCTTCGTCGCCGACCTTGGGCAGCCAGTCGGCCCAGGTCCGCGCGAGTGCCATCCGGTCGGCGTCCGGGAGCGAGCGCAGCAGTTCCAGGTTGTCGGCGCCGGGGCCGGTCATGGAGCCGTTGTGGCAGGCGGCCCGGATCACCGCGAGGGCGAGTCCTGGCAGGTCGCCGCGCGCGGCGAGGTCCCGGTACCGGTCCGCCTGCTCCACCAGCAACTGCGGATTGCTCAGCCATCTGCTCATGGTCACGAGCGTAGAAGCTGCCACTGACAACGCACCGGCGGGAGGGAAGTGAGACCGGTGCGTGGACTGACGGTGGGGTCCTGGGGGTGCCCGGCCCGGTAGTCGGCGGCCGGCCGGACAGCCCGCTCGGCCGCGAGGCGGATCGCGGCGACGGTGCAGTCGGCCCGCAGCCGGGGTGCGCCCGCCGGCACCGTCGTATCCACGACCACGCAAATTGCTCCCCCATTGCTCACTGACTGCTCATTGCGAGCTCCTCGCCCCAAGCCCGGCGAGCTGGTCGCCGTCGTCGGCTGCGGCACGTCGTTCTACATGGCCCGCGCGTACGCGGCGCTCCGCGAGCACGCGGGCCAGGGCGAGACCGACGCGTACGCCGCGTCGGAAGCGGCCTTGGGCCGCCCGTACGACCGGATCGTCGCCCTCACCCGCTCCGGTACGTCGACGGAGGTGCTCGCCCTCCTCGAAGAGGTGTCCGGCCGCATCCTCACCGTCGCCCTGACCGGTGTCCCGGACGGCCCGGTCGCCGGCCACGCGGACGCCTCGTCGACCTGTCCTTCGCCGACGAGAGGTCCGTGGTCCAGACCCGTTTCGCGACGACCGCCCTCCAACTCCTGCGCGCAGGGCCCGGGGTTCGACCTCTCCCCCTCGCTCACGGACGGCGAGCTCGCCGTCGAAGAGCCCCTCCCCCGCCCCTGGGTGCACCGCACCCGGTTCACCTTCCTGGGCCACGGCTGGACGGTCGGCCTGGCCGACGAAGTGGCCGTTGCCGGCCCCGGCCGGTGATCCTCACGGGGGCCGCGGCGTGACTGTCACCGCCAAGGGTTAGCCTGCGTTTTTCGGACGAAATTCGCAGAGCAACCGAGGAGGACACGCACATGAGCCTGTACGACATCCCGCTGCACACCCTTGACGGCGAGCCGACGAGCCTGGCCGCGCACAAGGGCAAGGCGGTTCTGGTCGTCAACGTCGCGTCGAAGTGCGGTCTGACGCCGCAGTACGCGGGTCTGGAGCAGCTGCAGAAGACGTACGCGGACCGCGGCTTCACGGTCCTGGGCGTGCCGTGCAACCAGTTCGCGGGGCAGGAGCCGGGGAGCGCGGAGGAGATCGCCACGTTCTGCGCCAGCGGCTACGGAGTGACGTTCCCGCTCCTGGAGAAGATCGAGGTCAACGGAGAGCACCGGCACCCGCTCTACACCGCGCTTACCGAGGTGGCGGACGCGGAGGGCGAGGCCGGGGACGTGCAGTGGAACTTCGAAAAGTTCCTGCTCTCGCCGTCGGGCGAGGTCGTGGGCCGCTTCCGCCCCCGCACCGAGCCCGGTGACACGGTGGTCGTCGCAGCGGTCGAGGCCCACCTGCCGGCCTGACCCGACCTGCTGGGAGGGGGCGCCCCGGATTTCCGGGGCGCCCCCTCACCTTGCCCGCAGGAGGGGCGGATGCGCTGGCCCGCCCGGCTGACGGGCTGTCCCGCCCTTGGGCTCCCTCCACAGCACCTGCCCGCTCTCCGCATGACACGCGTTCTCGTCGAGGTGGCCCTCGAAGCGGACAGTGGCCGTGCTGTCGCAGGTGGTCTCTCCCCCGGTCCCCGAGCCGGCCTGCTAGCTCGGGAGGATCGCCGCCTCGATGTGCGCGAGTTGGGCCGCGAGGAGCTCTTCGAACGCGGCGCGGCGGTCTGCTCCGAGGGGGCGGACGTCGCGGGCGAAGTGGGTGAGGGCCGGGAAGTTTTCGGGGTCGGCGCCGAGTACCGCGACGCGGAACAGTTCCATGCCCTGTTCGTACTCGACGGGGGTGAGGGTGCTTACCCCGGCCTCGGCGGCGATCAGCGCGGCGATGAGGACCGCGAGCCGGTGGTAACGCGCCGGGATCTCCTCGTCGGGCAGTCCTGATGTGCGCAGGGCTTGCAGTACTTCTTCCATGACCAGCCGGGAACCGGTGCCGCCCGACGCGTAGCGTCCCCAGGTCGCGGCGAGTTGGGGGTGCCGGCCGAAGGCCTCTCGTACGCGCAGGGCCACGGTCGTGATGCGCTGCTTCCAGTCTCCCTCGGGGCGGTGGCCGTCCATGGCTGCCAGGAGGGTCCGGTCGGCGACCGCGCGCAGCAGTTCGGTCTTGCTGCGGAAGTGCCGGTAGAGGCTGGACGAATCAGTGCCGAGCACCGCGGCGAGCTTGCGCACGCTGAACGAATCGGCGTCGCCCGTGCGCAGCAACTCCGCCGCCGCGTCCAGGATCTCCTCGGTCGACCAGCGCCTTCTGCCTGCCATTTCGTTCCTCTCGTCGGGAATCAGCCTAACCCATGCACTTGGTGTTGCACGCACCGCGTGCATAATGAGGGCACAGGCATGCCGAGCCACCCAACTGTGGGCAGCCGGCGTGCAGTTCACCCGGGGAACCCGAGGAATACGAAAGGACGCATGCCGTGAGGAAACCGCTGGATCCCGCACAGCTGAACGCCGCCCTGGAGAACGTCCACCGCGCCGGGATGCCGGGCCTGTTCGCCGAGGTGCGTGACGGCGACCAGCTCTGGAGCGGCGCCGCCGGGGTCGCCGATGTCGACACCGGCCGTCCCGTCACCGCCGACATGCGGCACCGCGTCGGCAGCATCACCAAGACCTTCACCACCGCCGCGGTTCTGCAGCAGGTCGAGAGCGGTCTGATCGGTCTTGACCTGCCGATCGGCCGGTATCTTCCGGGGCTGGTCCCCGGGGAACGGGGCAAGGCGATCACGGTCCGGATGCTGATCAACCACACCAGCGGCCTCGCCGAGTACCTCCCGTACGCCTATCCCTCTCTGAAGTCGTTCCCCGACCTCGCGGACACTGGGCCCCAGAGCCTGGACGACCACCGGTTCACCCGGTTTCACCGCACCGAACTCATCGAGATGGGGGTCACCGCGCCTGCCGCCGGCACCCCCGGCGGCACTCCGGGGGTGTACTCCAACACCAACTACCTGCTCCTCGGCGAACTCCTGGAACAGGTGACCGGCACTACGGCCGAGCGGTACATCACCCAGAACGTCATCGAGCGCGCCGGGCTCGACGACACCGAACTCCCGGCCGGAACGTGCATCGACGGGCCGCATTCGCAGCACTACGAGGCGTGGTTCGGCATGATCGACCCGCCCCGCGACTACAGCGTCTTCGACATGTCATGGGTGGGGCCTGCGGCCTCGCTGATATCGACCGTCTCGGACCTCAACCGCTTCTTCCGCCTGCTCCTTGCCGGTGAGATCGTCAGCCCCTCGTCGCTGGCGCAGATGCAGCGGACCGTCCCGGTCGTCTCCCAGGAGATGAAGACGATCGGCTACGGCCTCGGCCTGTATCCGATGGAGGCTCCCGGCCGGGACACCTTCTGGGGCCATGGCGGCTCGGCCTGGGGGGCTGGGGCGCTGGCCATGATCCGTGCCGACGGGAAGCGGCAGATGGCGGTCGCGGTGAACCTGCAGAGGTGGAACGGGCTCGACGCTTCGGGCAGGCCGCAGCCCCATCCGATCGATGAGGCGCTGGCGGCTCTGTATCGCGTGGCGATGTACGGCTGAGCGGGGCAGGGGCGTTTTCGCCGGTGGCTGGGGCGGCGGTCGCGGTGCGGGGTGCCGGGTGGTGCGGGGTGCCTGCGGCGCTTGCCCCTCCCCGCCCCTTCCCGTGGGGGCGGGGGTCCCGGGCTGCGCCCGGTGCACCGCTGCGCCGCGCGTCCTCGAACGCCGGACGGGCTGAAGGTACCTAGCGGATCGGCATGCCCGACAGTGTTCGTGCGATCACCAGGCGCTGGATCTCGCTCGTGCCCTCGAAGATTGTGTAGATCGCCGCGTCCCGGTGCATCCGCTCCACCGGGTACTCCCGCGTGTAACCGTTGCCGCCCAGGATCTGGATCGCCTGCGCGGTCACCTTCTTCGAGACCTCGCTCGCGTACAGCTTCGACATCGAGCCCTCCGCCGCCGTGAACGGCTTGCCCGAGACCGCCATCCAGGAGGCGCGCCAGACCAGCAGGCGGGCGGCGTCGATCTGGGTGCGCATGTCCGCCAGTTGGAAGGCGACGCCCTGGTTGTCGATGATCGGGCGGCCGAACTGTTCGCGGGTCTTGGCGTAGTCGAGGGCGACCTCGTAGGCGGCTCGGGCCGTGCCGACGGCCATCGCGCCGACCGCGGGGCGGGATGCCTCGAAGGTGGCCATGGCCGCGTTCTTCACGCGTTCGCCGCCGCCCTTGGCCGCCCGCTCACGGGCCCTGGCCAGGCGCTCGTCGAGCTTTTCCTTGCCGCCGAGCAGGCAGCTGCCGGGGACGCGGGCGTCCTCCAGGACGACCTCCGCCGTGTGCGAGGCGCGGATGCCGTGCTTCTTGAACTTCTGGCCCTGGGAGAGGCCGGGAGTCGCAGGCGGGACGATGAAGGAGGCGTGGCCCTTGGAGCCGAGGGAGGGGTCCACGCAGGCCACGACCACGTGGACGTTGGCGATGCCGCCGTTGGTGGCCCAGGTCTTCGTGCCGTTGAGGACCCACTCGTCCTTCGCCTCGTCATAGACCGCGCGGGTGCGCATCGACGCGACGTCGGAGCCCGCGTCGGGCTCCGAGGAGCAGAAGGCGGCCACCTTCACGTCGTTCGCGTCGCCGTACATCTGGGGTATCCAGGTGCCGATCTGCTCCTCGGTGCCGTTGGCGAGGACACCGACCGCGGCCAGGCCCGTTCCGACGATGGAGAGCCCGATACCTGCATCGCCCCAGAACAATTCCTCCATAGCCATGGGGATACCGAGACCCGTAGGGTCGAAGTACTGCTGGGCGTAGAAGTCGAGCGAGTAGAGACCGACCTTGGCCGCCTCCTGGATCACCGGCCACGGCGTTTCTTCGCGCTCGTCCCACTCCGCTGCGGCCGGGCGCATCACATCTGCGGCGAAGCCGTGGATCCAGTCCCGGACCTGCTTCTGGTCGTCATTGAGATCGAGCGTGAACTCGGCCATGTCCCCTCCAGCGCGTGCAAGTTACTTGCGGTAACCCCGAGTGTGTTACCCGCGAGTAGCCCCTGTCAACAGCTCACGGCCGACGGGCAGTGTTACGTTGCGCGGGCGTCACGGAACGGAATCACCTGGGCGGGGAGAGCACACGATGGAGACCACACAGCAGGCCGGATCGCAGCGGTCGGGCGCCGAGACCCGGCGGCGCGAGCTGCTCGAAGCCGCGGACCGGGTGGTCCTGCGGGACGGCCCGCAGGCCTCCATGAACGCGATAGCGGCCGAGGCCGGCATCACCAAGCCGATCCTCTACCGGCACTTCGGCGACAAGGGCGGCCTCTACCGCGCCCTCGCCAAGCGGCACACCGACGCCCTGCTCGACGCCCTGCGCGCCGCCCTGGACGCCCCGGCGGAGCGGCGCGAGCGGGTGGAGCGGACCCTCGACACCTACCTCGCGGCGATCGAGGCGCGCCCGCAGGTCTACCGGTTCCTGATGCACCCGGCGGAGGACTCCGCCACCCCGCAGCCCGAGCAGGGTTTCGACGTGGGCCGCCACTCGGCGCCGCTGCTGCGGCGGATGGGCGAGGAGCTGGCCGACGTGATCGCCGAACGCGTCGACCTCGGCCCGAACAGCGAGCAGCTGGCCCGCGTCTGGGGCCACGGCATCGTCGGCATGATGCACGCGGCCGGCGACTGGTGGCTCGGTGAACGCCCTTGCTCCCGCGCCGAGTTGGTGGGCAGCCTGGCCGACCTGCTGTGGGGACGGCTCGCGGCCGCGGGCGACCGCCCGGGCGGCCCGGGGTTCTGACGCGGCGCCACCGCGCGCCCCCGGGATGCGTACCGTACGAACCCTTGAGACGTACGAACCCTTGAGGCGTAAGCATCCCTGAGAGGTACGCATCCTTAAGACGTACGTCCCCACGGCGCCCTACGCACCGCCCGCCGTGCCTTCGCCCTGCGCCAGCCGGTGAGCCGGTCCTGGTAGACCAGCCCGTCGAGGTGGTCGCACTCGTGCTGGAGGCAGCGGGCGAAGAACCCGGTGCCGGCGATCGTGACCGGCTCGCCCGTCATGGTGAAGCCCTCGACGACCGCGTGGTCGAAGCGCTCGGTGCCCGCCTCCAGGCCCGGCAGGGAGAGGCAGCCCTCCGGGCCGCGCACTCTCTCACCGTCGGCCTCGACCAGGCGGGGGTTGACGACGTGGCCGAGGTGGCGGACGTCCTCGTCGTCGGGGCAGTCGTAGACGAAGACCTGCAGGGACTCCCCCACCTGGTTCGCGGCGAGGCCGACGCCCTCGGCCGCGTACATCGTCGCGAACATGTCCTCGACGAGCCGGGCGAGGTCCTGGCCGAAGTCGGTGACCGGCTCGCAGGCGGTGTGCAGCACGGGGTCACCGAGCAGTGTCAGCGGGCGTACGGTGCCTGAACTGCCGGGAATGGGGCGAAGTCGCATGGCCGCAAGCGTACGTTCCGCCACGCGTCACGTACCGTCGAGCCTGGTCCGCGCCCTTCCCCACGGGTGCCGCGGTTCGGGCACACGGCGGGATCTCGATAGGCTGAGCCCCGACTGTTGACCGGTGGACCTGGGGCAAGTGCGGCGCCGGATGCAAGGAGGATCAGTGACGATGGCAGGCAACACGGAGCCGTTGTCGCCGCGGGCCAAGCTGGCCGTGACGGCAGGCAAGGCCGCGGCGGCGGTGTCCCGCGCCGCGGGGCGCGGAAGCGGCTCGGTGATCGGCGGAAAGGTCGCGCTCAGGCTCGACCCGGACCTGCTGGGACGACTCGCAAACCACCTCGACGTGGTGCTTGTCTCGGCGACCAACGGCAAGACGACGACGACCCGGCTGATCGCGGAGGCCCTGCGGGCCAGCGGCCCGGTCGTCTCCAACGCGCTCGGCGCCAACATGCCGGCGGGCATCACGTCCGCCCTGGCGGGCGGCTCGGACGCGAAGTACGGCGTGATCGAGGTCGACGAGAAGTACCTCGCGGGGGTCGCCCGCGACGTGACGCCGAAGGCGATCGCGCTGCTGAACCTCTCCCGCGACCAGCTCGACCGGGCCGCGGAGACGCGGATGCTGGCGGAGAAGTGGCGCGAGGGCCTTGCGGGTTCGAAGGCCGTCGTCATCGCCAACGCCGACGACCCGCTGATCGTGTGGGCGGCGTCCTCGTCCCCCAACGTGGTGTGGGTGGCGGCCGGGCAGGAGTGGAAGGACGACGCCTGGTCGTGCCCCTCCTGCGGCGGTGTGATGCAGCGTCCCGGCGACGACTGGTTCTGCGGCGACTGCGGTTTCCGCCGTCCGACGCCGAGCTGGGTGCTCTCCGGCGACCACGTCCTGGACCCGCACGGCTCCGCGTGGCCGATCCACCTCCAGCTGCCGGGCCGCGCCAACAAGGCGAACGCGGCCACGTCCGCCGCCGTCGCGGCGACCTTCGGCGTACCGCCGCAGGTGGCGCTCGAGCGGATGTACCAGGTGCAGGCGGTGGCCGGGCGGTACGACATCGTCCAGTTCCAGAACCGTGAACTGCGGCTGCTGCTCGCGAAGAACCCGGCCGGCTGGCTGGAGACGTTCTCGCTGATCAACCCGCCGCCGACGCCGGTGATCCTGGCCGTCAACGCCCGTGGCGCCGACGGCACCGACACCTCCTGGCTGTGGGACGTCGACTACACCCGCCTCGCCGGTCACCCGATCTTCGTGCTCGGCGACCGCAAGCTGGACCTGGCGGTACGGCTCGAAGTCGCGAACCTGGACTTCCGGGTGTGCGAGACCCTCGACGAGGCCGTGCAGCTCGCGCCGCCCGGTCTGATCGAGACGATCGCCAACTACACCGCCTTCCAGGACCTCCGCCGCCGCGTCGGCAACTGACAGGAGCCGCAGGGACCATGACTCGAATGAACGACAGCAGTCTGCGACTGGTCTGGATCTACCCGGACCTCCTCAGCACGTACGGCGACCAGGGCAACGCCCTCGTCGTCGAGCGCCGGGCCCGTCAGCGCGGCCTGGACGTGCAGCGCGTGGACGTCCGCAGTGACCAGCCCATCCCCACCTCGGGCGACATCTACCTGATCGGCGGCGGTGAGGACCGGCCGCAGCGCCTCGCCGCCGAGCGGCTGCGCAAGGACGGCGGCCTCAGCCGTGCCGTGTCCAACGGTGCGATCGTCTTCTCCGTCTGCGCCGGGTACCAGATCCTGGGGCACGAGTTCATCAACGACCTCGGCCAGCGCGAGCAGGGCCTCGGTCTGCTCGACGTGGTCTCCACCCGCGGCGAGGGCGAGCGCTGCGTCGGCGACGTGCTCGGCGACATCGACGCCCCGCTGAACCTCCCGCAGCTCACCGGCTTCGAGAACCACCAGGGCATCACCCACCTCGGCCCCACCGCGCGCCCCTTCGCCCGGGTCCGCTTCGGCAAGGGCAACGGCACGGGGGACGGCACCGAGGGCGCGTACAACGACACCGTCTTCGGTACGTACATGCACGGCCCGGTGCTCGCCCGCAACCCGCAGATCGCGGACCTGCTGCTGAAGCTGGCCCTCGATGTGAACGCGCTGCCGCCGACGGACGACCGGTGGTACGAGGCGCTGCGCGCCGAGCGCATCGCCAGCGCCACGCAGCCCGCCTGACAGTCCCCTGACAGTCCGGCTGACAAGTCCGGCTGACAGCCCGGCTGACAGCCCCTCGGACGCTCCCCGTGAGCGTCCACCCGTTGGACGCCCGGTTCGGTCCCGTCACCCTGCGCTTGTAGGGTGACGGGACCCGCCCGGACGACGTGGTCCGGTCACTCGGCCCACGTTGCAAAGGTTTTCGCGCCATGCGCATTGGTGTCCTCACCTCCGGCGGCGACTGCCCCGGCCTGAACGCCGTCATCCGCTCCGTCGTCCACCGTGCCGTCGTCGACCACGGCGACGAGGTCATCGGCTTCCACGACGGCTGGCGGGGCCTCCTCGACTGCGACTACCGCCCCCTCGACCTGGACGCCGTCAACGGCATCCTGGCCCGCGGCGGCACCATCCTCGGCTCCTCCCGGGTCCAGCCCGCACACCTGCGCGGCGGCGTCGAGACCGCCCGTGGCCATGTGGCCGACCTGGGTCTCGACGCGATCATCCCGATCGGCGGCGAAGGCACCCTGAAGGCGGCGCACCTGCTCTCCGAGGCGGGGCTGCCCATCGTCGGCGTACCGAAGACCATCGACAACGACATCGCGTCGACGGACGTCACCTTCGGCTTCGACACCGCGGTGGGCGTCGCCACCGAGGCGCTGGACCGGCTGAAGACCACCGCCGAGTCCCACCAGCGCGTACTGATCGTCGAGGTCATGGGCCGGCACACCGGCTGGATCGCGCTGCACTCCGGGATGGCGGCGGGCGCGCACGCCATCGTCGTCCCCGAGCGGCCCTTCGACATCGGGGAGCTGACCGAGCTGGTCGGCAAGCGGTTCTCGGCGGGCAAGAAGTTCGCGATCGTCGTCGTCGCGGAGGGTGCGAAGCCGCGCGAGGGGTCGATGGAGTTCGACGTCGGCAAGAAGGACCAGTACGGGCACGAGCGTTTCGCGGGCGTCGCCAACCAGCTCGCGATCGAGCTGGAGGAGCGCCTCGGCAAGGAGGCCCGCGCGGTGATCCTCGGCCACGTCCAGCGCGGCGGGACCCCCACCGCGTACGACCGCGTGCTGGCGACCCGCTTCGGGTGGCACGCGGTGGAGGCGGCGCACCGCGGCGAGTTCGGCATGATGACGGCTTTGCGCGGCACGGACATCGAGATGGTGCCCCTCGCCAGCGCGGTCGAGGAGCTGAAGACGGTTCCGGTGGAGCGGTACGCGGAAGCGGAGTGCGTGCTCTGATCCCGCGCACTCGCCCGATCCGGTTGAGTGCTTGACGAACTGCCCCCGGTCGCCGAAGCGGCCGGGGGCAGATCTACTCTGGACCGGACAACCGGCACTAATCAGGAGTCAGCGGATGGACCACAGCGGGCACGGCATGAACATGGATCTGCCGCCGTTCACGCTGGGACGGGGCCTTGAGCTCTCCCCCGATCCCTTCTTCCTGATCGGCTGCCTGGCGGCGCTGGCCCTGTACGGGTGGGGCGTGGTGCGGCTGCGGCGGCGCGGCGACGGCTGGCCGGTCGGCCGTACGGTCTTCTTCGTCGTCGGCGTGCTGACCGTGCTCCTGGTGATGTGCACCAAGCTCAACGACTACGGCATGGTCATGTTTAGCGTGCACATGGTGCAGCACATGATCGTCAGCATGCTGTCACCGATCCTGTTGCTGCTCGGCGCCCCGGTGACCCTGGCGCTGCGGGCGCTGCCCGTGTCCGGGCGCGGGCGCAAGGGCCGCAAGGGTCCGCGCGAGCTGCTCCTGGCCCTGCTGCACAGCCGGTACATGAAGATCATCACGCACCCGGCGTTCACGATCCCGCTGTTCATCGCGAGCCTGTACGGCTTCTACTTCACCCCGCTCTTCGACCTGCTCATGGGCAATACGGTCGGCCACGTGGCGATGATGGTGCACTTCCTCGCCGTCGGCCTGATCTTCTTCTGGCCGATCATGGGCGTCGACCCGGGGCCGCACCGGCCCGGTTATGTGATGCGGATGCTGGAGCTGTTCGCGGGCATGCCCTTCCACGCGTTCTTCGGGATCGCGCTGATGATGGCGACGCAGCCGATGGTGGAGGCGTACAAGAATCCGCCCGCCTCACTGGGCATCGACGCGCTCGCCGACCAGAACGCGGCGGGCGGCATCGCCTGGGCGTTCAGCGAGATCCCGTCCGTGCTGGTGCTGATCGCGCTGGTCTTCCAGTGGTACCGGTCCGAGCAGCGGGTGGCGCGGCGATCGGACCGGGCGGCGGACCGGGACGGCGACAAGGAGCTGGAGGCGTACAACGCGTACCTGGCCTCGCTGCGGACGCGCGGCGGCGAGTCGTAGGGGCGCAGCGGCGAGTCGTAGGGGCGCGGCCGATCGGGTCCCAGCTGTAGCGGTGGTACGCCCCGGCGGGTGACGATGGCCCTCCACTCGGAGTGAGGGGCGCACATGTCCGGTTCACCGAAGTCGATGGGAATGCTCACCGTCGGAACGCTGGTGGTCATCAGCGCGTACACGGCCGCGATGGGCAGCAACGGCTGGCTGTGGTTCGGCTGGGTGGTGCTGCTGCTGGCCACCGTGGGAACGGCGGCGACGACGCGGGGCCGCTGAACGGGGGCGCGGCCGCGCGTCGTAGAAGCGGTCAGAAGCGGTCAGAAGCGGAACACCGGTCCGGTCTCCGCGTCGAGCATGCACGCGTTGCCGAAGGTCTTCGCCCAGTGGACGGTACGTCCGTGCCAGGTGCCGTCCGCCGTCGCCGTCACCGGGTCGTACTGCTTGGTGCACACGTGCGGGTCGCCGGGCAGCGCGTCGAAGTCGCCGCGTGCCCAGGTCAGGGCGTTGCACGCGGCCCGCGCCTCGGGGTGGCGGCCGCCCGAGCGCGGCGGGCACTGCAGGCCGACGCCGCGGATCCAGGTGCTGTCCGCGTGGGAGACGGTGAGCAGCAGGCCCCGCTCGGGGGTGGGGTGGCTGCCCGCGACCGCCGTGGCCGCCGGGGTGAGAGTGAGCAGGGCGACTGCCGCGACGGCGGCGGAACGGATGCGCATGGGGCCTCCGGATCGGGAACGGGAGTGTCGGGAGAGAGCGCACCCGCCACGGCCAGGACCCGGCAACCGGCCACGCCGCCCGCCGCCCGGCCTTCACCCGCCCGAGGGTTCTGCATTGCCCCACTTGGTCCCGGCTTGAGCGCCACTCGGGTCCCTGCTCAAAGCGTTCCGGGGGCGGCTCAAAGCGTTCCGGGGGCCGCCGGAAGTGACGTACCGTACACGCATGATCGTATTCGCGCCGGCCGGAGTCTTCCTTCTGGCCCTCGCCGTCAGCATGCTGCGCGACCGACGACGTCTGCGCAACGGCGTCTACCTGGTCTTCGCGCTCTTCTTCGCGGTGCTCGGCCTGATGCTGAAGACGGGGCAGTCGCATCCCGCCGTCGCGGGTGCCCTGGCCGCCACCCTCCTCCTGCTGGCCGTCCTGTCCGCGCTGACCCTGGCCGTGTTCCTGATCAGGAACGGTCTGACGATGGTCCGCAAGGAGGGCCGGCGCCCGGCCAATCTCCTGTCCCTGCTGGCGGGCCTGGGCATCGTCGGACTCTCCGTGATGCTCGTCGCGACGCTCTCGACCGGCTCGCGCGCGCTGGGCACGGTGACCGTGATCGCGGTCCTGGTCGTGGGGTACGTGTCCTTCCTCTTCACCTGTTTCCTGCTGTACTCGCTGCTGTACGGCTCGTTCAAGCCCCGGGGCCGCCTCGACTTCGTCGTCGTACTGGGATCGGGACTGATCCGCAACAAGGTGCCGCCGCTGCTCGCCAGCCGGCTGGACAAGGGCCGTGCGCTGTACGACGCGCAGGTCGCGGCCGGCGGGAACCCGATGATGGTCACCTCGGGCGGGCAGGGCCCGGACGAGGACCGCCCGGAGGCGCAGGCCATGGCGGAGTACCTGGTCGAGGCGGGCGTACCGGAGGACCGGATCCTGCAGGAGGGGAAGTCCCGCACCACGGAGGAGAACCTGACCCTCAGCGGCGCCATGATGCGCGAGGTGGATCCCGGGTACCG
The DNA here is from genome assembly GCF_040651475.1 of Streptomyces sp. NPDC048442. NCBI lineage: Bacteria > Bacillati > Actinomycetota > Actinomycetes > Kitasatosporales > Streptomycetaceae > Streptomyces > Streptomyces sp. NPDC048442. The sequence continues at coordinate 267,566 of NZ_JBEZKB010000006.1, forward strand.
GTGCGTGGTCGTCACCAACAACTACCACGCCTTCCGGGCCGCCCTGATGGCCCGCAAGACACTCATCAACGGCCAGGTGATCGGCTCTCCCACGGCCCGCTACTTCTGGCCGAGCGCGGTCATCCGGGAGTTCGTCGCGGTCTTCATGGGGCACAAGGTGATCAACTTCGGGATGTGCGCACTGCTGGTCTTCATGGGCTCGCTCTCCGGACTCGCCTGATCCACCCGCGGGGCCCGGCCACGGTGTGCGTACGTGGCCGGGCCCTGCGGCGTGTGTGCGTGGCCGGGCCGCGCGGCGTGTGCGCGTGGCCGGGCCGCGCTCGGCTCTCTCCCGACCGCCTCAGACCGTGTCCGTCTCCCGCCCGCTCACCCGCAGTTGGAACTCCAGGGCCGAGACCGCGGCGCGGGCTGCCCGTACCGCTTGTTCCTGGGTCGGGGCCGAGGCCCTCGCGTACGCCACCCGGGAGACCGAGCTCTCCAGCGTGCCCACCTTCGCGCCGGGGCGGAGCATGAGGTCCACCTCCGTGACGCCGGGCAGGGCGCGGGCCTCCGTGAGGCCGTGGACCTCCTCGAGCGTGCCGGGGGCGTCCAGCGCGGCGAACCAGATGGCCGAGCAGTCCCGCCCGGTCTCCTCCTCCAGGGTGGCCCTGATCGCCGGGAGAACCTGTTCGCCGAGGGTCTGACGGGCGGTGCAGTCGTCGATGTCCACACCGGTCGCCTCCAGGGCGAGCGTCGGGATCATGTCGCCGCCCATCCGGACGTGCGTCTCGATCAGGCGCGGGCCCTTCGGGGTGAGGATGACCTCCGTGTGGGTGGGGCCGAAGGTGATGCCGAGGGCGTCCAGGATCCCCGGTACGTAGTCGTGGATCGCCTTCGTGTCGACGTCCGACAGGTCGGCCGGGGCGACGTGGCCGAGCTCGACGAAGCTCTGCGGGTCCGAGTACTTCCGGGTGATCGCCACCATCACGTGCTCGCCCGCCTCCGAGAAGGCCTCGACGCTGAACTGCGGGCCCTCCAGGAACTCCTCCACCAGGACCCCCGTGTTGGACAGGCCCAGATAGCTGTCGGCGGCCCGCGCGAAGGCCTCGGCCAGCTCGCTCTCGTCCGAGACCTTCGTGACGCCCGCGCTGCCCGAGCTGGAGACCGGTTTCACCACGCACGGGGTGCCGTGCGCGCGGACGAACTCCCGCAGCCGGTCGACGTCTTCGACGCGTGCGCAGGCCGTCGTGTCGACGCCCGCCTCCCGCAGCCGTACCCGCATGGCCTCCTTGTCGTGGACCAGCGTCACGGTCCGCGGGGTGTGCGCGGGCAGGCCCAGGGCGTCGGCGATCACCGCGTAGTGGTCCTGGTCGCGCTCGCCGAACGTGCCGATCCGGGTGAACGGGTCCCTGGCGTGCGCGGCCGCCGCCAGGTCGATCCACTCCTGGTCGGGGGAGTCGCTGCGCAGGCCGAGCACGCGCGCGTTGTCGCCCGGCTCGCGGACCCTGCCGAGGTAGTCGAGCTGGCAGATCACCGTGGTCCTGGTGCCGGGCCGCGCGCTGCGGATCCGGGCCGGGAAGTCGCGGCCGGGACCGACGACGAGTATGTGCTCGGACGATTCCATGGGGGCCTTCTCTCTCTCGGCCACGTCGGCCGGTTCCTTCCACGCCGTGTTCTCGCGCCACCAGTCCATCGCCTCGGCCAGCAGCTTCTGCACCGTCTGCGCACTGTCCGCCGTCACGAACACCGAGGCCGCCGCGTCCGAGACGTGCTCCACTCCGCTGCACCGCGCGCCCGCCTCAAGCAACAGCGTCACCTCGGCGCCCGGTACCGGGCAGGGCCCGGCCGGTGGTACGAACGTGCCGTGGCCGGGCGGCAGCAGCACCCAGCCGACCGCCACCGAGGGCGACGCGGGCTGTGCGTCGAGCGTCAGCTCCGCCCCGCACTGGGCGCGCAGCCCCTCCTTCGCCAACTGGACGCCGAAGGCACGCTCGTACGCCTCCGCGATGAGCGCGCCGCCCGCCCGGCTCGCGATCTCGCACAACACCGGCTCGCCCGAGGAGTCGATCCACGCCTCCAGGTGGAAGGCGAGCGGATGCGGCGCGGCGGGCAGTGCCGCGACCACGTCGGCCGCCATGCGCCGCAGTACGGCCACCTCCGGGTCGTCGGGGGCCAACAGGACGCTGCCGATGTGCAGTTGGTCGTGGATGCGCTCGGCGAGGCCGCCGCTGTACCGGGCGGGCCAGGCGTGCACGATCCGGCCGCCCCGCATGATGCCGTCGACGTGGAAGAACTCCCCCGTCTGGAAGGCCTCCGCCATCCACTGGCCCGGGAGGTACGGCACGTCCGACGAGCGCTCCCGGTCGAGGAAGGCCGTCACGTCGGCCGGTCCCCGCAGGATCGACACGTCCTGCGCGCCCGCACCGAGGCGCGGCTTCACCACGACCGGATACCCCTCGGCTGCGACGAAGCCCAGCAGGTCGGCCGGGCTGTCGACGGGCGTGAACGCGGGCACCTTGAGGCCGGCCCCGCGTACCTGCTCCTTCATCACGACCTTGTCCCGGTACGCGAGCGCCGAGGCGACGCCCTGGCCCGGCAGTCCGAGCCGCTCGCGCAGCCGGGCCGCCCGCAGCACATCGCTCTCGCTGGTACTGGCCACGAGCCCGGCCCCGTACTCCCTGGCCGCTTCCTCAGCGGCCTGCTCCGTGGACCAGGCGTGGTAGTCGTCGACGAGCCGGTGCTGGGGGAAGTGCGCGGCGAGCGCGGCCTCGGCGCCGGCGACGGCCTTCGGAGTCGTCAGCAGGACGATCTCCTCGGCCGTGCCGTCCAGCCAGTCCTGGAGGGGGCGTGCGGTCAGCGGCTGGCGGGAGAGCAGTAGGGCTTTCGGCATGGTTTCAGGTCCTCATGGTTTCAGGTCCTCGCGGGGGTGGGAGCGGTGACGGGGCGCAGGCTCCCGTGCAGATGCACCAGGCTGTCGCCGCCGGCCCCGTGCCGTACCTGCTGTACGGCGCCCACCAGCAGGTGGTGGTCGCCGAGCCGGAGCCGCTCGTACGGGGAACAGACCAGCCAGCTCAGGCAGTCGTCGAGCAGCGGAACCCCGTGGGGGCCCGCCTGCCAGCCGGTGGGCGGCGCGAAGCGGTCGGCGCCTGGCGTGGCGAAGCGCCGTGCCAGGCCGGCCTGGTGGGCCCCGAGCAGTTGGACGCCGAAGTGCGTGCAGTGCCGCAGCCGCGCCCAGGTGGTGGAGACGTCGGCGAGGGTGACGGACACCAGGGCGGGGGCGGCGCTCACCGAGGTGAAGGAGGTCACCGTCACGCCCAGCGGCCCGGTCGCGTCGGCGGCGGTGAGCACCGCGACGCCGGCGGCGTGGGTCCGCAGCACGGAGCGCAGCTCGCCGCCGTCCACGGTCGTCGCGGTGGCCACGTCGACGCTCACCTGCCCGCACCTGCCGCCGCGCCGGAGCCCGCCGGCTTGCGGAAGCCCGCTGCCGCACCGGGGCCTGCCGCCGCACCGAACCCCGCTGCCGCGCCGAATCCGGGGCGCGGCAGGCCCAGGTTCTCGCGCAGTGTCGTGCCCTCGTACTCGGTGCGGACCAGGCCGCGCCGCTGGAGCTCGGGCACGAGCAGGTCGACGATCGCGTCGAGGCCGTCGGGGTGGTAGTCCGGCATGATGTTGAAGCCGTCGGCCGCCTCGTTCACGAACCACTCCTCCAGCTGGTCCGCGACGGTCTCGGGGGTGCCGAGCAGGAAGCGGTGGCCGCGGCCCGCGGCGACGGACAGGTACAGCTCGCGGAGGGTGAGCCCCTGCCGCCTGGCCTGTTCGTAGATCATCTGCTGCTTGCTGGTGCTGCCCTCGGTGGCGGGCAGTTCGGGCAGCGGCCCGTCCAGCGGGTAGCCGGAGATGTCGACCATGCCGAGCTGGTACGAGAGCATGCCGAGGCCCACCACCGGGTCGACGAGGGCCTGCAGCGTCTCGTACTTGTCCTCGGCCTCGGCCTGGGTGCGGCCGACGACGATGAAGGCGCCGGGCAGGATCAACACGTCGTCGGGGTCGCGGCCGTAGTCGGCGACCTGCTTCTTCAGGCCGCGGTAGTAGACCTGCGCCTGGTCCAGGGTCTGCTGCACGGTGAAGACGACCTCGGCCCAGCGGGCGGCGAAGTCCTGGCCGTCCGGGGAGGATCCGGCCTGCACGATCACCGGGTAACCCTGCGGCGGCCGGGCCACGTTGAGCGGGCCGCGCACCGAGAAGTGCTCGCCGCGGTGGCCGAGGATGTGCAGCTTCTCCGGGTCGAAGAAGCGGCCCGACTCCTTGTCGTAGAGGAAGGCGTCGTCCTCCCAGCTGTCCCAGAGGCCGGTGACGACCTCCATGAACTCGCGCGCCCTGTGGTAGCGCGCCGCGTGCTCGGGCTGCTTGTCGAGGTGGTAGTTGCGGGCCTCGGCGTCGGTGGCGGAGGTGACGACGTTCCAGCCGGAGCGGCCCGCGCTGAGGTGGTCGAGGGAGGCGAACTGCCGTGCCACGGTGAAGGGTTCGTTGTACGTCGTGGAGGAGGTCGCCGTCAGTCCGATGTGCGTGGTGTGCACGGCGAGCGCGGACAGCAGCGTCATCGGCTCGAAGTGGACCATGCGGCCCTGCCTGCTGAGTTCGTCGGCGTCCTTGTACTTGGTGCGTACGCCGGCCCCGTCCGACAGGAAGATCATGTCGAACTTGCCGCGCTCCGCGGTCTGTACGAGCGAGCGGTAGTAGTCGAAGTCGAGGCCGCCGTCGGGGCGGGCGTTCGGGTGCCGCCAGGCGGCGACGTGGTGACCGGGCGCGGGAAGGAAGGCGCCGAGCTTCATCATGCGGCGCTGCGGGCTGCTCACCGGTGGATCTCCAAAGGGCTTGGGGCAGAGGGTGTGCCCGGGGGAACGGGGAAGGTGCGCTCGTCGGTGGGGACGGCGCCGATGCCGGGTGCCGTGGGCAGGATCAGGGCGCCACGGTCGATGCGCATGCCGGTGAACGGGTCGCCGAGCAGGCCGACCGGTCCGTCCAGGTCGAGCTGGTCGGCGAGGCCGGCGAGCTGTGCCATGGCGGTGGTGCCGAGGCTGCTCTCCACCTTGCAGCCGAGCATGACCTGCAGGTCACAGGCGTGCGCGAGTGTGATCATCCGGTGGGCGCGGGCGAGGCCGCCGCAGGTGAGCAGCTTGATGTTGACTCCGGTGACGCTGCCGCGCAGCCGCAGGATGTCCTCGGGTCCTGCGCAGTCCTCGTCGGCGAAGACCGGTACCGGGGAGCGCTCGTGCACCTGGCGGAGGCCGTCCAAGTTCCCTGGTGCGACGGGCTGTTCGAGGAGCTCGACGTCGTGCCGGTGGAGCTCGTCGGCGACCTTGAGCGCCTGTTCGGGGGTCCAGGAGCCGTTGCCGTCGACCCGGATGCGGCCGCCGTAGACGGACCGGAGCACCCCGGCCCGGCTGCCGTCGTCCTCGGGGGTGAGCTTCAGCTTGAGGACCGGCCAGTCGGCCAACTCCTTTGCGCGTACGACGAGTTCCTCGTCCGAGCAGGCTCCGATGGACAGGGCCGTGGGCTGCACCGGCAGGCCTTCGAGGCCGAGCAGGCGGTGCAGTGGCTGCCCGCAGGCCTTGCCCAGCAGGTCGTGCAGCGCCATGTCGAGGGCGGCCCTGGCGGCGGGGCCGATACGGTCGAGGCTGTCGACGTCCTGCAGGACGCGCTGGATCTCGAGAGGTGACGCCCCGTCAAGGGCAGTGGTGCAGGCGTCCAGTTCGTCTGCGTCGGCGCCGCGGGCGGTGCCGTAGCCCGTGTGGCCCTCCCAGTCGAGCTCGACGATCCGCTGGCGGACCTCGGTGGTGACGCCGGTGTTGCTGGCGAACGGCTCCCGGAGGGGGATGACGACCTCGCGGTGGGCGATCCTCATCCCAGTACCTCCTCGAAGGCCGCGACGGCGCCGCAGGCCTGACGGAAGCTCAGCTCACGGAAACCCTCGGGTTCCACCGGCACGGCGGGCTCGCGCGGTGTCCCGTCCGCGGGTACGCCGCTGCCGCTCCTGAAGCGGCTGCGCAGGTACCCGGAGAGCCGCTCGCCGTTGCCGTCGAGCCAGCCCAGGGTCGTCTCGTACGCGGCTGAGGGTCCGGCGGCCCGTACGGTGGCGAACAGACCGGCGAGGATCTCGGTGTCGTCGGGCGACGTACTGGGCGGGCAGAGCATGAACGCCTGCGCGGGCAGCAGCACGAACGCCATCGGGGCGGCCTCGTCGAAGTGCGCGGTCAGCGGGTCGGTGAGGGCGCGCAGGGACCGCACCGTGGAGCGGCGCGAGAGGTAGCCGCCGCGCCGGGGCGGGCAGCCCGCCATGGCCCGCGCACCCCAGTGCAGGTGCGTGATGAACGGCGACTCCCGCGTGCCCGGCGGGGCGTCCGGATGGTGCATGTCGAGCAGTGCGAACAGTACGTTGGTGAGCTGCAGCGACATCACCGGGAGCACCGGCGGCAGTTCGGGCAGCCGGGTGAAGAACTCGGCGGGCTCCACGAGGGCGCGCACGGTCAGCAGTACGGTCTCGGCGAGTGCGCGCGCCGACGGGTAGCGGTGGCCGTCGAGCAGATAGCCGGCGTTGTCCGGTCGCAGGTCGCAGCGCGCCACCTCGCCGTCGAGCCGTACCGCCTGGCTGATCAGTTCGGCGAAGGCCTGGTTGCGGCCCTGCGCCGCCGCCTGTTCCAGGAGCAGCGTCAGCATGTCGGTGACGAGCGCGGCGTGGTCGGTGAGGGCGGCCGCCCACTGCTTGAAGGGGTAGCCGAGGTCCTGCATCCGCTGCCAGTGCAGGTCCACCAGGGGATGCAGCTCGCCGTCCACTTCTGCCTGTACGAGCGGGCAGAACAGGGCCCGCGAGCGGTCCCGGCGTACGAAGCCGGTGCCGTCCCAGGAGTGCAGGGCGAGGGTGTGCCGCTTGCCCCCCTCGATCAGCGAGCCCGGCTGGTAGGCCTCGTCCCCGCCCTCCATATCGGCTTCGGTGCGGGTGAATCCGTAGATCAGCGGATAGCCGTGGCCGCCGCCGCAGATCGCGGTGTTGAAGTCCATCGGCCCCGAACGGCCGGCCGCGATGTCCTCCCAGTTGCCGAGGTGGCCGGTGCGTGGCGGCAGCAGGGTGGGGTCGGCGGCGATCTCGTCCAGGACGGTGGCGATGGTCACGTCGTGGTTGCCGAGGTGGACGGGTACGAACGTCTTCCTGCCGGTGGTGAGCGCGTCGGCGCCGGCGGCCTCGCGCAGCCCGAGCCGGTCCAGGAGGTGGGTGCTCACGGTACTCACGGTGTTCACCGGGCGGCCTCCGCGGGGCACGGGCTCTCGGCCGCCGCCTCCTGCGCGTGCGCGGGGCACGGGCTCTCGGCTGCCGCCTCCTGCGCGTGCAGCCGTCCCAGCAGGTACGGCAGGGTGCCGCCCGCGAGGACCACGTCCCACTCCCCCGCCGAATGCACGTCGGCCCGGACGGTGAAGGCGGCGGAGCCGGCGGTGACCGGTACGCGGCCGGTGTCCCGCACCCGGTCGAGGTCGAGTGCGTACTCCTCGTGCCCGGTCAGCCCCAGCTCGGCCCAGCTCTTGGGGAGCAGCAGCGGCAGGATGCCCATCGCGCACAGGTTGGCACGGTGGATCCGCTCGAAGCTCTCCGCGAGCACCGCGCGCACCCCCAGCAGCCAGGGGCCCTTGGCGGCCCAGTCGCGGGAGGAGCCCATGCCGTAGCTGTGGCCTGCCAGGACGACGAGGGGGGTGGCTTCGGCTGCGTAGCGTTCGGCTGCTTCGAAGACCGGCAGCCGTTCGCCGGACGGCAGGTGCAGTGTCGTACCGCCGCTGTCGCCGTCGCCTGCCAGGGCGTTGCGCAGTCGCGGGTTGCTGAAGGTGCCGCGGGCCATCACCTCGTGGTTGCCGCGCCGGGAGCCGTAGGAGTTGAAGTCCCGTACGCCTCTCTCCAGTAGGTGCCGTCCGGCGGGTGAGGTCGCCGGGATGGCGCCGACGGGTGAGATGTGGTCGGTGCTGATGTCGTCGCCGAGCGCCAGCAGCGCACGGGCGCCGGTCAGGGAGCCGGTCAGCGGGCCGCGGGCGGTCACCGGGTCCACGTAGGCGGGTGGGCGGATGTACGTGGAGTTCTCGTCCCAGGCAAACACGGCGCCCTGCGGTGCGGGGATCGCCTGCCAGGCAGGGCCTGGGGTTTCCTCACGCGTGAAGACGGCGGGGGTGACGAACTCGTCCTCCAGATCCTGCAGTTCACCGCTGTGCGGCCACAGGTCCCGCAGGTGGACGGGGTTGCCTTCGCGGTCGGTGCCGAGCGGCTCGCTCGCCAGGTCGGCGCGGACGGTGCCGGACAGGGCGAGGGCCACGACCAGGGCCGGGGAGGCGAGGTAACCGGCCCGGACCTGGGAGTGCACCCGGGACTCGAAGTTGCGGTTGCCGCTGAGGACGGCGGCGACAGTGAGGCCCGCCCGGTCGACGGCCCCGCCGACTCCCGTGTTGAGCGGGCCGCTGCCGCCGTTGCAGGTCATGCAGCCGTATCCGGCGACGTGGAAGCCGAGCGTCTCCAGGTCGGCGAGGAGGCCCGAGTCGCGCAGATAGCGGGTGACGGCGCGGGAGCCCGGCGAGAGGCTGGTCTTGACGTGTCCCGGCACGGTGAGTCCGCGCTCGACGGCCCGGCGGGCCAGGAGTCCGGCGGCCAGCATCGCCTTGGGGTTGGAGGTGCTGGTGCAGGAGGTGATGGCGGCGATCACGAGGTCGCCGTCGGTGATGCCGTCCTCGGTGCGTATCTCTGCCCGGTGGAGCGCCTCGAAGGAAGCGGGCAGTTCGCCCAGCGAGATCCGCTGGTCGGGGCGGCTGGGCCCGGCCAGGCTCGGCCCGACCTCGCCGAGGTCGAAGTCGATGACGCGCCCGAACACGGGGTCGGGGCCCTCGCGCAGCAGTCCCTGGGTGCGGCAGTAGGCCCGCACCCGTGCCACCTCGGCCTCGGAGCGGCCGGTGCGCCGCAGGTAGTCGAGGGTTTCCCCGTCGACCGGGAAGAACGCGGACATGGCACCGTATTCGGGGGCCATGTTGGCAATGGTGCAGCGGTCGGGTGCGCTGAGCACGTCGAGCCCAGGACCGGTGAACTCCAGCATCAGCGCCCGTACGTTCTCCTCGCGCAGCCGCTTGGTCAGCGCGAGCACCACGTCGGTGGGCGAGGTGCCCTGGCTGACGGCACCGGTGAGGCGGACGCCGACGATCTGCGGGATGCGCAGGGGCTGGGCGAGGCCGAGCACCTGGGCCTCCGCCTCCAGGCCGCCGACACCCCAGCCGAGCACGCCGAGTCCGTTGACCATGGTGGTATGGCTGTCGGTGCCGATGACGGTGTCGGGGAACAGCTCCCCGTCCGGTCCTTCGGCCACGACGGTGGCGAGCTGTTCCAGGTTGACCTGGTGGACGATGCCGCGTCCCGGCGGGATGGCCCGCAGCCCGTCGAAGGCTCCTTCGGCCCACTTCAGGAAGGCGTAGCGCTCCTTGTTGCGGGACATCTCCAGGGCTTCGTTGAGGCTGAGCGCGTCGGGCCGGCCCGCCCAGTCGGCCTGCACGGAATGGTCGACGACGACGTCGACGGGCAGCGCCGGGTTGACCCGGCCGGGCTCGGCGACCCGGTCGCGCAGCGCCGCCAGGTCGACGAGCAGCGGAATGCCGGTGTAGTCCTGCACGAGGATGCGGGCGGGACGGAACGGCAGCTCCAGGTCCGGTTCCTCGCCGGCTGCGAGGCGCTTGCCCAGTACGGCGGCCCGGTCCAGGTCACCGTCCCTGAGCAGCGCCTCGATCAGGACGCGTCCGGTGTACGGGACGGCGTCGAGCGCGAAGCCGTGCGCGGCGGCGAAGCCGGGCAGGGAGGGGGCACGGGTCGGGGTAGGGGTAGCGGCCGGGACAGGGGTCGAGTTCGGGGTACGGGTCATCGCTCGGCCGTCCTCGGGTAGGCGCGCTCCTGGTCGCCGACGTAGTCGAGCAGCGGCCGGATCAGTACGTTGTTGGACTGCTGCTCCAGGGCCTGGGCGACCCAGCCCGCGGTGCGTCCCACCACGAAGAGCGGCACGGCGAGGTCGTCGGGCAGACCGAGCAGCCGGTAGGCGAGCCCCGCGTACAGGTCGACGTTGGCGGCGACGCCGTGCCGGTGGTACGGGGCCATCGCCGCGGCCACGGCGTCGAGGATCTCCAGCCCGGTGCCGTCGCCGCACTCCTTGCTCAACTCCACGACGGTGGCCCGCAGATGGCGTACGCGCGGGTCCTCGGTCCGGTAGACGCGGTGGCCGAATCCCATCACGGGCTCGCCCCGTCCCTGCAGCGCGGCGACGTACGCCTCGGCGTGCTCCGGGGCACCGACCCGGTCGATGAGGCCGACGACGCGTTCGGCTGCGCCGCCGTGCACGGAACCGGCGAAGGCGGCGATCGCGGCGGTGACTGCCGCGGTCATGCCGGCCCGGCAGCCGATGGCGACCCTGGCGGTGAACGCGGACGCGTTGGAGCTGTGGTCGGCGTGCACGATGAAGCCCTTGTCGAGGAACCGCACGGCGGCCGGGCCCGGCGTCTCGCCGAGCAGGACGGTGAGGAAGGCTTCGGCGTGCGTGGCGTCCTCGGCGGGCCGCAGCGGCTCCCGGCCGTCGCGGAACGCGTGGTGGGCGGCGACCAGCATCGGGATCTGCGCGATCAGCGCGATGCCGTTCTCGCGGGCCTCTTCGAGGGTTTCGTCGGTGCCGTGCGGGCGGCGCGGCGCGTGGGCGCCGAGCGCGGAGACGCAGGTGCGCAGCGCGTCCATGGGGTGGGCGTGCGCGAGGGAGCGGGCGAGGTCGAGCACGGGGGCGGGCAGTTCGCGGGCCGCGGTCAGCTTCTTCGTGAAGTTCTCCCGGGCGGCCGCCTCGGGCAGTTCACCGTGTACGAGGAGGTGGGCGACCTCTTCGAAGGAGGCCTGCCCGGCGAGGTCGTGGATGCTGTAGCCGCGGTATTCGAGGGTGCCGGCGGTGCCGTCGATACGGGTGATGGTGGTGCGGTCGAAGGCGATGCCTTCCAGGCCCCGGTGGACGGGGCGGCCGCCCTCGGAGGCCCTGGTGGCGGCTTCCGCTGCGGGACGGGCCGCCTGGACGGCGGCCCGGGTGGAGGTCCCGGTGTCGGTCCTGGTGGCGGTCCTGGTGGCGGTCCCGGTCCCGTCTGCGGTCCCTTCTGTGGTCCCTTCTGTGGTCCCGGTGGCGGGGCCTGCGGCCAGGCTGGCGGCGTACTCGCGGATGTCGGCCACGGAACGCAGGCTCAGCACGAGTTCGTCGTCGATCTCGACGCCGTACTCCTTCTCGATCGCGACCATCAGCGAGACGTGGCGGAGCGAGTCCCACTGCTTGATCGACTGGTATTCGAGTGCATCCGTGACGCGCTCCTCGGGGATGCCGAGGGTGACGGCGACGAGCTGGTCGACGTTGCTCACGCGAGGCCCTTTCTGCGGGTCGGGGGCGGGGTGGGGGCCCGGTCGGCGTCGGCCGGGCTGTCGAGCAGGCGCCGGAGCGCGGCGCGGTCGACCTTGCCGTTGGCGTTGACCGGCATCTCGTCGACGAGACGCACGGAACGCGGCGTCATGTAGACGGGCAGGGCGGCTTCGCAGGCCGCGGCGAGTGGGCCCGGGTTCGGGACGCCGGAGACCACGGCGGTGAGGGTGTCCGGGTCGGGCCAGAGCAGGGCGACGGCCTCGACGGCGCCGGCCCGCCGCAGTACGGCCTCGATCTCGCCGAGTTCGACGCGGTGCCCGCCGACCTTGACCTGCTGGTCGTTGCGCCCGAGGCAGACGTACTCACCGTCCTGCAGCCGGACCAGGTCGCCGGTGCGGTAGTACGTCCTGCCTCCGTGGCGGAAGTAGCGTTCGGCGGTGAGGTCGGGGGCCTGCCAGTAGCCCGGGGTGGTCTGGGCCCCGGCCATGCAGAGCTCGCCGCTCTCCCCCGCTGCCACCGGGTTCAACTCCTCGTCCACGACGAGGGGTTGGAGGCCCTGGTAGGGGCGCCCGATGGGTACGTTCTCGTGGACGCAGGCGGCTGGGCTGGTCGCCGGGTCCCAGCGGTGGACCGTGCAGGCGACGGTGAGCTCGGTGGGCCCGTACAGGTTCTCGACCGTCGAGCGGGGTGCGGCGGCCTGCCATGCCTCGGCGGTGGCCCGGGGCAGCGGTTCACCGCAGAAGAGGCTCCACCGCAGGGTGGGCATGGATCCCGGCTTGAGCGCTCCGCGCTTGCGCAGTACGGCGCCGACGGAGGGCACGGAGAACCACACGGTGATTGCGTTGCGCTCAAGGTATTTGGCGGGCGCGATGATCTCCAGGGGGTCCATCGCGCAGAGCCGCGCACCGTTCTCCCAGGCCATGAAGAGATCAAAGACCGACAGGTCGAAGGTCTGGTCGAAGGTCTGGGTGAGCCGGTCGTCGGCGGTGATCCGGTAGCGCTCCTGGTTGGCGTCGAGGAACGCCCGCACGTTCCCGTGTGTCACCGGGACGCCCTTGGGGGTGCCGGTGCTGCCGGAGGTGAAGAGCAGGTAGGCGATGTCGTCGGCGGCCACCGCGGGGAGTTGCAGCAGGGGCTGGGCGATGGCGAGGTCCATGGCGTCCAGCACCCGTACGTCCGGGCCGAGTTCCCCGGCCTCGCTCCGTACGACGTCGGCGAGCAGCACGACGGGTTTGCGGCGCAGCCCCCGGAGCACGTCGGGGAGGGCGGGCAGGGAGGCGGCGTCGACGATCAGCGCGTCGACCTGGGCGCGCTCCAGCATGGAGCGGGTGCGCTCGACGGGGAACTTCCGGTTGAGCGGCACGAAGGCGGCGCCGGCGAAGAGGGCGGCGGCCACACCGAGGTAGGAGGCTTCGCTGCGGTAGGCAAAGACGCCGACGCGCCCCGGCCGGCCACCGGCGGCCTCGACGAGCAGGGAGGCCCAGCGGCGGGCGGTGTCGACGGCCTCTTCGTAGCTGTAGTCGCGGCGGCCGACGGTCAGGGCCGTCCGCGCCGGCTGCAGGCGGGCGTGTTCGAGAAGTCCGGCGCCCAGGCGCGGGTTCAGTGCTGTGGTCATGTCGATCCGAACGCATCGGGAACGGGACGTGCAGGACGCTATCGACGGCGGCCGAAAAGGCTCCCTATTGCGCGCGCTGAACCTCTAAACATTCTTGAGCCGAGTAAATCCCGTTGTGCTCATGACTGTTCGGACGGTCAACTCCGCTGCACGCAGGGGCTGTTCAGACGGTCAACTCCACTGCGTGCAGGGCCTGCTCGGGCAGTCAACTCCGCTGCGCGCAGGGGCTGCTCGCGCGCTTGACTCCGTCGCGCTCGCGGACTGCCCAGGCACTGGAACCCGTCACGATCGCGGACCTTCCCTGCCCTCGGAGCCCGGCCGGCACATGAACTCCTCCGGTACCCGGACCCCACCCCATCACCCAGGGCGGGCCCCGCCCGGCGCCGCACTCGCGCACCATCCGGGCACTCCACCCCCGCCGGATCCCGCACTGTCCAGGCGTTGCGGGCCGACGGACACACGGACCGTCCACACCCGCAGCCTCGCAGGCACACAGCCCGTCCCGGCGTCCCGGCCGGTCGGCGCACAGACTGTCCGCGCACCTCGGGCCGGTCGGCGCACAGACTGTCCGCGCGCCCCGGGCCGGTCGGCGCACAGCGAACGGGCGGCCGGTGGGGTTCTCTCCACCGGCCGCCCGTTCGCGGCTCGTCGGCTCGCTGCGGGCCTCAGCCCGTGAAGCCCTGTTCGCCCAGTGCCTTCTCGATCCGTGCCCGGTGGTTCTCCCCCCAGGCGTCCAGCGTCTCTCCGGCCTCCTTCACGAGCTTCGCCCGCGCCGCTTCGAGTACCTTCTGCGCGTCGGCGGACGGTGTGACGACCACGCCCTCCTCGTCCGCGACCACCACGTCACCCGGGTGGATCAGCACCCCGCCCACCCGTACGGCGGTCCCCAGTTCGCCCAGCTTCTTCTTCGTACCGGGGATCGGGATCACCCCGCGTGAGAACACCGGGAAGCCCGCCTCGCGGACCTCCGCGAGGTCGCGGATCACTCCCTCCACCACGAACCCCACGATGCCCCGGCGCTGCGCCACCGCGCACACGTTGCCGCCGGCCAGCGCGTGGTCCAGGTCTCCCGATTCGACGACGATGACCGCGCCGGGCTCCGCCCGGTAGATCGCCGCGTGCAGCATCAGGTTGTCGCCGGGCACGCACTTCACCGTGTAGGCGGGGCCCGCGATCCGGGGCGAGTCCCACAGCGGGCGGATTCCCGTGTCCATCACCTGGGCCCGGCCCAGCAGGTCCGCCAGGGTGGTGGGGGGAACGTCCTCGAACGTCTTGATCTCGGTCATCGTCTGTCCTTCTCCGGGCTGTAGAAGTGCTGGTTCCATGTCGTGCCGCCGTCCACGGTCGAGAGCACATGGCCCTCGTCACCGACGATCCAGAATTCCAGGCCGGTGAACACCTGGACGTTCCACAGGGACATTCCCGAGCCGGTGAAGGCCGTCCGCCACGTGTCGCCGCCGTCCCGGGTCGTGATCACCGTGTCGCTGCGGCCCACCGCACTGCCGGTCGTGCCGTCCGGCGTGAAGTGGACCGCGGTGAAGTTCTGGCTGGTGGGGCTCGTGCAGCGGTGCCAGTTGCGGCCGCCGTCGCGGGTCCGCAGGATCGTGCCGCGGTGTCCCACCGCCCAGGCCGTCCGGGTGTCGACGGCGTGCACGTCGATCAGGTCGTCCTCGCCTCCGCTGTCCTGGGTCCGCCAGGTCCTACCGCCGTCGGTGGTGGCGAACACGGTGCCGCCGGTGCCCACCGCCCAGCCCGTGGAAGCGTCCGCGAAGTCCACCGCCCACAGGCCGCAGTCCGGGTAAGGGCTCGGCTGGTGCTGCCAGGTCGCGCCGCCGTCGGTGGTCGCGAGGATCGTGCCCCGGTCGCCCACCGCCCAGGCCGTCAACGCGTCCGGGCGTACGTGGACTTCGAGGAGATCCTTGGTGCTGCCGCTGTCCTGCTGGCGCCACGTGGTGCCCGCGTCGCGGGTGTGGAGGATCGTACCGGCCCGGCCCACCGCCCAGGCGACGCAGGAGCCGGCCGGTGAGACCGAATACAGGTTTGCCGGTGTGCCGCTCGGCTGCGGTGCGAAGCGGCCGCCGTCGCGGAGGGCGAGCACGGTGCCGCCGTCGCCCACCACCCAGCCGTTCATGCCGCCGGGGAAGCTCTCCTCCCCGGCGGGAGTGTGGTCGGGGGCACGGGCCGGGACTCCGTCGGGGGCGCCGCCCTGCCCGCCGGGGAAGAGGTGGACCCCGTACAGGTTGCGGCCGGTGCTCGCCACCTCCAGGGACCAGGTCTCGCCCTGGTCGCGGGTGGCGACGACCGAACTGCCGTCCCCGACCGCATGGACCTGTCGGCCGTCCGGGTGCACCCAGACCGCCTTCAGGTTGTCGACGACTCCGCTGTCCTGGGCGGACCAGGAGCGGCCGCCGTCCCGCGTCGCCAGGACCGTACCGCCGTCGCCCACCGCCCAGCCCCGCTCGCCCCGTTCCGCGAAGGCGACGCCCCACAGGCTGACGGCGGTGCCGCTGTCCCGAGGGGCCCAGGTCGTACCGCCGTCCCGCGTGACGAGCAGGGTGCCGGCCCGGCCCACCGCGGTGGCACGGCCTGCGGGGCCTGCGTGGACGTGGCTCAACGTCTCCCGGATTGTGGCCTGTTGGCGCTGCCAGGTGGTGCCGCCGTCGTCGGTGGCCAGGACGGTTCCTTCACTGCCGACCGCCCAGCCCTGCTTACCCTCAGCCTCGAAGTGAACACCGAACAGGGGCAGTTGTACGCCGCTGTCCCGAGGTGTCCAGGTGGTGCCGCCGTCCTGTGTGGCCAGCAGCGTGCCGGCTTCGCCCACCGCCCAGCCCCGCTCGCCGCCCGACTCGAAGTGCACGCCGAAGAGCGGGAGTCCGACCCCGCTGTCCGCCGGTGTCCAGTGCGTACCGCCGTCTCTGGTGCGCAGGACGGTGCCCGCGTCTCCGACCGCCCAGCCGTGCTTGCCACCCGCCGCGAAGTGGACGTCCCAGATCAGCGCGCCGGTGCCGGTGGCGCCGATCTGCCAGGTCCTACCTCCGTCCGCACTGGTGGCCAGTACACCGTCCTGGCCGACCGCCCAGCGGGAGTCGCCTTCGCCGTACACCCCGGTCAAGTCCTTGTGGATTCCGGCAAGTTGAGGGGTCCAGGTCTCGCCGCCGTCCCCGGTGCGCAGGACGAGGCCGTTGTCGCCGACCGTCCAGCCGTGCCGGGCGTCCGGCATCAGCGCCAGGGAGACCACGTCCGCCGTAGTACCGCTGGACTGCGGCGTCCAGGTGCGGCCGCCGTCCTGCGAGGCGAAGATGGCGCCGTCGTCGCCCGACGTGCGGAGCACCAGGCCGTCCGGCGCCGCCCACAGTCCGTACAGGTCGAGACCGGTCCCCGCGTCCTCACGGAACCACGTGCCGCCGCCGTCCGCGGAGCGCAGTACGGTGCCCGCCCGGCCCACCGCCCAGCACAGTTCGCGGGAGACCGCGTAGATGCCGCGCAGGTCGACCTCCGCGTTGCTCCGCTGGACGGTCCAGGTCGCGCCGCCGTCGACGGTGGCGTGGATGTTTCCGTGCTTGCCGATCGCCCAGACCGTCTTCGCGTCGAGCGTGAAGCAGCGGGTGAAGTGGGTGTCGTCGGAGTACTGGCGCTGCCAGGTGAGGCCGCCGTCCACGGTCGCGAGGATCACGCCGCTGTCGCCGACCGCCCAGCCGGCCAGGCCCGAGGGCTCGAAGGAGATGCCGTACAGATTGCGGTCGGTGCCCGGCTCGCGCCGCTCCCAGGTCCGGCCGCCGTCCGTGGTGTGCAGGAGGGTGCCGTCCCGGCCGGCCGTCCAGCCGCGCCGGGTGTCGGCGAAGCAGACGGCGCGCAGGTCCTTGTCGGTGTCGCCCTGGGACTCCCAGCGCCGGCCGCCGTCGACGGTCGCGAGGATCATGCCTCCGTCGCCGACGGCCCAGCCGTGCGCCTCGTCCACCAGGCAGACGCCCTGGAGGTTCACGCTCCGTGGGGCGATGGTGCAGTTCATGGGTACCTCGTCGATTCTGTGGATCGGTGGGGGTCGGGCCAAGGCGGCCCTGAGGTCACCCGGCGGTGGCTGCCGCCGGATCCTTGCCTGCGGCCGCTGCCCGCGCGCGGCTGCGGGTGCCGCGCGCCACGACCGCCGGCATCGCGGCGCCCAGGACCGCGTACGACACCCCGAGGACGACCCAGCCGCCGGCGCCGTGGTCGACGATCAGCCAGGCGAAGAGCGCGGGGGCGAACATCTTGCCGATGTCGCCGCCCATCTTGTACGTGCCCTGGTACTGGCCCTGGGCGTGATCGGGAGCGAGATCGAAGGCGATGGTCCAGCTGCCCGCCGCCTGCCGGATCTCCCCCAGCGCGTGCAGCAGTGCGCCGACGACCAGCAGGAGGCACGCTTCGAGCAGTCCCCTGCCGCCGGACATGGCGAACACCAGGCAGGCCACCGCGACGCAGCAGGCGCCCTGCAGGCTCGCCCACGAGGCGGCCCTGGGGGTGTCGGTGCCGCGCGCCGCCCTCGTCTGGAAGGCCACCACGAACCCGGTGTTGACCAGCAGGATGACCGCGCTCATCCAGCGCGGCGCCTCCGTGCGGTGGATCACCCACAGCGGCAGTACGAGATCGAGCAGCAGAGCATGGGTGACGAGCAGCCCGTCCAGGGCGGTGAACAGCAGGAACGGCATGTCGCGAAGGACCGCGAACGCGGCGCCCGCGGAGGCCGGCACCGGCGGAACAGGAGGCTCCTTCAGCGTGAGCAGCCCCGTCGCGAGGAAGCAGAGGGCGGTGAACACAACGGCGGCCTGATAGCCCTCGCGCGCCCCCCAGGCGAGTACGAGACCGGACAGACAGGCGCCGATCGCCATCGTCGCGTTGAGGGATGCGCGGATGTACGCCATCACGTGCGCACGGTTCTCCCGCGGCACGTTCGCCGCGATCATCGCCTTGCGGGCGTTGTTGCCGGCCCGGTAGGCGAAGCCCTGGACGGACGTGACGATCAGATACGACCAGAAGCCGTCCACGAACAGCAGGGCGGCCGTCAGCGGCGCCAGCGCCAGGAAGGACCACATCTGTACGGTCCGGGGTCCGGCCCGGTCCGCGAGGTGCCCGAGCGGGATGCTCGACACCAGTACGAGCGCGGCCGATATTCCTATGCTGAGGCCGAGTTGCCCCGGCGTGAGACGGATCACCGTCACCGCGTAGATCGCGTTGATGGCCATCCACAGGCCCTGTCCGAGGGCCATCACCATGGTGATGACGGTGAGCATCCGGGCAGGTCCTGGCGGAGGGAGGATACGGGTCAGCACGATGGTCTTCCTGTCCTGGCGGATTCCCTGCGGGTGCCTGGCTGTTGGTGTGGAGGCTAGGTGCCCGGCGGGCTCGCGCGATCGCTTGTGGGCGCAAACCGACTTGACGGCGAAAAGCCCGCTCTGCTCATAAATCCAGTACGTCCGACGGTGCGTGCTGCGGCCGGCCGTGCGTGCCGGGTTCCGGTGGGAGCCGTGCCCCGCCGGGGGTCCGGGAGGTCGTGGCGTCCCGCGCGGGCGGCTGAGCCGCAGCGCGCCCGCGATCAGCAGCGGTGGGCAGAAGATGCCGACCAGCCCGATGCCGACGCCGAAGAGCAGCGCGGGGGCCGCCCGGTGGCGCCCGGTGGCCACGATGTCCTGCCGGAACCAGGCCTCGCACCAGACGGGGAGCCGGAGGGGCAGCCCGTATCTGTCCGGCTCCATCAGCCGCTCGTGTACAGGTGCTCGGGGCGTCCGCTGTCGCCGTAGCGCAGCGAGAGCCTCAACTTTCCCGCTTCGGCGAGGTACTTGAGGTAGCGCTGCGCGGTGGACCGGCTGATCCGGGCCCGTTCGGCCACTTCCTGGGCGGAGATCTGCCGGCCCGTCCCGTGCTCCCCGACGATCCGCTTGACCAGCTCGGCGGTGCGCTCCGAGAAGCCCTTCGGCAGCGCGTGCTCGCTCTCGGGGGTGCGCAGTGCGCCCAGCATGCGGTCGATGCGGGCCTGGTCCATCTCGGCGCCGTCCTCGATGATGCTGCGCAGCTGGACGTACGCCTCCAGTTTGGCGCGCAGCCCTTCGCAGGTGAACGGTTTGACGATGTACTGCAGGACGCCGACGCGCAGGGCTTCGCGCACGGAGGCGGCGCGGCGGTCCGCGGTGACCATGATGACGTCGATGTCGTACCCGAGCCCGCGCATCCTGCGGACGAGGGACAGTCCGCTCTCATGGGGCAGATGCTGGTCGAGCAGGATCAGATCGATGCCGCCGCGCTCCACGGCGGCGAGCGCGGGCGCGGCGTCGTGAGCGATGCCGGCGACGCGGAAGCCCGGCACTTCCGACACGTAATGGGCGTTGATCTTCGCCACGTAGAAGTCGTCGTCCACGACCAGGACTTCGATCACCGAAGGCTCCCGACGGCTCCCCGCGGGGCTGCTTCTCGCACAGCGGCTCCTCGTGCGGCCGCTCCTCGTGCGGCGGGTCTTCGCAGGGCGTCTCCTCGCGGCCCGGCCGCCATGCGTACGGTGAACACCGCACCGCGCCCGCCGTCGTCCCGGTCGGCGACGGTGACCGTCCCGCCGCCCTGCAGCGTGACGGCCCGTATCAGCGCGAGGCCAAGTCCCCTGGCCCGTACGCCAGTTCGGGGCTTGGTGGAGAACCCCGGAACGAAGATCCGCCGGCGCAGGTCCGGGGGGACACCGGGGCCGTTGTCGGCGACCGCGAGTTCGACGCACTCCTCGTCCTCGCGCAGCGAGATCTCGACGCGGGGGTCCACGATCCCGCCGCCCGTCACGGCGTCGAGGGCGTTGTCGACGAGGTTGCCGAGCACGGTGACGATGTCCTCGGCCTGGCCGGGCCGCCCGCTCAGCACGGACTGCGGGCTCAGCCTGAGGGCCACCCCCCGCTGTTCGGCGACCATGGCCTTGCCGATCAACTGGGCCAGTACCAGGGGTACTTCGATGCGGCTCCCAGCATCCAGGATCTCGGCGAACGGCGGCCCCGGCGAGGCCGCGCCCGACCCGGGGTGCCTCTTCGCGTGCTCGGCGAGCTCCATCAGGCCGTACAGGATGTGCAGGGCATTGCGCCGCTCGTGACTGCGGACCGCGAGGGTGTCCCGACTGCACCGCGCAGCTTGTGACTGCGGGGCGTCCGACGGCCGCAGGACATCCGGAAGTGTGCGAGGAATCACGGGTAACAGCCCTCCTGTGGCATGCACCTGGTGGGTGCAGCTCATTGGAACCAAGAGGCTCCCCAAGCAACAGGATCGACAGGGCAAAGAGATTCCTTGACCAGACCACGCACGACCCGAAACCTGCGAAGAAGTATGAATTTTCCACATCCGCACCCCGCCCGGCGAGATCGATCCGGCACCGGATCAGGACTGATCGTCGAGCGGGCACCGGCACGGCCGGGCGTGGTTACGCGGGACGGGGCCTGCCCCTACACTGAGCGCCCCCGAAACAAGCCCTGACCAGCAGAGGACAGCTCACGAGGCGGTCCGCCACCAAAGGGAGCAGCCGGGTGTTCTACTACATCCTCAAACACGTCGTCCTGGGACCGCTGTTGAGACTTCTGTTCCGGCCCCGGATCGAAGGGCTGAGCCACATTCCGGCGGACGGGGCGGCGATCGTCGCGGGCAATCACCTGTCGTTCTCGGACCACTTCCTGATGCCCGCCGTACTGAAGCGGAGGATCACCTTCCTGGCCAAGGCGGAGTACTTCACCGGGCCCGGGGTGAAGGGGCGGCTGACGGCCGCGTTCTTCCGCAGTGCGGGCCAGATTCCGGTGGACCGCTCAGGCAAGGAGGCCGGGAAGGCGGCCGTGCGGGAGGGGCTCGGGGTGCTCGCGAAGGACGAGCTGCTGGGCATCTACCCGGAGGGGACGCGGTCGCACGACGGGCGGCTGTACAAGGGCAAGGTCGGGGTCGCGGTGATGGCGATCAGGGCGGGCGCGCCGGTGGTGCCGTGCGCGATGGTCGGGACGTTCGAGATCCAGCCGCCGGGGCGGAAGATCCCGAAGGTCAAGCGGGTGACGATCCGGTTCGGGGAGCCGCTGGACTTCTCGCGGTTCGCCGGCATGGAGGACGAGAAGGCGGCTCTGCGGGCCGTCACCGACGAGATCATGTACGCGATCCTGAACCTGTCGGGGCAGGAGTACGTCGACCGGTACGCGGCCGACGTGAAGGCCGAACAGGCCGCTCAGGGGCGGAAGTTCCCGCGGCTTCGGCACTGAGCAGGAGCGCGCCGACGTACCCGGGCAGGTGCGTACGGACGGGCAGGGGCGGCCGGTGGGAGAGCACCGGCCGCCCCCGGTTCGAGCGGCAAATCGCCTGCCGTCGGTTACGGCTTGGGCGTGGCGTGCGGGGCGCACGTCACGTCACGGCTGTCCAGCTTGCCGCTGAGCAGGTAGGCCTCGACCTTGCCGTTGAGGCAGGGGTTCTCCAGGTTGGTGATGCCGTGCGAGCCCGCGTCGCGCTCGGTGATCAGGCGCGAGCCCTTGAACCGCTTGTGCAGCTCCACCGCACCGGCGTACGGCGTGGCCGCGTCCCGGGTGGACTGGGTGATCAGCACCGGCGGCAGCCCCTTGCCGGTCTTCACCTCCATGGCGTGCTGCTGCGGGGCGCCCCAGGTGGCACAGGGCAGGTTCATCCAGGCGTTGGACCAGGTGAAGAAGGGGTACTTCTCGTGCAGCCGGGTGTTGTCCCGGTCCCACTTGTTCCAACTGGTCGGCCACTTGGCGTCCGCGCACTCGACCGCCGTGTAGACGGCGTTGAAGTTCTCCGAGGCGATGTTGCCCGCGGTGTCCTCCGGGTGCGGACCGGCCTTGTCGACGAGGGGCGCGGCGTCACCCGCGACGTACTTGCTCCAGACGCCGGCGACCGTCGGCCAGTAGGAGTCGTAGTACGGCGCGTTCTGGAAGTAGTTGTTCAGTTCCTGCGGGCCGACCACCTTGCCGATGGGGTTCTTCTTGGCGGTGGCGCGCAGCTCGGCCCACTGCTTCTGGACCTTCTCGACGGTGTCGCCGAGGTGGTAGGTCGCGTCGTTCTTGGCGACCCACTTCATCCAGTCCTTCCAGCGGCCCTCGAAGGCGATGTCCTGGTCGACGTTGACCTCGTACCAGATCTTCTTCGTGGACGGGTTGACGACGCTGTCCAGGACCATGCGGCGCACGTGCGACGGGAAGAGCGTGCCGTAGACGGCGCCCAGGTAGGTGCCGTACGAGACGCCCAGGTAGTTGAGCAACTTGTCGCCCAGCGCGGCCCGGAGGACGTCCAGGTCACGTGCCGTGTTGGGGGTGGTCATGTGCGGCAGCATCCAGCCGCTGCGCTCCTTGCAGCCGGCCGCGTATTCGGCGGCGAGCTTGCGCTGGGCGCGCTTGTCGGCCTCGCCGTCGGGCACCGGGTCGGCCTTCGGGGCCTTGACGAACTCCTGCGGGTCGACGCAGGAGATCGGGGTCGACCTTCCGACTCCGCGCGGGTCAAAGCCCACCAGGTCGTACGCCTTGGCGGCGCCTGCCCAGATGGCGTTCTTGGTGACGACCCGGCGCGGGAACTTGAGGCCGGAGCCGCCGGGACCGCCCGGGTTGTAGAGCAGGGAGCCCTGCCGGTCCTTCGGGGAGCCGGTGTGGGCGATTTTGTCGACGGCAATCCGGATCTGCTTGCCGTACGGCTTCTTGTAGTCCAGCGGGACCGTGACGTAGCCGCACTTGATGGGCTTCTCCAGGCCCCAGTCGGCCGGGCAGTCCTGCCAGTCGATGCCGCGCGCGGCGGCCAGGCCGGCCGCCACCTGCACCCCGTGGGCCTCCGAACCTCCGCCCTGGTACCGGCTGTTGGAGCTCTGCTTCGGCTGTGCCGCGTCGGCGGTCGCGGCCGGTGCGGCCATCGCGCCGGCTATGAGCGTGCCCGCGAGCAGCGTGCCGGCCGAGCCGAGCACTGCGGTGCGTCGCAAGTGGACCTCCCCCTGTGAGTTTCCTTCACGTCCCCGGAAACGGGTGTGGGCGGCATCCTTCCGCCCGGAGGGATGCCGCGACCAGACCGTACTGGTGTTTCTTTGCCGAACCAATAACCGGTGCAGGATGTCCCGCTCAGCGGTACGGCTTCAGCAGGCGGTCGGGCAGAGGGCCGTCTGCGACTCCAGTACGTCGTCCAGGATCAGGCGCAGTTCCCTGGCATCCGCCGCCACCGCCGTCACGAGGACGGCGGGCCCCGCGAGCGGCGTCAGCACCGCGGTCGGGCCGAGCAGCCGGGCCTGTGCTGCGGAGTGAGCCAACTGCTCGTCCACCACCAGGAGTTGGCCGACCGCCCGGTGTCCGCCGAGGACCGCGCCGCCGTCCCAGCCACCCGGTGCGCCCGGACCGTACGAGAGCTCCTGGTCGAAGAGGGGGCGTCCGCCGCGGTGGACGGTGAGGCGGGTGGTGAGGGTGCCGGTGGACTCGCCGTGCCGGCCCAGGACCTGTTCCTCGCGGAGCACCAGGCGGGCGGTGGGGGCCAGTTCGACCCGGGTGGTCATCCGCAGGTCGCTGCCGCACGCGGAGATCAGCTGCTCCGGCAACCAGCGCAGCTCCGCTCCCTGACCCACCGTCAGCCGGACGTCGTAGTGGGCGGGTTCCGGGGTGCGTCCGGGCAGCGCGACGGTGGCGGCCGCCGCGTCGACGGTGAGCCGGGCGCCGTCCAGCACCTCGGCCTCGATGGCGAGGCGGTCACCGCCGAGCGGTGCGCTCATGGCGCCGACGACGGTGACCCTGCTGCTGCCGGGTCCTTCGGCGGATCTCGTACGGCGCAGGGCGAGCGGGCCGTCGCTCTCCAGGACCGGGAGCCGGCCCCCGGGGGCGGCGACGATCCGGGCGGTGGCGCGCAGGCTCATACCGTACGGGCGGCTGCGGCGCCGGCGGGTGCCGTACGGGCGGACCCGGTCCAGGCGGCGAGCTCAGCGCGCACCCAGTCCGCGATCGGCTTGACACCCTCGCCGGAGGTCAACGACGTGAACGCGACGGGGAGTTCACCGCGCTGCTCCTTCGCGTCGCGGGCCATCCGCTCCAGGTCGGAGCCGACGTACGGCGCGAGGTCCGTCTTGTTGATGACGAGGAGGTCGGCGGTGGTGACGCCGGGCCCGCCCTTGCGGGGGATGTCGTCGCCGCCCGCCACGTCGATGACGAAGACCTGTGCGTCGACGAGGCCCTTGGAGAAGGTGGCGGTGAGGTTGTCGCCGCCGGACTCGACGAGGATCAGGTCGAGCGGCCCGACCGCGTCCTCCAGGTCCTCCACGGCTTCGAGGTTCGCGGAGATGTCGTCGCGGATCGCGGTGTGCGGGCAGGCTCCGGTCTCGACGGCCTGGATGCGCTCGGGCGGCAACACCGCGTTGCGCAGCAGGAATTCGGCGTCCTCGCGGGTGTAGATGTCGTTGGTGACGACGGCCAGGGAGAACATGTCGCGCAGCTCGCGGCAGAGCGCGGCGACGGTCGCCGTCTTGCCGGACCCGACGGGCCCGCCGAGCCCGATACGCAGGGCACGCCGGGTGCCGTCGGGGCGGTGGGCGTCGGCGCTGACGGCGGTGGCGGCGGAGTGGTCGTGGTCGAGATGCATGGTCCGGCTCCTAGTTTTCTTGCGTTCTTGCGTTCCTGCGGTTCCTGCGATTCCTGCAAGCGGGTACGAGTGCTACGACGCGAAGAGGCGTACGGGCCAGGCCGCGTGTGCCTCCGCCGTGATGTCGAGCAGGGGGGCCGAGGCGGCGGGCAGGGCGTCGATGCCCTCGTACGCCGCCAGCGCCGCCCGCTCGGCGACCAGGTCGAGCTCGGGGGCGAGCCGCGCGAGAACGCCCGTCGCTTCGAAGGGGTCCAGGCTCAGCAGCCGTACGACCGCGGTCGCGGCCCCGCTGACGCTTTCGTACGCGGCACAGTGCGCGGCGTCCTCGGGCCCGAGTCCGGCGGAACGGGCGGCGAGACCGAGCACGACGGGCTGGTGCGCGCCGCGCGGCCGGGCGGCGGCGAGCGCGTCCAGTTCGGGGCAGGGCCAGGCGGCGCGGGCGGCCCGCATCATCTGCCGGCCGAGCTTGCGGGCGGTGGTCCGCAGCGCGGGCGACGGAGTCCGGGCGTCGGCGGCCTCGTCGAGGGCGAGCGGGTCGAGCCCGAGCGCGGCCGCTGCCGCCAGAGCGGCGGCGGTGAGTCCCGCGGTGTGCAGCCGCCCGCGACAGAACGCGGCAAGGTCCCGGTGGTCCCGGATCCGCCCGGCCTTGACCGCGGCCTCCGCCCCACCGGAGTGCGCATGCCCCCCGGCGGGAAACCGCCCGTCGGCCAGCACGAGCAGCGCGGCACGGGCCCCGGGAACGGGACGACGGGAAGCGGCGGCCCCACTGACGCCGGGCCCGCCCTGCACCTGCGCAGTGCCGTGATCCACCACGTCGCGACCACCACCCACAGGCCCAACCTGCACGGTGCCGTACTCCTCCACCCCAAGGCCGCTCCCTACAGCCCCACCCCGCGCAACGCTGCGGCCCGTCACCCCGGCAGCCGGGGCACCCCCGGGCCGCCCCGTCGCCGGACCGACCGGCTGAGGCCGACCGGTCACAGGCTTACCCGGCCCCGGCCCGGTGTCCGCACCGGGGGCAACACCGGAACCCGGCACACCCTCCACACACGGACCAGCGGTCGCCGCAGCTGGGAGTCCGACGGACGCCAGGGCCTCCGCAGGGGAGGCAGGGCCGGAGCCCCGTACGCCCTCCCTGCGCGGCCCCTCGGTCGCCGGGGCGGCCTCAGCCGGGAGTACGGTCCCGCCCGGGGGCGTACGCACAGACGTCAGTCGGTCCATTTTCTGACGCCCCTCAGAAGAGGAAGTAGCGCTGGGCCATGGGCAGTTCGGCCGCCGGGGCCGGGTCCACCGGGTCGCCGTCGATGGTCACCGTGAAGGTGTCCGCGTCGACCTCGACGCGCGGCATCGCGTCGTTCTCCCGCATGTCCGCCTTGGTGACCCCCCGCGTGCTGGTGATCGGCACGAAGGACTTCCCGATGCCGAACCGGCTCCCGAGTCGCTCGGCGATCTTGTCCTCGATCGCCGCCTCGGCCACGAAGTTGAAGGAGTTCGCGGCCGGGGCGCGGCCGATCGCGCCGAACATCGGCCGGGGCAGGATCGGCTGCGGGGTGGGGATCGACGCGTTGGCGTCGCCCATCTGCGCGTACGCGATCTGGCCACCCTTGATCACGAGCAGCGGCTTGACGCCGAAGAAGGCGGGCTCCCAGAGGACGAGGTCGGCGAGTTTGCCGGTCTCGACCGAGCCGATCTCGTGGGCGAGACCCTGTGCGACGGCCGGGTTGATCGTGTACTTGGCGACATAGCGACGTGCCCGGTGGTTGTCGGCGCGCCCGTCGCCCGGCAGCGAGCCGCGGCGCTTCTTCATCACGTGGGCGGTCTGCCAGGTCCGCAGGATCACCTCGCCGACCCGGCCCATCGCCTGCGAGTCCGAGGAGATGATCGAGATCGCGCCGAGGTCGTGCAGGATGTCCTCGGCCGCGATGGTGGAGGGCCGGATGCGGGATTCCGCGAACGCCAGGTCCTCCGGCACCGCCGGGTTGAGGTGGTGGCAGACCATCAGCATGTCGAGGTGTTCGTCGAGGGTGTTGAGGGTGTGCGGCCGGGTGGGGTTGGTCGAGCTGGGCAGGACGTACGGCTCGGAGACGACCGTGATGATGTCCGGTGCGTGCCCGCCGCCCGCGCCCTCGGTGTGGTACGCGTGGATGGTGCGGCCCGCGATGGCGGCGAGGGTGTCGCCGACGAACCCGGCCTCGTTCAACGTGTCGGTGTGGATGGCGAGTTGGGCACCGGTCTCGTCGCAGACGCTCAGGCATGCGTCGATGACGGCGGGGGTCGCGCCCCAGTCCTCGTGGATCTTGAACCCGAGCGCGCCGCCCCTGAGCTGGGCGTGCATGGCCTCGCGGGACATGGTGTTGCCCTTGCCGAGCAGCCCGATGTTCACCGGGTAGTGCTCCAGCGCGGCGAACATCCGGGCCAGGTGCCAGCCGCCGGGTGTGACGGTGGTGGCCTTGGAGCCCTCGGCGGGTCCGGTGCCGCCGCCGACAAGGGTGGTGATGCCGGAGGAGAGCGCCGACTCGACGACGGTCGGCGAGATGAAGTGGACGTGCGCGTCGATGGCGCCGGCGGTGACGATCCGGCCGTTGCCGGCGATGATCTCGGTCTCGGGGCCGATGACGAGGTCGGGGTGGACGCCGTCCATCGTGTCCGGGTTTCCGGCCTTGCCGATGCCGGTGATGCGGCCGTCGCGGATACCGAGGTCGGCCTTGACGATGCCCCAGTGGTCGAGGATGACGACGCCGGTGATGACGGTGTCGGGTGCGCCTTCGGCCCTGGTCGTACGGGCCTGGCCCATGGATTCGCGGATGACCTTGCCGCCGCCGAACACCGCCTCGTCGCCCGCGAGTCCCGGCCCGCCGGAGCGGTCCTCCTCGATCTCTACGAGCAGATCGGTGTCGGCGAGCCGGATGCGGTCGCCGGTGGTGGGGCCGAAGAGGTCGGCGTACACGGCGCGGGAGATCCCGGGGTGCGCGGAGCCCCCGGTGCGTACGGACTCAGCCATCGAGGGCACCTCCGGTCTCCCCGCGCAGTCCGGCGACGATGCGCAGGCCGCCGATGGGAACGAGTTCGACGTCGACGGGGATGCCGGGCTCGAAGCGCACGGCCGTACCGGCGGCGATGTTCAGCCGCAGGCCACGGGCTGCGACTCGGTCGAAGTCAAGACCGGGGTTGGCCTCGGCGAAGTGGTAGTGGGAGCCGACCTGGACGGGCCGGTCGGCGGCGTTGAGGACGCGGAGGCGGGTGACGGGGCGGCCCTCGTTGAGGAGGACGGGCGCGTCTGCGAAGAGAATCTCGCCGGGGATCATCGGTGTCCGTGTCCCCGCTACTGGATCGGCTCGTGGACGGTGACGAGCTTGGTGCCGTCCGGGAAGGTCGCCTCGACCTGTACGTCGTGGATCATCTCGGGGATGCCGTCCATGACCTCGTCGCGGTGCAGCACCTTGCGGCCCGAGGACATGAGCTGGGCGACGGTGTGACCGTCGCGGGCGCCTTCGAGGATGTGCGAGGTGATGAGGGCGACCGCCTCTGGGTGGTTGAGCCTCACCCCGCGCGCCCTGCGCTTCTCGGCCACGTCCGCGGCCACATGGATGAGTAGCCGTTCCTGCTCGTGCGGGGTCAGTTGCACGGGTCCACACCTCACAGTCCTCGCGCCGGGCCGCCCGGCCCGGCTGTCGCGGTCACCACGACGGACATAGGTGTACCACCCACCCAGCAAAGGGCATGCAAAGCCTCGGTAAGGGGTGTCACCAGGACTTTCCGTCAGGTGCCGTCATCACGAGGCTAGTTGTGCGGGGTTTCCGTCGCGTTAACTCCACCGTCCCCGTGCTCGCCCCGGTATTCGGCGGCGATGCCGAACCGGCGGCGTTCGCCCGGAGCGGACGTGATCGAGCCGACCGACGAGAGAGAACTGATCACCTGCTCCTCCGCCACCTCCGGCTCGTTCTCCAATCGCTCCAGGTCAGCGGCGGAGACCAGCGCGACGAGCGGCTTCCCGTGACGCGTCACGACCACCCGCTCCCCGCCGTACACGACGCGGTTGATCAGGTCGGCGAGCTCTGCACGGGCTTGCGTCACCGGAATCTCGTAGGTCATGCTCACCATCGTACTGAACGTACGTCCTGTACATTTTTTACAGAGGCGGCAGCGCTTCCGCTGCCGCGGTCAGAGGGAGCGCGCCATGATCCAGCCGTCCGCCCGATACGTTCTGCCCCAGTTCCACGAGCGCACCAGCACCGGGACCCGCACGCTCGATCCGTACTCGAAGCTGCTCGCCGAGCGGATCGTGTTCCTCGGGACGCCCGTCGACGACGCCGCGGCCAACGACATCGCCGCGCAGTTCATGTACCTGGAGCACGACGCCCCCGACCGGGACATCTCGCTCTACATCAACTCCCCCGGCGGCTCGTACACCGCGATGGCGGCGATCTACGACACGCTCCAGTTCGTCACCTGCGACGTGGAGACGACCTGTCTCGGCCAGGCCCTCGACGCCGCGGCCGTACTGCTCGCCGCCGGCACCCCCGGCAAGCGGCTCGCACTGCCAGGCGCCCGGATCGCCCTCAGCCAGCCCTCGCTGGACGAGCCCGCCCAGGGGCAGCCGTCCGACCTGGAGATCCAGGCGCAGGAGCTGGTGCGGCTGCGCACGATGACGGCGGGGATGCTGGCCCGGCACACGGGCAGGACCGCCGAGCAGGTCGAGACCGACTTCGACCGCACTCAGGTCCTCGACGCCGAGGCCGCCCTCGCGTACGGACTGGTGGACCAGATCGTCGCGAGCCGCAAGGGCGGCACCACCCCCGCGCCCCGGTGAGCGGGCGGATGCTGCCCGAGCTGCCGCCGCTGCCCGCGCTGACCCGGGCCGAGTGCGACTTCCTGGACAGCTATCTGGAGGTCGTCGACTCGCTGGGACGCATCAACCCGTCCCGCAGCACGGACACTTACGGCGCTCTGCGCGCCGCACAGGCACTCGTCGGCCGGGCGAGCGCACTGCGCGACGCACTGACCCTGATGTACGAGCGGGGCGAGACCGGTATCCACCCGGCCACGCTCGCACAGGCGCTGCGCGTGCTGGACGGGGAGCGGCGGGCCAAACGCCTCACCGTGCCGCCGGAACAGGCGAGTTGATCACCGGGCACTGCCACCCGGGGTGGGCACACCGGCACCAGGACTCCTCCCCCGTTCGGCCCAGTCACGTCTACCCCGTCCGCACTGATCGAGTTGCACAGTTCGTCCGGAGCAAGATCGGAATGATCTGTTCCGGTGCTGGTGCGGGCCTCCTCGGGGGCCGACACCTTGGAGCGGAACCGCCCTTGTCCACCCGAACGGGTCAGTGGTGAGGAGCCTCACAAACACCCCTCTCCGCTCGGAAACCAGACGTTCACCGGGTCAAGATCCCTGGGACGACAAGCCCCCGCCGTCGTGGCGGGGCGGTCCTGACGGGCGCCGCACCTCGGGCGCCGCCGGGACGTCTGGTCGACGAAGGGTTGCGCATGACTGCGCACGTTCACGCACTTGTCCCGTCGCTGATCGCCAGGGCCTCCATCGCATCGGCCCTCACCCTCGCCGTGGCGGGCGCCCCGCTCCTGATCCCCGGAGCCGCGCCCGAGGCCGAGGCCGCGACGCTCGCGACGAAGGCGCTGCAGATCGCCGCCTCGAAGCGCGGTTCGCCGTACAAGTACGGGGCCAGCGGACCGAACCGCTTCGACTGCTCGGGCCTGACGCTGTACTCGTATCGGAAGGCGGGCAAGAATCTGCCGCGCTCGGCCCAGTCGCAGTACAACAAGACCCGGCACATCTCCGCCTCGGTGCGCAAGCGCGGGGACCTGGTCTTCTTCCACCAGGGACGCAGCGTCTACCACGTCGGCATCTACGCGGGCAGCAACAAGATCTGGCACTCGCCGAGGCGGGGCACGGTGGTGCGGCTGGAGCGGATCTGGTCGAAGAGCGTGTGGTACGGGCGGGTGAACTGACGGCCAGTCACTTCACCTCTTCCGGCGGCGCGTTGGGCAACTCTCCGGCACGCCGCCGCCTTCACCCCGTACGCCTACCTCTGCACCGGCACGACCCAGGGCAGCGCGATCCACACCGTCTTGCCGCCCTCCGCGGTGGGCGTGACCGACAGCCGGCCCCCGCACTCCGCGGTGAGGGAACGGATGATGACCATGCCGCGCCCGTTGTCCTGCTGGACGGCGGCGGGCAGCCGCTGGGGCCAGCGCGGATGGCTGTCGGTGACGCCGATGCGCAACTGCTCGTCCCGGTCCAGCTGGACGTCCACCGTGAAGGTGGGGGACTGGCCGAAGGTGTGCTGTACGGCGTTGGTCGCCAGCTCCGAGACGATCAGCCGGATGACGTCGGCCGCCTCCGAATCCGCCGGAAGCCCCCATTCGGCCAGTACTTCGGCCACGTATCTCCTGGCGGCGGGCACCGAAGCTGGATCGCTCGGCAGGGTGACGGATACTTCCTGGTGGTCAGCCATGGCGACGTTGTCCCTTTCCCACCGGGGCCGAATCGGAACTCGGACGCGGATCCGTGCGGGAGCGGCCCCGGACTCGTTCCGCGCCAGAGTGCCACTCATCGTGCCGCCACCTACGACGTTCCTCCCAGACATACATATATCTACCACTCGAAGTAGTGAACTCTGGTACGCGGAAAGGCAAGTGACGGGCAGACTGGCCCTCGGCGGGGAGGCCTGGAACGCGCGAGAGGAGTCGGTAATGCGACACGGCCCCGCGGTACGCCGGCGCAAGCTCGGAGAAGAATTGCGCAGACTGCGCGACAGGGCAGGGCTCACCAGCCCGGAGGCCGCGCGTCTGGTCGGCTGGCACCAGTCGAAGGTCAGCCGGATCGAAACCGGACACAGCGGCGCGAAGCCCGAGGACGTGGCACTGCTGCTCTCGGTGTACGACGTCCAGGAGCCCCAACTGCGGCTGCTCCTGGAGGCGTTGGCGGAGACGTCCGGGGAGTCGGGCACCCAGTGGTGGCACGCCTACCGGGGTCTGCTGCCGCCCCAGTACCGGGACTTCATCAGTCTGGAGTCGCAGGCGTGCACGGCGCGCACGCTCGAAACCTCTGTGGTTCCAGGGCTGTTGCAGACGCCGGACTACGCACGGACGGTCACGAGGGCAACGTTGTCCGGGCTGCCTGTGCGGAAGATCGACTCACTGGTGGAGGTGCGCCTCGCCCGGCAGGAGGTCCTGCGGGCTGCCTCACCGCTGACCCTGAGTGCCGTACTGGACGAGGCGGTACTGCACAGGGCGGTGGGCGGCGAGCGGGTGATGAAGGAGCAGATGCGGCATCTGCTGGAGATGGCGGAGCTGCCTCATGTGCAGTTACAGGTGTTGCCATTTGGGGCGGGTGCGCACACGGGTCTCACCGGGGCTTTCGTTATTTTCTCCTTTCCGAACATTGCAGATCTGGATGTGGTTGTTATTGACCACCTGGCGAGTAGCCTCTATCTGGAACGGAAAGAAGACCTTGCCCAGTACTCGGCCGCTTTCCAGCGGATCCAGGCACAGGCCCTTCCGCACGGGGACTCCCTGGATCTGATCGCGGGCGTCCGGTGAATCCCCCATTGGTGACGACGCGCAGGGAGGAACCATGTCCCCACACCTCGCGAACGTACCTTCCAGCCTGCAGTTGCACGGCGCAGCGTGGCGCCGCAGCAGCCGCAGCACCGGCATGAACAACTGCGTCGAGACGGCAACGGCCCTCGGTGGCCTGCTGGCCGTCCGTGACTCGAAGCGCGTGAGCCGCCCCGCCCTCCTCTTCAGCGCCGACGCCTGGTCCCGCTTCGTCGGCGCGGTACGCACGGAGGCACTGTGACGCACCACCGCACCATGAACCGCACCACCGCACCATGAACTGACAGATCATCAAGACGCGGGTGCGGTACGGACAATGACGTCCACCGCACCCGCGATCTGTGCGTCCGTGAGGTCTGCCCTGGCCGTCAGCCGCAGCCGGGAGATGCCGTCCGGGACGGACGGCGGCCGGAAGCAGCCGACACCAAGGCCCTCGGTGCGGCAGTCGGCCGCCCACTGCAGGGCCGCCTCCGCCGACGGGGCGCGGACGGAGACCACGGCCGCGTCCGGGCGTACCGCGGCGAGTCCGGCAGCGGTCAACTGCCGGTGCAGGGCGGCCGATACGTCGCGCGCACGGGCGGCGCGGCCCGGCTCGCGGCGCAGCAGCCGCAGGCTCGCGAGGGCAGCTCCGGCGGCTGCGGGGGCGAGTCCGGTGTCGAAGATGAACGTACGAGCCGCGTTGACCAGGTGGTCGATGACGTGTGCCGGGCCGAGGACCGCACCGCCCTGGCTGCCGAGGGACTTCGACAGGGTGACCGTCGCGACGACGTCCGGCGCACCCGCGAGGCCCGCGGCGTGCAGGGCGCCGCGCCCGCCGTCACCGAGGACACCGAGGCCGTGTGCGTCGTCGACGACCAGTCCCGCACCGAACTCCCTTGCCACGGCTGCGAGTTCGGCGAGCGGGGCGGCGTCTCCGTCGACCGAGAAGACGGAGTCCGTGACCACGAGCGCCCGTCCGTCGCGCCCGTCGGGGGCGTGCCCGTCAGGGGCATGTCCGCGGGGGACGTGTCCGTGGGGGACGTACCCGTCCAAAACCTTGCGCACTGCCTGCGGGTCGGCGTGCGGGACCACGGCCGTCTCGGCGCGGGACAGCCGGCAGCCGTCGACGATCGAGGCGTGGTTGCCGGCGTCGGAAACGATCAGGGAGCCGCGGGCGGTCAGTGCGGTGAGTGCGGCCAGGTTGGCCGCGTAGCCGGAGGACAGTACGAGGGCGGCCTCGAAGCCGGTGAAATCGGCGAGTTCCCGCTCCAGTTCGGCGTGCAGGGCGGTGCTGCCGGTGACGAGCCGGGACCCGGTCGCGCCCGCCCCCCAGCGCTGCGCCGCTTCGGCCGCGGCCCCGACCGTCTCCGGGTGGCGGGTCAGGCCGAGGTAGTCGTTGCTCGCGAGGTCGAGGACGGGGCTGTCCGCGGGGCGCGGGCGCAGCGTCCTGACGAGCCCGGCGCGGGCACGGCGGGCGGCCTCTTCCCCGATCCAGCCGAAGGGGTTCGCGGGCGTGGGACGATCGGGCATGGCGGGAACCCTCCGGTGGGGCAGCACTTTGTAGGCAGCCCACAGACACTAGCCGGACCGGATCCCCGTCAGGGTGTGGCAATACCCACACCTCGAACCCGCGCTCTTGTCCGGATCCTCCTTGGCCCGGGGCGGTGCCGTAGGTCAGGATCATGCTCATGGACCTGCTGAACACACTGGTGGAGAAGGGGCTTCGGCGCGAGCTGCCGACCCGCGAAGAAGCGCTCGCCGTCCTGGCGACGACCGACGACGAACTGCTCGACGTGGTGGCCGCGGCCGGCAAGGTGCGCCGCCAGTGGTTCGGGCGGCGGGTGAAGCTCAACTACCTCGTCAACCTCAAGTCGGGGCTCTGCCCGGAGGACTGCTCGTACTGCTCGCAGCGGCTCGGTTCCAAGGCCGAGATCCTGAAGTACACCTGGCTGAAGGCGGACGAGGCGTCGCAGGCAGCGGCCGCCGGTGTCGCGGGCGGCGCGAAGCGGGTCTGCCTGGTGGCGAGCGGGCGCGGTCCCACCGACCGGGACGTGGACCGGGTCTCGAAGACCATCGAGGCGATCAAGGAAGCGAACGAGGGCGTCGAGGTCTGCGCCTGCCTCGGCCTGCTGTCGGACGGCCAGGCGGAGCGGCTGCGGTCCGCGGGCGCGGACGCGTACAACCACAACCTCAACACGTCGGAGTCGACGTACGGGGACATCACCACCACGCACACCTACGCGGACCGCGTCGAGACCGTCCAGCAGGCGCAGGCCGCGGGCCTGTCCGCCTGCTCGGGCCTGATCGCGGGCATGGGCGAGTCCGACGCGGACCTGGTCGACGTCGTCTTCTCGCTGCGCGAGCTCGACCCGGACTCGGTGCCGGTCAACTTCCTCATCCCGTTCGAGGGGACGCCGCTCGCCAAGGAGTGGAACCTCACGCCGCAGCGGGCGCTGCGCATCCTGGCGATGGTGCGGTTCGTCTGCCCGGACGTCGAGGTACGGCTGGCCGGAGGCCGCGAGGTGCACCTGCGGACGATGCAGCCGCTCGCCCTGCACCTGGTCAACTCGATCTTCCTGGGCGACTACCTGACCAGCGAGGGCCAGGCGGGCCAGGCCGACCTGGAGATGATCGCGGACGCGGGCTTCGAGGTGGAGGGCACGGACACGACGACGCTGCCGGAGCACCGGGCGGGCGGCGGCTGCGGATCGGTGTGCGGCGGTGACGAGGCGTCGGCATGCGGTACGGACGAGACGGCCGTGCCCGCCGCGCGCGAGGAGGCACGTACGGATCTGGTGGCGGTGCGCCGGCGCGGGGCGGGAACGGACCTCGCGCCCAATGCCTGACCTCTCCGCTAAGCACCCTCTCTCCCCCGCCGAGCTCCTGCGCCTGGACCGGGAGCACGTCTGGCATCCGTACGGTCCGATGCCGGGCCGCGCCGAGCCGCTCGTCGTGGAGTCCGCGTCGGGGGTGCGGCTGCGGCTCGCCGGGCCCGCGCACGGCCACACCGAGCTGATCGACGGCATGTCGTCGTGGTGGTCGGCGGTGCACGGCTACAACCACCCCGTCCTCAACGAGGCGGCGACGGAGCAGCTGGGCCGGATGAGCCATGTGATGTTCGGCGGGCTCACCCACGAACCCGCGGTGCGGCTGGCGGCCAGGCTCGTGGAGATCACCCCGGAGCCGCTGCGGCACGTGTTCCTCTCGGACTCGGGGTCGGTGGCCGTCGAGGTCGCGGTGAAGATGTGCCTCCAGTACTGGCGCTCGGTGGGCCGCCCGGCCAAGCAGCGCCTGCTGACCTGGCGCGGCGGTTACCACGGCGACACCTGGCAGCCGATGGCGGTGTGCGACCCCGAGGGCGGTATGCACCAGCTGTGGCAGGGGGTCCTGCCCCGCCAGCTCTTCGTACGGGAACCACCGGTGGAGTACGAGGAGGCGTACGCGGACGAGCTGCGGGCCGCCGTCGCACGGCACGCGGACGAGCTGGCGGCGGTGATCGTCGAGCCGGTGGTGCAGGGCGCGGGCGGCATGCGCTTTCACTCCCCCGCGTACCTGCGGGTGCTGCGCGAGGCGTGCGACGCACACGACGTACTGCTGGTCTTCGACGAGATCGCGACGGGCTTCGGCAGGACCGGGACCCTCTTCGCGGCCGACCAGGCGTCCGTCTCCCCGGACGTGATGTGCCTCGGCAAGGCGCTGACCGGCGGCTATCTGACGATGGCGGCCACCCTGTGTACGTCGCGGGTGGCGGACGGCATCTCGCAGGGCGAGGTCCCCGTGCTCGCCCACGGCCCGACCTTCATGGCCAACCCCCTGGCGGCGGCGGTCGCCTGCGCATCGATCGACCTGCTGCTCGGCCAGAACTGGCAGCAGGAGGTGAAACGGCTGGAGACGGGCCTGCGGGACGGCCTGGCGGAGGCCGGGTCGCTGCCCGGCGTACGGGAGGTACGTGTCCTCGGCGGCATCGGAGTCGTACAGCTCGACCACGCGGTCGACATGGCTGCGGCGACGGAGGCGGCGGTACGGGAGGGCGTGTGGCTGCGACCGTTCAGGGACCTCATCTACACCATGCCGCCGTACGTCACCGACAACGAGGACCTGTCCCGCATCTGCCGAGCGGTCACCGCGGCAGCGGCAGCGGGCTGAGGGGGCGGGGCACGAACCGGCCCCTTCAGGGGCGCGGGGCAGCATCGATCTGCGGCTCCGCCGCGTGGGCGCGACCAGCCACGACGCACCCGCAGAATGCACACGAGAAGGACACCACGTATGAGCATCATCGTCGTCACCGGCACCAACACCGACATCGGCAAGACCGTCGTCACCGCCGCCCTCGCCGCCCTCGCCCATGCCAAGGGCCAACGCGTCGTCGTGCTGAAGCCCGCGCAGACCGGCGTCGGTCCCGGTGAGGACGGCGACGCGCACGTCGCAGCCAGGCTGGCCGGCGAGGGCAACAGCCACGGCACCGGCACCGGCGTCGACACCCTCGAACTCGCCCGCTTCCCCGAACCCCTCGCCCCCGCCACCGCCGCCCGCCGCGCCGGCCTCCCCCCGGTGACCCCCCAGGACGTGGCCGATGCCGCGCGCAAACTGGCGACCGAGTACGACCTCGTACTGATCGAGGGAGCAGGCGGACTCCTCGTACGCCTGGACGGCAACGGCGGTACCCTCGCCGACGCCGCCCGCCTGCTCGGCGCCCCCGTGCTCGTCGTCGCCGCTCCCGCCCTCGGCACGCTCAACTGTGTGCAGCTGACCGGAGAGGCCCTGCGGGCCAGGGGTCTGGAGACGCTCGGCGTGGTCATCG
The DNA here is from genome assembly GCF_040651475.1 of Streptomyces sp. NPDC048442. Classification (NCBI taxonomy): domain Bacteria; kingdom Bacillati; phylum Actinomycetota; class Actinomycetes; order Kitasatosporales; family Streptomycetaceae; genus Streptomyces; species Streptomyces sp. NPDC048442. The sequence continues at coordinate 304,547 of NZ_JBEZKB010000006.1, forward strand.
GCTGCTGGCCCGACGCCCCCGGACTCGCCGAACGGTGCAACGTCGGCGAGCTCGCCGAGATGGCAGGAGCCCCGCTGCTGGGGGCCGTGCCCGAGGGTTCCGGCGGGCTGGATCCCGTACGGTTCCGGGCGCAGGCCTGCCAGTGGCTCGCGCCGGAGCTGGGTGGGGAATGGGACGCGACCGCGTTCGAGTCCGCGTTCGCGGCGGCCACCCCGCCTTCCGTAGGCTGAGCGGCATGCGTGCACGAATCGACGAGATCGTTTTCGACTGTGCCGATCCGGCGGCCCTGGCGCGGTTCTGGGCCGGCCTGGTGGGCGGCGAACCGGTGCGCCGGAGTCCGGACTGGTCGTACATCGACCTTCCCGCCGACGAACCCGGAAAATTCAGCAACCGGCTGGCGTTCCAGCGCGTACCGGAGGGCAAGGCCGTCAAGAACCGGCTGCACCTCGACCTGCTCGCCGAGGACATCCCTGCCTTCAGCGCGGAGGCGGTGGCGCTCGGGGCGACGCTCAGCGGCTCCGTCGTGACGGACGAAGCCGGTTCGTTCCAGGTGCTGCTCGACCCCGAGGGCAACGAGTTCTGCTTCGTTTCCGGCGCGTGACTGGCCGACTCTTCTCCGCAACGGGCACACTCGCGGTATCCGCCCGTCCCCCCACGGAGGAGATTCGTGATGGTCCGACCCCGGTCGCAGCGCGTCAGGATCCCGCACGACGCCGTCCACCATCCGCTGTTCGCCCGCTTCTACGCCCGGCAGAGCGTCTTCGCGGACCTGCACGCCGGTATCGCCGCCCACCGGAAGGAACTGCTGGCCGGGCTGTCCGGCCGGGTCCTTGAGGTCGGCGCAGGCAACGGCCTCAACTTCGCGTACTACCCGTCGGCCGTCTCCGAGGTCGTCGCCATCGAACCCGAACGCACCCTGCGGGAGCTGGCGCTGCGCGCGGCGGTCAGGGCCGAGGTCCCGGTGGACGTGGTGCCCGGCGCGGCGGAGGCGCTCCCGGTGAAGAGCGAGGCGTACGACGCGGTGGTGTTCTCGCTGGTGCTCTGCACCGTACGGAACGTGGAGCGGGCCCTCGCGGAGGCCAGGCGGGTGCTGCGTCCCGGCGGTGAGCTGCGGTTCTTCGAGCACGGGCGGGACGAGGGGCGGTGGATGGCGCGGTCCCAGCGGGCCCTGGACCGCACCGTGTGGCCGCTGCTGTTCGGGAACTGCCACACCTCGCGGGATCCGCTGGCCGCGATCACGGCCGCCGGGTTCGCACTCGGCCCGTACCGGCGGCTGAACGTACCGGAGAAGGGGATTCGGCTGCCGTCGTCGGCGTGCGTACTGGGCACGGCACGGCGACCGGACGCCGACTGAGCACCGCAACAGCCGTTCTGGTCCGCCCGGTTCGTCTCACTCCGTCCAGCGGCGCAGTTCGCCCGCGAGGGCGGTGACGTCCGCCCTGCCGTCCTTCACGAGCTGCGCCAGGTCCCGTACCTGCTCGGCCGACGGCTCGACCTTCAGCCCGCAGGCGACGAGGTAGCCGTACGCCACGGAGGAGGCGTACAGGGCGTTCGAGTGCTCCAACGCCGGTACGTGGAGGAGGAGTTGGAGGAGCGCCGCAGCGCGGGTGTGCGGGTCGTCGTAGACCGGGACGCCGAAGATCTCCGCCTCGTGGCGGGCGACCGCGGCCACGAGGGCGCCCCAGTCGACGACCCGGGGGTCGCCCGGGGTGCGGTGCTCGGCGATCATGAGGAGCCAGGCTAGGTCGATGCGCAGGGTCACCGCGCCGCTTCGCCCCGGATCCCTCTCGATCCGGACTCCTCCGCGAACACGGATTCGTAACTCCGCATGAAGTCGGCGGCGGCGTCGACGAAGGTGCGCCCCACCTCCCCCGCGTCCTGTTTGACGAGTTCCTCGATGTACCGGTTGACGCTCACGCCGCGCTGGAGGGCGCGGGCACGGGCGGCTTCGGCGGTGGAGGTGTCCACGCGTACGTTCAGCTGGGTCTTGGCCACACGTCGACGCTAGCGGGCGGATGCTAGCGCACGCAAGAGCGAACAGCTCGGGCATTTCGGCTGCCCCTTACAGATACCCCGGGCACCCGACCTCCGGGGGATGTGCACCCCCGGCAGCAGCCTCTACTCTCCTTGTTCCCAAGGGAGTTGGGGCGACCGCAACCCGGGGAGGCCGTCGTGTCCACGCCTGCTGCCGAATCTGCCGCCACGCCTGCCGCCGCACCTGCCGCCGCCCGTGCCCGCAGCCTGACCAAGGCGTACGGGAGCGGCGAGACCACCGTCCTCGCGCTGGACGCCGTCGACGTCGACATCGAGCGCGGGCGGTTCACCGCGGTGATGGGCCCCTCCGGCTCGGGAAAGTCGACGCTGATGCACTGCCTGGCCGGTCTCGACACTGTCTCGGCGGGGCAGGTGTGGCTGGGCGGGACCGAGATCACCGGGCTGCGCGAGCGAGAGCTGACGCGGCTGCGGCGGGACCGGATCGGCTTCATGTTCCAGTCCTTCAACCTGCTGCCCACGCTGTCGGCGGCGGAGAACATCACGCTGCCGATGGACATCGCGGGGCGTCGGCCCGACCGGGAGTGGGTGGACCGGGTGATCGACACGCTGGGACTGCGCGACCGGCTCGGGCACCGGCCCTCCCAGCTCTCCGGCGGGCAGCAGCAACGGGTGGCCTGCGCACGGGCGTTGGCCTCCCGGCCGGAGCTGATCTTCGCGGACGAGCCGACCGGCAACCTCGACTCGCGGTCGGGCGCCGAAGTGCTCTCGTTCCTGCGCGAGGCGGTCGACTCCCTGGAGCAGACGGTGGTAATGGTCACGCACGACCCCGGCGCGGCGGCCTACGCGGACCTGGTGGTCTTCCTGGGAGACGGCCGGATCGTGGACACCATGTCCGGACCCACGGCCGAGAAAGTACTGGAGCGGATGAAACGCTTCGACGGCATCGCCCGCATCCGCAAGGGCTGTGGCTGACCGCATCGCGGAATTCTCTCGACACCGCCGTCGGGGCGATGGTGGGATGCACCCATGGACGATCCAGGAAGCGCGCGCCTGCGGAGCGCGACCGCCGCCGACCTCGACGCCGTGCTCGCCTTCTGGAAGACGGCCGCCGAGGGCACCAGCATCAGCGACGACCGGGAGGGCGTGGAGCGCCTGGTCGCCCGCGACCCGGAGGCGCTGATCCTGGCGGAGCGGGACGGGGCACTGGTCGGCACCGTCATCGCCGGGTTCGACGGCTGGCGCTGCTCGCTCTACCGGCTGGCGGTCCATCCGGACCACCGGCGGCGGGGGATCTCCGGCGCGCTCCTCGCCGCCGCCGAGGAGCGTTTCGTCACTCTCGGCGGGCGGCGCGGGGACGCCATGGTGCTGGACGAGAACGCGCTCGCACACCCCGCCTGGCGGTCGGCGGGGTACGCACCCCAGCCGCAGTGGAGCCGATGGGTCAAGCCGCTCGGGCAGTGACGGCGAGCCGCTCGGGCGGTGACCACGGCCGGCGGCGATCGAACAGCTTTGCCTGTCCTTTACTATGGGTGCTTCATTCTGGGACTTCCAGGATCTTCCGACTTCCCGACATGAAAGGTGTGAGCGTCCGTCCATGGGCGAGCCTCCCAGTAGCCGACATCGCGCATTCCTCCTGACCCTGCTCGATCATGGGACGGAGGTGAACCGATGATTGAAGTGCTTCTGCTCCTCGTGGCCGTGCTGCTCTCGCTGATCTGCGGTGCCTTCGTCGCAGCCGAGTTCTCGCTGACGACCATCGAGCGCGGGGACCTCGAACGGGCCGTCGAGCGCGGTGAGCGGGGCGCGGACAGCGCCCTGAAGGCCGTACGCAGCCTCACCTTCCAGCTGTCGGGCGCCCAGCTCGGCATCACTGTCACCAACCTCCTCGTCGGCATGCTCGCCGAGCCGTCGGTCTCCAAGCTGCTCCGGGGCCCGGCCGAAGCGGTCGGTCTGTCCCCCGCCGTGGCCTCCTCGGTGGCGCTCGTCATCGGTACGGCGCTGTCGACCGTCGTCCTGATGGTCGTCGGCGAGCTGGTCCCCAAGAACTGGGCGATCTCCTCGCCGCTGGCCGTCGCGAAGGTCGTGGCCACCCCGCAGCGGATGTTCACGGCCGCGTTCAAGCCGCTGATCAGCCACCTCAACAACACGGCCAACCGCATCCTGCGCCGCTTCGGCATGGAGCCCGCCGAGGAGCTGGCGTCCGCACGCAGCCCGCAGGAGCTGGTCGCGCTGGCCCGGCACTCCGCCAAGGAGGGCGCGCTGGAGGCCGACACGGCCGAGCTGTTCGTCCGTACGCTCAACCTGGCCAAGCTCACCGCGGAGAACGTGATGACGCCGCGCGTGCAGGTCACCGCGCTGGACGTACAGGCCACCGCCGAGGACGTCGCGAACGCCACCCGGGCGACCGGGCTGTCCCGCTTCCCCGTGTACCGGGGCAGCCTGGACTCGGTGGTCGGCCTGGTGCACATCAAGGACGTACTGGCCGTGCCCGCCGGGCGCAGGCCCCGGCACCCGGTCACCGAGCTGGTCCGCGAGCCGCTGCTCGTCCCCGAGACGCTGACCGTGGACAAGCTCCTGGACCGGCTGTCCGGCAAGCGGACGATGGCCGTCGTCATCGACGAGTACGGCGGCACGGCCGGTGTGGTCACCCTGGAGGACATCGTCGAGGAAGTCGTCGGCGAGGTCCGCGACGAGCACGACCCGCACGAGACCCCCGACCTCGCCCGCGCGGGCGAGGACACCGACGGCCGCGACCTGTGGTCGGCGGACGGCGCCGCCCGCACCGACCAGCTGGAGCGGATCGGGCTGCGCGTGCCGGAGGGCCCGTACGAAACCCTGGCCGGACTCATCGCCAACGAGCTGGGACGGATCCCCGAGGTGGGCGACTGCGTGGAGCTGTCGGGCTGGAAACTGGACGTGGTGGACGCGGGCGGACGACGCGCGGCGAGGGTGCTGATGCACGTGCCGCCGACGTCGGAGAACATCCGTGCCGAAGAGACGGAGGCCGGACGATGACCGCGATACAGCTCCTCATCGGCCTGCTCACGCTGGTCGTCAACGCCTTCTTCGTCGGCGCGGAATTCGCGCTGATCTCGGTGCGCCGCTCGCAGATCGAGCCGGAGGCCGAGGCCGGGAACCGCAGGGCGCGCAGCGTCATCTGGGGCCTGGAGCACGTCTCGGCGCTGCTGGCCGCCGCCCAGCTGGGCATCACGCTGTGCACCCTGGTGCTGGGCATCGTCGCCGAGCCCGCCATCGCGCACCTGCTGGAGCCCCTGTTCCACGCGGTGGGCGTGCCGGACGCCCTGACGCACCCGATCTCGTTCGTCATCGCGCTGGCCGTGGCCACGTACCTGCACATGCTGCTGGGCGAGATGGTGCCGAAGAACATCGCGCTGGCCGAGCCGACGAAGACCGCGCTGCTGCTCGGTCCGCCGCTGGTGGCACTGGCCCGCGCGCTGCGCCCGGTGATCTTCACGATCAACTCCTTCGCCAACCTGCTGCTCAAGCTGCTGAAGGTGGAGGTGAAGGGCGAGGTGTCGGCGACGTTCTCGGACGACGAGCTGGCCCGCCTGGTGAAGGACGCCGGGGACGCCGGGCTCCTGGACGACCGGGCCGCCGAGCGGCTGCGGGACGCCCTGGAGCTGGGCCGCCGTCCGGTGGGGGACGTCGTGATGCCGGTGGAGCGCGTGGTGTACGCGCAGGTAGGGACCACTCCGGAGGAGTTGGAACGGCTGGCCTCCGAGTCCGGCTTCTCGCGCTTCCCCGTCCTCGACTCGACGCGGCGCATCCTGGGCTACCTCCATGTGAAGGACGCCCTGGACGCGACGCCGCGCGATCTGCCGTTCCCGGTCACCGCGATGCGGCCGATCGCCCGGGTGCGGGCCCAGACGCCGCTGGACGACGTGCTGACGGCGATGCGCCGCAGCCGTACGCACCTGGCGGCCGTGGCCGACGTGGACGGCCGGCCCGCGGGTCTGGTCACCATGGAGGACGTGCTGCGGGAACTGGTCGGACCACCGCAGCAGGCCTGACGCACACTGCCCGGCCCCTCACCCGAGGGGCCGGGCAGTGTCGTTTCCCGACCGCGCGCGTCCACAAGCGATTGGGTACGATCACTCCGCCATGGAGATGAATGCCACCTACACCAGCTTTGTCGCGGTCGGCGACTCCTTCACCGAGGGAATGTCCGACGCCCTGCCCGACGGCTCGTACCGCGGCTGGGCCGATCTGCTCGCCGCCCGCCTGGCGGCCCGTACGCCCGGATTCCGGTACGCCAATCTCGCGGTGCGCGGCAAGCTCATCGGCCAGATCGCCGACGAGCAGGCACCGCTCGCCGCCGCGATGAAGGCGGACGTGGTGACACTGGTGGGCGGCCTCAACGACGCCCTGCGCCCCAAGGTGGACATGGGCCGGGTACGCGCGAAGCTGACCGAGGCCGTCGAGCAACTGGCGCCGTCCTGCAAGCAGTTGGTACTGATGCGCAGCCCGGGCCGCAACGGTCCGGTCATGGAGCGGTTCCGGCCGCGCATGGAGGAGCTGTTCACCGTCGTCGACGACCTGGCGGCGAAGCACGGCGCGGTGGTCGTGGACCTGTACGGAGCCGCCGTCCTGGGCGACCGGCGGATGTGGGACGTGGACCGGCTGCACCTGACCGCCGAGGGGCACCGCAGGGTCGCCGAAGCGGTCTGGCAGGCGCTCGGCCAAGAGGCCGAGGACGACTGGCTGTCCCCGCTGCCGGCCACGGCGCCGCCGGGCTGGAGTGCGCGCAGGGTGAGCGACGCACGGTTCGCGCGCGAGCACCTGGTGCCGTGGATCGGACGGCGGATCACCGGCCGTTCCTCGGGGGACGGGAGGCCCGCGAAGAGGCCCGAGCTGCTTCCGTACGACGAGCCGCTCTCGTAGCAACGTACGAACGAACCCATGGCCCTGGCCTGCAGAAAGCGCCAGTAGAATCTGTTTACGTGACTGCTGCAAGTGCGAAGCCTCGCATTCCCAATGTCCTGGCCGGCCGCTACGCCTCCGCGGAGCTTGCCGTCCTGTGGTCCCCCGAGCAGAAGGTCAGGCTGGAGCGCCAGCTGTGGCTGGCCGTACTGCGTGCACAGAAGGACCTCGGGATCGAGGTTCCGGACGAGGCCCTCGCCGACTACGAGCGCGTACTCGACCAGGTCGACCTCGCCTCCATCGCCGAGCGCGAGAAGGTCACGCGGCACGACGTGAAGGCGCGGATCGAGGAGTTCAACGCCCTCGCCGGGCACGAGCAGGTCCACAAGGGCATGACGTCCCGCGACCTCACCGAGAACGTCGAGCAGCTCCAGATCCGGCTCTCCCTGGAGCTGATGCGCGACCGCACGGTCTCCGTCCTCGCCCGGCTGGGCAAGCTGTCCGGCGAGTACGCCGAGCTGGTCATGGCGGGCCGCTCGCACAACGTGGCCGCGCAGGCCACCACCCTCGGCAAGCGCTTCGCGACCGCCGCCGACGAGCTGCTCGTCGCGTACGGCCGGCTTGAGGAGCTGCTCGGCCGTTACCCGCTGCGCGGCATCAAGGGCCCGGTCGGCACCGCCCAGGACATGCTCGACCTGCTGGGCGGCGACGCCGGGAAGCTGGCGGACCTGGAGCAGCGCATCGCGGGCCACCTCGGCTTCGCGCACGCCTTCACCTCGGTCGGCCAGGTCTACCCGCGCTCGCTGGACTACGAGGTGGTGACCGCGCTGGTGCAGCTGGCCGGCGCCCCGTCCTCGGTCGCGAAGACGATCCGCCTGATGGCGGGCCACGAGCTGGTCACCGAGGGCTTCAAGCCCGGCCAGGTCGGCTCCTCCGCGATGCCGCACAAGATGAACACCCGCTCCTGCGAGCGCGTCAACGGCCTGATGGTCATCCTGCGCGGCTACGCGTCGATGACCGGCGAGCTGGCGGGCGACCAGTGGAACGAGGGCGACGTGTCCTGCTCCGTGGTCCGCCGGGTGGCGCTGCCGGACGCGTTCTTCGCGTTCGACGGCCTCCTTGAGACCTTCCTGACGGTGCTCGACGAGTTCGGCGCGTTCCCGGCGGTCGTCGCCCGCGAGCTGGACCGCTACCTGCCGTTCCTCGCCACGACGAAGGTCCTGATGGCGGCCGTACGGGCGGGTGTCGGCCGGGAGGCCGCGCACGAGGTCATCAAGGAGCACGCGGTGGCCTCCGCGCTGGCCATGCGCGAGCAGGGCGCCGAGCGCAACGAGCTGCTCGACAAGCTCGCGGCGGACGACCGGATGCCGCTGGACCGCGCGCAGCTCGACGAGCTGATGGCGGACAAGCTCTCCTTCACGGGTGCCGCAGGTCAGCAGGTGGCCGCGCTGGTCGCCCGTATCGAGGAGATCACCAAGCAGCACCCCGAGGCGGCGGGCTACACCCCCGGCTCGATCCTCTGAGGGACGTCCACGACCCGTGCTGAGTCCCGAGGAACTCCAGGCCGCCCGCGACCACGTCATTCCCGACGTGATCGCGGGCGGTCTGCGTGTGCTGTTCTGCGGGATCAACCCGAGCCTGATGTCGGGCGCGACCGGCCACCACTTCGCCCGCCCCGGCAACCGCTTCTGGCCGGTGCTGCACCGGTCGGGCTTCACTCCGAGGCAGCTCAAGCCGTACGAGCAGGACGAGTTGCTCGTGTACGGGCTCGGCATCACCAACGTGGTGGCGCGGGCCACCGCGCGCGCCGACGAGCTGGCCGCGGAGGAGTTCCGGGAGGGCGGGCGGCTGCTCACCGAGAAGGTGGAACGGCTGCGGCCCCAGTGGCTGGCGGTGGTCGGCGTGACCGCGTACCGGACGGCCTTCGGGGAGCGGAAGGCGCAGATCGGACCGCAGGAGCGGACGATCGGCGGCGCCCGTCTCTGGGCGCTGCCCAATCCCAGCGGCCTCAACGCGCACTGGAGCGTGCAGGCGATGGCGCAGGAGTACGGGCGGCTGCGGGCGGCTGCGGAGGACAGCGCGGGAAAGCAGCGGCGGAAGGCAGCGCCGGAAGGTGGCGCCGAGAGGTAGCGGCCTGCAACGATCCGGTTCCGCTTTGTACCGCCCGGCTCGCCCTGGCACCTCGCCTGCTAGTACGATCCGGCAGACAAGCGTACGAGCTGGGAGGACACGTTGGGGCGGCTGACCGGCGGGGACCCTTCTCTGTTGCGGCGGATCAACTCCGCGGTGGTCCTGCACGCCCTGCGCGGTGCGGACTCCGTGGACTCCCCCACCCTCACCGACCTGACCCGGATCACCGGCCTGTCCAGGCCCACCGTCGAGGGTGTCGTCGAGGGGCTCATCGAGACCGGTCTGGTCGTGGAGACGGTGGCCGATGAGGGCAGCGCGAAGCGCCAGGGGCGGCCCGCGCGGCGGTTCCGCTTCCGGGCCGAGGCGGGGCATCTGCTGGGCATCGAGATCGGCCCGCACCGCATTTCCGCGCTGCTGTCGGGTCTTGACGGGCGGATCGTGGGCGCCGGATCCCGGGAGGTCGACGAGTCGGCCGGTGCGGACGACCGGCTGGAGCGGGTGCGCCAGGTGGTCGCCGACGTACTGCGCCGGGCCGGAGTGCCGCGCAGCTCGCTGCGGGCGGTCGGCATCGGCAGCCCCGGCATCGTCGAGGCGGACGGCACGGTGCGGCTCTGTACGGCACTGCCCGGCTGGACCGGCCTGCCACTGGGCGAGCGGCTGCGCCGGTCGTTCAGGTGCCCGGTGCTGGTGGAGAACGACGCCAACACCGCTGCGGTGGCCGAGCACTGGAAGGGCGTCGGGCAGGACACCGACGACCTTGTGTTCGTGCTGGCGGGGCTGAGCCCCGGCGCCGGTTCACTGATCGGCGGGCGGCTGCACCGGGGGTACGGCGGCGCGGCGGGCGAGATCGGCGCACTGCATCTGCTGGGGCGCGAGGCCCGGCCGGAAAAGCTCCTCTCGACGACCGACGAGCCGCTGCATCCGCTGGACGAGCATGCGGTGGCGGTGGTCTTCGCCGAGGCCAAGCGTGGTGACGTACAGGCGCAGGCAGCGGTGGAACGGTTCATTCAGCGGCTGGTGCACGACGTCGCGGCGCTGGTCCTGGCACTCGACCCGGAGCTGGTCGTGATCGGCGGGTGGGCGGCCGGCATCGACGGCGTGCTGGATCCGCTGCGCGGTGAGCTGGAGCGGTACTGCCTGCGTCCGCCACGGGTGGCGCTGTCGCTGCTCGGCGAGGCGTCGGTGGCGACGGGTGCGCTGCGCCTCGCGCTGGATCACGTCGAGGAGCAGCTGTTCGCGGTGGAGACCACGGTGACGGCCCGCCGCTAGACGGCGCAGAGCGGTCCATGCGTACGGCCTGCCGGTGTTCGCCGGGAAGCGTCACCTGCGTACGGCCTGCCGGTGTTCGGCGGGAAGCGGCACCTGCGTAAGGCCCGCCGGTGACGAGGTCGGCGGCGGGCCGTACGTACGAAAAGAGCCGAGGTCAGGACGCGTGGGCGGCCGGGCCGTGGTGGCTGATCTCCAGGTCGCCCGAGTCGCCGAAGGTCAGCCGGCAGGTGTCCGCCCGGTACGTCGCGACGGAGACGGCGGCGGTGCGGCCCTGGGCGAAGTAGCGGGTGGTGACGACCAGGACGGGCGCGCCCGGCAGCCGGTCGAGCTCCTTGGCGTCGTCGGCGCGGGCTGAGCCCAGTTCGACGGCGCGGTCCTGGCCGTCCAGGCCGAGGCGCTGGAGTTCGCGCAGCACGCTGCGGGCGCGGACCGGGCCCGACGGGGCCTCTATGGCCGGGAGTTCGGGCACCGAGGCCGCCGGGACGTACAGCAGCTCGGCGGCGACCGGCTGGCCGTGCGTCGTGCGGGTGCGTCGCACGGTGTGCAGTTCGCCCTCGACGCCGGTGAACATCCGGGTCACCGCGGCCGGGGCGGCGGCGATCGTTGCGGTCGTGCAGTCGGCAGGCTGCCAGACGTCGTCGGCCGCGCCCGGCCAGGTGTGCTGCGAGGTGGAGACGTCGACCCGGGGCGGGGCGACCGTGGTGCCCACGCCGCGGCGGCGGTGCAGGCGGCCCTCCAGCTCCAGCTGTTCGAGCGCCTGGCGGAGCGTGGCGCGGGCGACGCCGAAGCGGGCCGCCAGATCACGCTCGTTGGGGAGGATCTCGCCGACCGAGAAGTCGGTGTCGAGTGCCTCGCTGAGCACGGTCTTGAGGTGCCAGTACTTCGGCTCCGGCACCGTTTCGAGCTGCGTGGTCCCCACCCTGATCCTCCGCAATCGCCGCGTCCCCCGCGGCGTTCCGTGTTCCGCGCCTTTGTTTATTAAAGGTCCTTGCACTAACTCTGCGACCATAGGACGGCACATCTGGTTGGTCAAGACCAATACCTCGCGGGATGGCGCAGGACAGCAGACCGCCCCGCATCCGACGGGCGGACGCGGGGCGGGGGGTAGGGGGGCGCGGACGGCTACTCCACTGCGAGTGCGGTGAGTTTGTCCGGGTTGCGCACGATGTAGACGCACTGGATGAGTCCGTCGGCCACATCCAGCTGGAAGACGCCGTCCGGCTCCCCGTTCGCCAGGATCAGCACCGCGGGCCCGCCGTTGAGCTCGGTGAGGCGGACCTCCATGCCCGGGATCGCCTTCTGCGCCACGCCGATCAGGAAGCGCGCCACCTTGTCCGCGCTCTCCACGATCCGCAGCGGCACCTTCGACTTGCCGCCGCCGTCGCCGATCAGCCTGGCATCGGGGGCCAGCAGCGACAGCAGTTCACCGAGGTCGCCGCCGGTGGCCGCGGCGAGGAACCGTTCGGTGAGGTCGCGCTGCTGCACCGGGTCCACGTCGTAGCGCGGCTTGCGCTCGTCGACGTGCTTGCGGGCCCGGCCGGCGAGCTGGCGCACCGCCGCGTCCGACTTGTCGAGCGCGGTGGCGATCTCTCCGTACGGGAAGCCGAAAGCCTCGCGCAGGACGAACACGGCGCGCTCCAGCGGCGAGAGCGATTCGAGCACGACGAGGACGGCGAGGGAGACCGACTCGGCGAGGACGGCCTGTTCCGCGGTGTCGGGGGCGGTCACGCCGAAGTCCGTCTCGAAGGGCTCGGGAAGCCACGGCCCGACGTACGCCTCGCGGCGCGACTGCACGTGCCGCAGCCGGTCGATGGCGAGGCGGGTGGTGATCCGTACGAGATACGCGCGCGGGGCGCGGACATCCTCGCGGCCCTCGGCCGACCAGCGCAGCCAGGCCTCCTGAACGACGTCCTCCGCATCGGCCACGCGGCCGAGCATGCGGTAGGCGACTCCGGTCAGGACATGGCGGTGCTCTTCGAAGAGGGCGGACAGGTCATTCGGGTCGGTCACGGTATCGGCAGTCACGGGTCCATCCCAGCTCACGGGCCTGGCACTGTCCAGCATCGACCGCACTCTTGAACTCCATCCTACTGAAGGGTAGTTATTACTGACAGACCGTCTAAGGCCGTAGCCCGGGGACACAGCGGCCCAGGGATCCGAGGGAGCTGCACACCATGACCGCCAGCATCGAGTTCACCGTCGAGTCCCCCGGGGGCCCGCGCACCGCTTCCGTCTCGTACGAGCGGGTGGGGCGGGGCGCGCCGCTGCTTCTGCTGCACGGCATCGGGCACCACTGGCAGGCCTGGGAGCCGGTGCTGTCCGCGCTGTCGGCGGAGCGGGACGTCATCGCCGTCGACCTGCCGGGGTTCGGGGCCTCGCCCGCCCTCCCCGACGGCATGTCGTACGACCTGGGTGCGGTGGTGCCCGTACTGGCCGCGCTGTGCGAGGAGCTCGGCGTCGACCGCCCGCACGTGGCGGGGAACTCGCTCGGCGGGCTGCTCGCCCTGGAGCTGGGCCGCGAGAAGCTCGTGCGGTCGGTGACGGCGCTGTCCCCCGCCGGGTTCTGGACGCAGGCCGAGCGGCGGTACGCGTTTACGACACTGCGCGGGATGCGGGCGACGGCGAGGGCCATGCCGTTGCCGCTGATCGAGCGGCTGTCGAGGAGCGAGGCGGGGCGATTCGCGCTGACCAGCACCATCTACGCAAAGCCGGGGCGGCGCACGCCGGAGGCCGTCGTCGCGGAGACCCTCGCACTGCGGGAGGGCTCCGGGTTCGGGCCGACGCTGGCCACCGGGCGCGCCGTCCAGTTCCGGGACGATGTGCCGGACATCCCGGTGACGGTGGCATGGGGGACGAAGGACCGGCTGCTGGTGCGGCGGCAGGGGGTGCGGGCGAAGGACGTCATTCCGGGGGCGCGGCTGGTCCGGCTGCCGGGGTGCGGGCATGTGCCGATGAACGACGATCCGGCGCTGGTGGCGCGGGTCATTCTGGACACGAGTCGCTGACAGCCCGCCCTGGGGCGTCCACCCTTTCGAGTACTTGCCAGGTTGGAAAGTAGGTGCCAACCTGGAAAGCACGAGCAGTGCACGCGATGCTGCACGGATCGCTCCGAGGGGGAGAAATGTCTGAACACACCCATGCCGCAGAGGCGTTGAGGCAGGCCGACAGAGTGGAGAGCGCGGCCTGGCAGGGCAGCAGCTGGTATCTGCGCTTCCTGCTGGTGTTCGGGCTGGCCCAACTCGTGATCGCGCCGACGCTGGTCCTGTGGCGGGGCCCGGCGAGCACCTTCGTCGCCATCGGCGTCAACACGGCGGTGGTGATCGCCATGAGCGTGTACGCGGCACGCCAGCGCACCCTCCGCCGGGGGTTCGGGATACGACACGGTGCGGTGATCGGCGGGTGGGGAGTGGCCTTCGGGCTCACGGCCGCTCTCGGGACCACCTTCCTCCACGGCAATACACTCTTCGCCGCGGTGGCCACCCTCGCCTGCGCCCTGCCCTTCGCTGTCGGGGCCTGGTTCGAGATACGGAGGCCGGCATGACCGGCAAGGAGCCCGGGACGCACCCCCGGCACGCACTCGCCCCCTTGCTGACCTCACCGGTGCGGCTGTCGGTGGTGGCGGCTCTCTCCCCCTTGGAAAAGGCGGAGTTCAGCTTCGTACGAGACCTGGTGGAGGTGTCCGACTCCGTACTGTCCAAGCAGGTGGCCGCGCTGGAGGAGGCCGGCTGGATCACCGTGCAGAAGGGGCGCGTCGAGCGGCGGCCCCGGACCTGGCTCTCACTCACGAAAGAGGGGCGGGCCGCGTACCGGCAGCATCTGGACGCACTGCGGGCCATCGCCGGGGGCCAAGGGCTTGACTCCCCGGCGTGACCTGGGCGAACGTACCTCGTCACGGGGGCGGTCAGCGCCAGTCACCCCTCGTCGGAAATCGCAGCGAAACGACCAGAAGCACGCTTAACCCATCAGTCACAGAGCGTTCGTGATCACGCAACACCGTTCGGCAAGAGTGCTGCCATGACCCACACGACTGGAATCAAGAATTCGGGCACCAAGGCCGGCGGCCGCCGTCACCACTGGCGCCGCGACCTCGTCGAGCTCGCCGCGCTCTTCACGGCGGTGGCGGTCGCCGACTCGATCGCGAACATGATCGTGCACGGCCCCGAGGGGCCCGTACTGCTCATCGCCTCGGCGGTGGCTCTCGCCGCCACCGCCGGGTTCCACACCTGGTGGGCACGACGGCACAGTCACGCGCCCCCGCCGCCGACCACCTCCGATACCGCCGGTCCCGCCAGTACCGCCCGTACCGCCGATCACGCACCGGCCCCGGCCCCGGCGGCCGACGAGGTGCGGGAGACCTCGCTGTGGCGGATGCGGACCACCGTGCAGGACGAGCCCGGCTCGCTGGCCGCGCTGTGCACCGTGCTCGCCCGGCTGCACGTGGACATCCTGACCCTCCAGACGCACCCGCTGGGCGACAGCACGGTGGACGAACTCCTGCTCCGCAGCCCCGCCGGCCTCCAGGCGCGGGACCTCTCCCGCGAGGTCGCGGCGATCGGCGCCCGGGACACCTGGCTGGAGCGGGCTGACGCGCACGACCTGGTCGACGCCCCCACCCGGGTGCTCGGCCTGGCCACCCGGACCGCACTCGACGCGGCCGAACTGCCTCTCGCGCTGCGGCAGTTGCTCGGCCGGTGCACGATTCACTCGCTGCCCGCCACCACCCTGACCGGGCGGCCGACCGGGCAGAGCACCCCGGTGGAGGGCGTACTGGAAGGGACCGTGATGCGGCTGGGGGATCCGTCGGGCGGGTCGATCACCGTGGAGCGACCGTATCTGCCGTTCACCCCGACCGAGTTCGCGCGGGCGCGGGCGCTGGTGGAGCTGGACGCCCGGCTCGGCCCCCGGGTACCGCGCAGCCAGGACGTGCTCACGCTGCCCGAGGGCAACACGATCACCGTGCGCAGGGCCGGGCCCGACGACATCGAGGCGGCGCTCGCCATGCACGAGCGCTGCTCCGAGCGGACCCTCAACCTCCGTTACCACGGGCCGGTCGGCGACGCCGACCGCTACCTCAACCACCTGCTGAGCCCGCGCTACGGCCGCACCCTCGCCGTGCAGACCGCGTCCGGCCGGCTCGTCGCCCTCGGCCACCTGCTGTGGGACGGCGACGAGACCGAGGTCGCACTGCTCGTGGAGGACGACTGGCAGCGGCGCGGCATCGGCTCCATGCTGCTGTCGCGGCTGGTGTCGATGGCGGAGGAGGCCGACTGCGGCAGCGTCTACGCGGTGACCCAGGCGTCCAACACCGGGATGGTCGCCGCGATGCGCGGTCTTGAACTGCCCCTCGACTATCAGATCGAGGAGGGCACGCTCGTCGTCACCGCCCGGCTCAGCGCGCAGCAGGCTCCGGTACAGCTGCCGGTTCCGCTCCACGAGGCGACTCCGTACGGACAGCAGGCCGACCGGAACTGACCAAGCCTGTGCCGGGGTTGGCCCCTCCGGCCGCGGCGAGGGCCTCGCACAGGTCGCGCCACAGGTCCTCGACGTCCTCCAGACCGACCGACATCCGCAGCAGCCGGTCGCTGACACCGGCCGACCTGCGGTCTCCCTCGGCCACGATGCGGTGGCTGATGGAGGCCGGGTGCTGGATCAGCGTGTCGACGCTGCCGAGGCTGACGGCCGGGGTGATGAGCCGCACGCCGCCGATGACGGCGTGCGGGTCTCCGTACACCTCGAAGGCGACCATCGCACCGCCGAGGCGCGGGTAGTGGACGCGGGCCACGCGCGGATCGGCGGCCAGGCGGCGGGCCAGTTCGGCGGCGTTGGCCGAGGCGGCACGCATGCGTACCGGCAGCGTGGAGAGGCCGCGCAGCAGCAGGTATCCGGCCAGCGGATGGAGCACTCCGCCGGTCGCGAACCGCACTTGGCGCAGAGCGCGCGCGAACTCCTCGTCGCAGGCCACCACCCCGGCCAGCACGTCGCCGTGCCCGCCCAGGTACTTGGTCGCGCTGTGCAGCACCAGCCGCGCCCCGTGTTCGGCGGGCCGCTGGAGGACCGGTGTCGCGAAAGTGCTGTCGACGAGCAGCGGCACCGATCCGCAGGCGTCCGCGACGGCGGCAATGTCGATCTCCGCGAGGGTGGGGTTGGCCGGGGTCTCGACCATGACGAGCCCGGTGTCCGGGCGTGTCGCCGCCGCGATGCCCGCCGGGTCGCTCCGGTCGACCCAGGTGACCTCGGTGCCCAGCAGCCCGGCGCCCAGCAGGTGGTCGCTGCACCCGTAGAGCGGGCGCACCGCCACCACGTGCCGCAGGCCCATGGACGACCGTACGAGAAGGACGGCGGTCAGCGCCGCCATGCCGCTGGCGAACGCGACGGCGCTGTCGGTGCCTTCGAGCTGTGCGAGGGCGTCCTCGAAGCGGGCGGTGGTCGGGTTGTCCAGGCGGGCGTAGACGGGCGGGCCGTCCAGGCGGGCGCCGGTGGCGGCGAATTCGTCGATGCGTGCGGCCTCGGCGCGGCTGTCGTACGAGGGGTACGTCGTCGACAGGTCCAGCGGGACCGCGTGCACGCCCAGCGCGGCGAGGTCTTCGCGGCCTGCGTGCACGGCGTGGGTGGCGAGGGCCCGGGGTACGGGCGCGGTGTCGGTGCTCATGGGGGCAGTCTGAACATCCGGCGGGCCGTGCGGGAAAAACCCCGTGCTACGTTCGACAGATGGCTGATTCTGTCGCGCTGGATCCGGTCGACCTTCACATTCTGCGGCTGTTGCAGAACGACGCCCGGACGACGTACCGCGAGCTGGCCGCCGAGGTCGGCGTCGCACCCTCCACCTGCCTGGACCGGGTGGGCAGGCTGCGCCGCTCCGGGGTGATCCTCGGGCACCAGCTGCGGCTCGATCCGGCCAAGCTCGGGCGCGGCCTCGAAGCGCTGCTCTCCGTACAGGTGCGGCCGCACCGGCGGGAACTGATCGGCCCGTTCGTGGAGCGGATCACGGCATTGCCGGAGTCCCGG
The DNA here is from genome assembly GCF_040651475.1 of Streptomyces sp. NPDC048442. NCBI lineage: Bacteria > Bacillati > Actinomycetota > Actinomycetes > Kitasatosporales > Streptomycetaceae > Streptomyces > Streptomyces sp. NPDC048442. The sequence goes on from NZ_JBEZKB010000006.1 coordinate 321,827, forward strand.
GCGCTGTTCCACCTCACCGGGCCGGACGACTACCTGGTGCAGGTGGCGGTGGCGGACACGGCCGACCTCCAGCGCCTCGTACTGGACGAGTTCACGTCGCGGCCCGAAGTGGCCAGGGTGGAGACGCGGCTGATCTTCCAGCAGTGGGACTGCGGGCCGCTGCTGCCCCCGGCCGCGCCGCCGGGAAGCGGCCGGCAGGTCTCCGAATACGGGCGCCAAGTCTCCGAGCAGGGGCGGCAGGTCTCCGACCACGGCCGACAGGTCTCCGAGCAGGGCCGACAGGTCTCCGAGCCAGGACGCTAGTGACGCGGGGTGCCTTTCCGTACGAGGATGTCCGCATGTCAGACACCAGCATCCCCCTGCCCCGTCAGGTCGCCGACGCGTACGTCGACGCCCTGGTCACCCTCGAACCCATCATGGGCACCCTCCTCGGGGTGAAGGAGAGCGCCCGTTCGCTCCCCGACTACTCCCCCGAGGGCCGTCAGGCCGTCGCCGAACTCGCCCGCCACACCCTCGCCGTGCTGGACGAGTCGGAGCGGCAGCCGGGCGCGCGAACCGATGCCGAGCGGCGCTGCGGGCGGCTGCTGCGCGAGCGGCTGACCGCCGAACTCGCGGTGCACGCGGCGCAGGAGGACCTGCGCGCCGTCAGCAATATCCACGCCCCCGCGCACAGCGTGCGCGAGGTCTTCGCGCTCGCCCCGACGGAAACCCTCGACGACTGGGCGGACGTCGCGGAGCGGCTGCGCGGTGTCCCCGCCGCCCTCGACGGCTATCGGAAGTCGCTCGAACTCGGCCTAGAGAAGGGCCTGTTGGGCGGTCCGCGGCCGACCGCGACGTTCATCGAGCAGCTCACCGAGTGGGCGGGCGAGAAGCAGGGCTGGTTCGATGAGTTCGCGGCCGGCGGCCCTGACGCGCTGCGCGCGGAGCTGGACGCGGCGGGCCGCGACGCCACCGCGGCGGTCGTGGCACTGCGCGACTGGATGCGCGACGTGTACGCCCCTGCCGTCAAGGACGCGCCCGAGGCCGTGGGCCGCGAGCGGTACGCACGGTGGTCGCGCGCGTTCAACGGCACCGACCTCGACCTGGACGAGGCGTACGCGTACGGCTGGGCGGAGTACCACCGGCTGCTCGGCGAGATGAAGGCGGAGGCCGAGAAGATCCTGCCCGGGGCTGCCACCCCGTGGGAGGCGCTGGCCTGGCTGGACGAGCACGGCACCCACATCGAGGGCGTCGAGGAGGTCCGCGTCTGGCTCCAGTCCGTGATGGACGAGGCGATCGAGGCCCTCGACGGCACCCACTTCGAACTCGCCGAGCGGGTCCGCAAGGTGGAGTCCCGCATCGCCCCGCCCGGCGGCGCGGCAGCCCCGTACTACACGAATCCCTCCGAGGACTTCTCCCGCCCCGGCATCACCTGGCTGCCGACGATGGGCGAGACCCGTTTCCCGGTGTACGACCTGCTGTCGACCTGGTACCACGAGGGCGTGCCCGGCCACCACCTGCAGCTCGCGCAGTGGACGCACGTCGCCGACCAGCTGTCGCGCTACCAGGCGTCGGTGGGCATCGTCAGCGCCAACGCGGAGGGCTGGGCGCTGTACGCGGAGCGGCTGATGGACGAGCTGGGCTTCCTGCCGGACGCCGAGCGGCGGATCGGCTACCTGGACGCGCAGATGATGCGCTCGACGCGGATCATCGTCGACATCGGCATGCACCTGGGCCTGGAGATCCCGGCGGACTCCCCGTTCCACCCGGGCGAGCGGTGGACGGTGGAGCTGGCGGAGGAGTTCTTCGGCATGCACAGCGGCCGTCCGGCGGACTTCGTGGAGAGTGAGATCACCCGCTACCTGTCCATGCCGGGCCAGGCCATCGGCTACAAGCTGGGCGAGCGGGCCTGGCTCCTCGGCCGGGAGAACGCCCGCGCCGCGCACGGCGATTCCTTCGACCTGAAGGCGTGGCACATGGCGGCGCTCTCGCAGGGGTCGCTGGGCCTCGACGACCTGGTGGACGAGCTTTCGAAGCTCTGACCTGCGGGTGACCACGGGGGCGGCCGGCAACCGGCCGCCCTTCTTCTTCAAGACCTTCAGGGTCTTCAGGTCCTTCCAGAGCTTCAGGCCCTCAGGCCCTCAGACCCTCAGGCCCTCAACGGGGAGACCATGAACGCGAGTTGGCTGCTGTGCTCCGATCCGCTGCGCGGCCGCCGCCCCGACCCGGCGTTCGCCGGGGATGCGGCAGCTGTGCACGGCGCGGGCGGGGCGGTGGCGCTCCTCGATCACGACGCCCTGCTCGCCGGTGACGTCCCGGCGGCGCTGGCGCGGGTGCCGCGCGACTCGGGACCGTACTGGTACCGGGGGTGGATGATCCCGGTGTCCCGGTACGAGGAGCTGGCGCGCGGCATGCGCGAGCGCGGCTGCGACCTGCTGACCGACCCGGGTGCGTACCGCCGGGCGCATGAACTGCCGGGCTGGTACGAGGTGTTCGCCGAGCTCACTCCGCGCAGCGTCTGGCGTGAGCTGCCGCCCGGGAGCCCGCCCGCCGCTGCCGATCTGGCCGTACTCGCCGCCCCGCTGGGGTCCGGTCCCGCCGTGGTGAAGGACTACGTGAAGTCCCGCAAGCACGAGTGGCACGAGGCCTGCTTCGTGCCCGAACTCGGCGACACGGCAGCCCTGTCGGCCGTGGTGGGCCGCTTCTTCGCGCTCCAGGAGGGCACCCTCGCGGGAGGTCTCGTGGTGCGGACGTACGAGCACTTCGTGTCTGGCGGTGAGGCCCGGGTGTGGTGGGTGGACGGGGAGGCCGTACTGGTCTCCGCGCATCCGGACGCACCCGGGCAGCTGCCGGAGCCCGACCTCACGGCGGTGGGTCCCGCCGTGCGGGAGCTCGGCTGCCGGTGGGTGACGACCGATCTCGCGCTGCGCGACGACGGGGTGTGGCGGGTCGTGGAGGTGGGCGACGGGCAAGTCAGCGGGCTGCCTGAGGGAGCGGACGCCGCACCCCTCTTCGCGTCGCTGGCCCAAACGGACGACCCCGGCACCACCGGTACCGCGCGTCGGTGACCCGTCTCGTTCCGCGCTCTTCCCGCTCAGCAGCCGCAGTTCTCCGCGCCGACCGGTGCCGTCAGCGGGTCCGCCTCGCGGGTCTCGCGGGCCTCCCAGGTCTCGAACTCGAAGCCTTCCCTGATCCAGTACTCCATGCCGCCGAGCATCTCCTTGACCTGGTAGCCGAGTTGGGCGAGGGCGAGGGCCGCGCGGGTGGCGCCGTTGCAGCCGGGGCCCCAGCAGTACGTGACGACCGGAACGCGTCTGTCGAGGAGGCGTTCGGCCTGCTCGGGGATGAGGGCGGTCGGCAGGTGGACGGCGCCGGGGACGTGGCCCTGGTTCCAGGATTCGGTGGAGCGCGAGTCGATCACCACGAAGCCGGGGTCCTCGCCGGAGGCGAGCGCGGCGGCGACGTCGGAGACGTCCGCGTGGAAGGCGAGGCTGGCACCGAAGTACGCGGCGGCGGCTGCGGGGGACGCGGGCGGGACCCGCAGGACGGAGTTGACGGCGGGGGCCTGGGGCTGCGTGGCGAGGGCCTGAGCGGCAGGAGCCTGGGGCTGCGAAGCGGTGTGGGTCATGGCCTGAAATCTACGTTCGATGATCATCCGGCTGAAGTGAATTCCCCCTGAGCTTCTCTTGATCTGCCGGTGATTCCCCTGTTGTCTGTCCCCATGACCGGATATTCACCGGACGCCACGGACTGGCGCATTCTGGAAGCCCTGCAGCGTGAGGGGCGGGCCTCGTTCGCCGAGCTGGCGCGGACCGTCTCGATGTCGTCGAGCGCGGTGACCGAGCGGGTCCGCAGGCTGGAGGAGGCGGGCGTGATCTCCGGGTACTCCGCCGTGGTCGAGCCGGAGCGGCTCGGCATCCCCATTCTGGCGTTCGTACGGCTGCGGTATCCGCACGGCAACTACAAGCCGTTCCACGACCTGCTCGACGCGACGCCCGAGGTCCTGGAGGCGCACCACGTGACGGGCGACGACTGCTTCGTGCTGAAGGTCGCCGCGCGGTCGATGCAGCACCTGGAGGAGGTGGCGGGGCGGATCGGGGCGCTCGGGTCGGTGACGACCAGCGTCGTGTACTCGTCGCCGTTGCCACGCCGCGCGATCGGCCACTGAGCGGCCGCCCCTGCGCCTGCGGACGGCGGGCCTACAGGTGGTGGTGGACCGCAGAGCCGTCGCGCTGTTTGACGACTTCGAGCCGGGTGCCAATCCGCTGCCGCAGGTCGGAGACATGGCCGCGATAGACACTGCGGCCCCCGGCGCTGAGATCACCACTGTGGTCAACTCCCAGGGCAACGGTGACCACACCTGGGGCAACCAGTTGATACCGGACGCCGAGTTCATCACCTCGGTTTCGTCCGGTGCCAATCTGTGTCACGAGATGAGCCCCGTGCAGCTCACCGCACTGAGCCAGTCACCGCCGACGACGCCCGTTGCCGCCTACGCGGCTGAGCACTTCGGGATGGTCGGCTTCGCCGGCCTGGGGCTGGGCCACAGCCACGGCGACGTCGCCGTGCACGTCCCCGACGATGGCGTGGTCTTCGCCGGGGACGCTCTCTTCAACGGCGCCCACATGGTGGTGTGGTCCCCGTCCCTACGCGCCTGCATCACCGCATGCGACACCCTTCTGGACACGGGGGCCGCGGTCTTCGTCCCCGGACACGGGAAAATCACCGACCGGTCCGGGGTCACGGCCATCCGTGATCTGCTGGCCCGTACCTTCGACGCGTCCGCCGCGCTCGCCACCGCCGGGATGGACCTGCACGAAGCTACCCGCCACGGTGCAGGCAGCTCATGGTGGGACCCTCACCCACCCCGAGCGGCTGTTCACTGCCGTGGCCGCCGCCTACCAGGACGCAGGAGTCGGGGGCGCCCCCCGCAGGGACGCTTCCGCTTGTCGAAGGCATGGCCGCGCTGGCCGCCGTCCCCTCGGGTGGGCACGGCTGAGGAAAGGCAGCGGCCCAGGCGACGCCGCCCTTTCTCACCACACCCACAACTCGCAACGCAGTGATGCCGGTTGGCCCGACGAGGTCTACGGGCACCCCACAGCGATCCGGACCCTGTTTGTGGAACTCAAAACGAACACAGGACTCATCCGGCCCGCGCAACGCAACTGGCTCAAGCACCTCGCCGGCTGCGGCTTCGAGGTCGCCCTGTGGCGGCCCCGCGACCTCGGCCTGATCGTCAACACCCTCGCCCCCGGCGGACCCCGCGCCCAGCTCCCCGACAACCTCTGAACCGAGAGATCACCATGACCGGCAGCGAAAGCACCACCCACAGCACGCCCCCGGGCTCCATGTGGTGCTCCAGCTGCGACAGCTGGTTCAAAATCGTCACCAACACCTGCCACTGCAACAACCGTTGACATCGATGCCCCACCTGCTTTCGCACACCGGGCACGGCCAGGACCTCAGCACCGACGAGGCCCTGGCCGCAATCGCAGACCTCGCGAACTTCCTGTGCGAACACCTCACCAACCACCAATGGCGCACAGCGGACCGCATCCGCCACCTCGCCGAGACCGCCAGCACCTCGAACGGAGCCTCCTGATGCACGTACGGTTCGACACCCTGCCCGCCCCGCACCGCAGCCAGACCGCACAGGCGTTGCGTGAATGCCCCGGCTCCTGGGCGCACGTGGATACCCACGACAACATCAACCGGGCGTCCAACCAGTCCCACCGCATCCGTACCGGCAAACTTGCCGCGTTCCGGCCAGCGGGGACCTTCGAGGCGAAGGCGCACAGCACCCGCGCGGGAACCGCACAGGTCCCTGCTACACCATTCCCACCGGAGAATCTGCAAGTCCCACACCGTGACAGGTGCGCATGTACCTACACCAACCACACTCAGAGTGCTGCGCTCGGATAATCGCCTGGCGCATAAAAATTTGCCACGCGAGACCAGAAAGCACACTAATAAGAGAAATAGCTACACCGAACTCCTCAATCACCCAGTGATCTGAACATAAAATCCCGAGCCAGCGAAGAACAACACTGAACCCAAAGAAGATCGAGAGAAGAGAGTTACTGCGGTTGAACTCGTGTTGTCGTAGGTGCTGACAGTCCTTGATCCTCACGGCATGCCGTTGTCATGAGGTACGCGCAGGGTGGTGGGCTGACAGGTGAGCGTCGGGAGTTCCGCGAGGGCGTCCGTCTGTTGGCGGCCGAGCGGTTCGCCCGGGATGAGGCGAGTTCGGCGATCGCCAAGGATCTGCGTGTCAGCGTCCGGTCGGTGCAGCGATGGCGCCGCATCTGATCCAAGGGAGGTCCTCGTGCGCTGTGTTCGCCCGGCTCCGCCTCGTTGCCGCGGTTTAGTGAAGCCCAGTTCGCTGCCCTGGAGGCGGAGTTGGCCCGGGGCCTGTGGCGCATGGGTGGACGGATCAGCGGTGGACCCTGCTTCGGGTCAAAACCGTGATCGGTCAGCGCTTCCACAAGAGCTACACAGTCCAGGGGGTGCGCAAGCTGCTGATCCGGCACGGGTTCTCCTGCCAGGTCCCGGCCAGACGGGCCATCGAGCGGGACGACGATGCGGTGACCGGCTGGGTGAAGGAGACCTGACCCCAGGCGGAAGCACCACGGCGGCGCTCGATGCCTGGATCCTCTTCGAGGACGAGGCCGGGTTCTCGATGACGCCGCCGATCTCCCGCACCTGGGCCAGGCGCGGATGCACCCCTGTCGTCCGGGTGCGGGGACGCTCACGGAGGCGTGTCTCGATTGCAGCCCTGACCTGCTACAAACCGGGTGAGCGGTCCCGATTGACCTACCGGCCGAGACGGGACGACGGCCGGCGCGACGGGCGCAAAAGCTTCAGCTGGCGCGACTACCGCGGCTTGCTCCAGGCCGCTCACCAGCAACTGGGCGGCCCGATCGTGCTCATCTGGGACAATCTCAATGTCCATCTGGCCGCCGGGATACGGCAGTTCATTGACGTCCGGGACTGGTTGACCGTCTACCAGTTGCCCTCATACGCCCCGGACCTGAATCCGGTGGAGGGCGCCTGGTCCCTGTTGCGGCGCGGCTGGCTGAGCAACACCGCGCTTGCCACACCTGAGCACCTCATCCAGACCGTCCGGCACGGCCTGCACGTCATCCAGTACCGCAGCGACCTCATCGACGGATTCCTCACCGGGACCGGCCTCACCCTCACCGCAACGACTCCACGAGTTCAACCGCAGTCCGTCGAACGATGAGGGCTGGAAGTTCCAGCTCCAGTACCAGGGGGCCATGGGCCAGCACACGCTGGCCGAGGCTCTGACCATGTGGGCGAAGCGGTGGGGTGCCCCGATGACGAAGACGGGAGTCTGACCATGGAGGAGACCAACCGGCTTGCCCCGCCGCAGATGGTGGAGGGCGATCCGCGAATGCTGACGCTGCTGGACGTGAACGCGCGGTTCCTGCCGCATGAGCAGTTCCGGCAGCTTGTGGCGAACATGGAGCGTGACGGGCACCTGACTTCTACGCCGCTGGTGTGGAACGACCGCGAGTCGGGGCGGCTGGTGGTCCTGTCGGGGAATCACCGCGTGCTCGCTGCGATCGAGGCCGGCCTGCCGACGATCTGGTGGATGCAGATAGACGAGCCGCTGGCCCGTCAGCGGCAGATCGCGCTCCAGCTGTCGCACAACGCGATTGCAGGTCAGGACGATCCGGCGATCCTGAAGGAGCTGTACGACGAGCTGGAGAACGTGGAGTGGCGGCAGTACACGGGCCTGGACGACAGAGTCCTGGATCTGCTGAAGAAGGTCGACGTCGCCTCCTTGGGCGAGGCGAACCTCGACTTCGCCAGCGTGCAGTTCATGTTCCTGCCCGATGAGCTGGAGCGGGCCGAGGCCGCGTTCGACGCGGCGCGGTCGGCGGCGACAGCGGACGAGCGGTGGGTGGCGGGGCTGAAGCAGTACGAGCCGGTGCTCGATGCGCTGGAGACGTCCCGGGCCGCGTACAAGATCGGGAACAGTGCGACGGCGCTCGGCGTGATCCTGGCGGTGTTCGAGCGGCACTTGTCCGAGCTTGCCGAGGGTTGGTTCGACGCGGCCACAGGGGCGGCGATCCGGAAGGGCATGGCCCCGTTGGAGACGGTGTTCGGTGTACGGGACATCCCAGTGGAGACCGCGGCCGCGGTGAGGGCGGCGGTCGACCGGCTCGTGCGTGAGGGCAGGGTGCCGGGGAACGAGCCGTGGCGGGCGCTGGACGTGCTTGTGAGTGGAGAGTCATACGTAGGGACAGGTGTGGTTATCACCTGACGGCGAGCAGCTCCGAACGTCACTCGTTCGTGGGCATGCTGCTGTTGGCCTGCTCGGTGGTGGTGACCGGAGTGCGGCTTTTCGCCGAAACCAGGCCACCCACCATTCCGAACGGACGAATCGTCCCACCGGTCACGGCCCTACCGGGGCTCTTCAGCAAGATTGCGTTACGAGCTCGCGACTTGCTAAACCAAGAATCAATCAAAGACTACGCACTTCCGGAACTATGAGGAAAACTTTGAAGAACTCGATCCAGCTTTTCGTATGCGCCGTCGAACCAGGATTCATCCATGGAAACGGTCACTGTTACGGTGGTCAACGACATTGATAGGTCTTTAATTGTGATGTGCGCGCGGTCTTCTGGAACGTCCCTCTCGATGTACACCCATGGGAATGGCCCGTCGTCGTGCCACTCGACATGCTGACCAGCGTCGAGCGAATCAAGTGCCGCCTGCCAGGCCTCTACATGTTCCGTAAATAGCACGATGCTAATACTCCCTCGAACGAAGGGTGTAATGAGGATGATCTCACCAATCAGTGAATAGTCTGGTGCACCCACTTGAGCGATCTTCTTCACTCTGTCAATTCGTAGAGAGACGCTATTTTCCTCCCCTTCCAGGCGGAACAGTTCCATTGAATCAGCGGTCACTAGAATTCCTTTCAGGTTGACGATCTAAATAATAATTTCTGAAACTCTCGCGCAGCACGCTAGTTTGGGAATCCCCGAGAGGGTCGGGCCGGCCGGAGGAGATTGCAGCTCCGGCCGACCCTAGCGCGGTAAGTTGACGCGACACCCTAAATTTCAGCAGAGCTGAACTCTACCTCGTACCCTGTGCGGTCCGAAACTATTCTAGTTGTGGACTTCGCTTGGAACCCAAGTTTCCCCTTCCCCGCTATTGCTCTTCCAGTACATCCAGACCCCAATGGGCCGTATGGACGTTATGTCGTAATGGGGAATGGCTGTATAGAATATACGACCACTCCTCTGTAGCTCTGTTGCCGCAGAACGCTCGAATGTCGCCATTGCACCCTGGTTTGCGGAAATGCTGGTCGGCACGATGTTTTTCCGCTCATGTGTCCCGCCGAACCTCCTGGCGAGCAGATGCGACCTATTCATTCCCTTTCCTTGGACGTAGCCCACCGGGGTCTGGGCAGCCGTATCATTTTGCTTCTTAGCTGAGGAGGAATGGAGGCACCCCCAGGCTCCAGTAGCTCGCCCTTTGTCGTCAGGATTGTTGTAGAAGATGGTAGTTGTCGCCGACCTATCGGACAGGCAGTCCTTGCTCTGCGTATCGTAGTCAAGGTCCCAAGACTGCGGTTGTGGGCTACTGCCTCCCAGGAGCCCAAGTCCTCCGACGATGACGCCCAACCATCCGGGAATTTTTCCTCCCGTCGGCCTGGACATAACCCCTGGTGGAGCGGTCGACGGCGGCAGCACACGAAGCGAAGGTGCTACTGGTGGTGCCAGGAAGGCTTGCGACGGGGAACCACCACACTTCACGAGAGCCAACGGGCAGCTCGGCGATTCCTTCTTCGCGAGGTTGCTTTCTGCCTTCCAGCCAGTGTTGGTTTTTGTGCAGCTCATCCCTGCATCGGCGCACTCGATGGGCTTATGCCCGTCAAGTTCGACCAAGTTGATTGGGTTACCACCTGTGAACGCGTACCGGTTTCCTGTTACGGGGTCGTTACCGAGTCCCATATCGTCGAGGGCACCGTTGTACATGTCCCGGCTGGTGAACCGGTTCAGTCCCGGGCTGTAGTCGCGGAAGCCCATGTCGTACGTACCCGAAGCCGCGTCCCACCGCTTGGAGTTGAAGCGGTAGAGGTTGTAGGCGTCCTTCGTCGGGTTCGTCGCCGAGGGCTTGTCAATGCCGGTGAAATCGGACGTGTCGTCGGATCCGTAGGCGGTGTAGCCGTACGTGGCCTTCGCGTTGCCGTCCACGCCGGTCAGGGTTTCGACGTCGGTGTGGCTGTTGTAGCCGTAGTACGACTCGTCCGTCTTGCCGTCAGCGGCGTGCTTGATCTGGGAGAGGCGTTCGCCCCAGGGGCTGTACTGGTAGGAAGCCGTGAGTTTGCTGGCGACTTCCTCGGTGAGGACCTCGCTCGACATGCCCAGGTAGTTGTACTCGGTCTTCTTCCCGCCCTCGGTCTTGGAGGTGGTGCGGTCGAGCGGGTCGAAGGCGTATGTCGTGGACTTCAGGGCACCGGTGGCGTCGGCCTTGTCGTGCTTGACGACGTGGTCGAATCCGTCGTAGGTGTTCTTCTCGACGACCTGTGTGCCGGCCTTGACGGAGTCCTGGCGGCCGAAGGGGTCGTAGATGTGGTCTGCGACCGCCGTGCCGACGGTGGTCTTCAGCAGGCGGTTGCGGTCGTAGCCGAAGGTGGTCGTCTTGCCCTTGACCGTCTGGGAGATGACGTTGGCGTTGTCGTCGTGAACGTACGTCTCGACGCCTGCGCCGTTGCCTGTCTTGTCCGCCTTGGCGAGGCGGTCGGCCGGGTCGTAGGTGTACTGGGTGGTGGAGGACAGGAGCTTCGTCGCATCGTCGGCGTTGCGCTTCTGGGCGACGTCCTGTGCCTTGTTGCCGTTGGCGTCGTAGGCGTAGGTGTGGCTGGAGATGAGGGTGTTGTCGGGCTTCTTCTCCGTCTGGGTGCGCAGGGCACCGTCGAGGTAGTAGTCGTAGCCGACGACGTTCTTGTTGCCCTTGATCTCCTGCTTCTTCTGGCCTCGGTCGGTGTAGTCGTAGGTGGAGACCTTCGCCGCCGGGTCCGTCGCCGACTTGCCGACCGTCACCGTCTTGACCAGCTCGCGCAGGTCGTAGGTGTAGGAGGAGAACTGGTCGGGGTGGGTCTGGGTCTTGGGCTGGCCATTTTCGTCGTAGGTGTAGGCGGTCTTCTTCTTCTCCTGGCCGGCCAGGGCTTCGGTGACCGTCTCGACCTGGTTGAGGCCGGTGTAGGTGACGGTGTAGGCGTCGATGCGGCGGCCTGAGGAGGTGTCGTCGACCGAGGTCAGGTTGCCGTTGACGTCGTAGGCGTAGTCGAACTTCTTCTGCTCTACGTCCGCCTCGGCGGAGTTGTCGCGGACCAGCTTCACGCTGTCCGCGGCGACCGTGCCCGCACCGGATTCGGCGAGCTTGAGAGCTTCGGTGCCTTCCTTGAAGTCGTAGTCGCCGATCTTGACCCAGCCATCGGTGTTGGTGCGCTGGTCGACTTTGACGTTCGTGGAGCCCTTGGCGTGGGAGAGGGAGTACGTCGCGGTCGGGGAGGCCCCGGCGACCTTCGGGTACTTGACGTACGCCGCGTACTTTCCGTCCTTGGGGATGTTCAGCGTCCACTGGAAGGCGTCCGTGCCCGTGCCGGGTGCGTGGACGTGGTCGCGGTTAAGGGTGCTCTTCCACTCCGGAGCGCCGGTGGCCGCCACGTTCTGCTTGTCGGTGTTGTTGACGAGCACGACCGACTGGCCGACGGGGATGCCGCCGTCCTGGAGGGTCTTGAGCTTGCCGTCGGGGAAGTGGTCCCACGTCATCGTGCGCTTGGACGAGCCGCCCGCCGAGGTGAGGGTGCGCTTCGTCTGCTGGCCGAGGTTGTCGTAGGCGTACTCCGTGAGGATGTCCCACGGGTCCTTCGCGGACTTCACCCAGCCGGTGTCGTAGTAGTCGTAGGTGGTGTCGTTACGGGTGGTCTCGCCTGAGCTCGGCGGCATGGAGACCTTCGCGACGCGGCCGACCGCGTCGTAGGTGGTCTCGGTCCAGACCTGCTTGTTGTAGCGGGCGTCCGCCGGGTCGTACGGCTGGATCTGCCGCTTGGGGCGGTTGAGTTCGTCGTACGTGGTCTCGGAAACGAAGTCGGCGTCCGTGCCCGGGGTGTTGACGCCGCGCGGCGAGATGACCTTGATCGTGTTGCCGACCTGGTCGTAGCCGAACTTCGTCTCCCGCGTCACGTCTGCCGTGTGCGGGGACTTCACGACCGCGAGCTTTCCGCGCTCGTCGAAGTCACGGATGACCTTGTTGTTCTCGGCGTCGATCGCGGCGACCGGCAGCGAGTCCTTGTCGTACTCCTGGCGGCTGGTCTTGCCCGCCGCGTCCGTGGTCGCGACGACCCGGTGGTTGAAGTCGTAGTCGGTTTTAGAGGTGAAGTCGTCGGCAGGGGTTTTGTTCTTCTTCGGGTCGATGACCTTGACGGGGTTGCCGACGCCGTCGTAGACGTAACTGACCTTGTCACCCGCTGCGTTGGTGACGTCGGTGAGCTGGTAGATCTCGTCGTAGGTGTTGGTGGTGACGTAGTCCTTGGCGTCTGCGGCCGTTGCCGTGCCCTTGGGCTCGGTCGTCGACTTCAGGTTGCCGACCTTGTCGTAGGTGTACGTCGACTTACGCTCGCCGGAGGTGGCGGTGTCCTGGGGTGCGGTGGCCGCCACGATCTGGTCGGCCTTGTCGTACTCAGCGGTCGAGACCGCGTCGTTGATCGCCGTGGACTTGGTCACGTTGTCGTTGGCGTCGTACTCCGGCGCCTTCGTCGTGAGCCTGGTGGCCGCGTCCTTCGGGATCGTCGAGACCAGCGGACGCCCGTAGGTGTCGTACGTCTGCGTGGTCTTCTTCTGGAGCGCGTCGGTGACAGAGCGGACCTGCCCGCGTTCGTCGTACTCGGTCGAGGTGATGAAGCCCTTGGCGTCCTTGGTCTTGGCCGGGTAACCGACCGGAGAGAACTCCGAGTTGACCGTCGCATGCCCGTTGGCGTCCGTCGCCGTGATGAGCTGGCCGAAGCCGTCGTAGTCGTACTTCGTGGAGTAGTCACCGGCCGTGGCCGTCGCGACGCCCTTGGGGTCGGTGACCGTCTTCAGGTTGCCGAAGGCGTCGTAGCCGAACTGCCAGGCGCGGTTCTCCGCGGAAGTCTTCTTCCACAGGTCGGCCGCGTAGCCGTCCGCCCGGGTCTGGTACTCGTAGCGCACCGAGTGGGCCGGGAACTTGCCCGGACCCGCGCACTCCTCGGCCGCGGGGATGCCCGCCTTGTTGTCCTCCGCCGACCGCTGCCAGATCGGGAAGCCCGTCTTGCGGTCGTAGCAGTAGGCGGTCTTGGCGCCGTTGTTCTCCTCAATGAGGGTGACGTTGTGATCGTCGTCCCAACTCATCTTCGTCGTCTGCGACTTGGCGTTGGTGACCGTGGTGGCCCGGTCCAGACCGTCGGTGACGTACGACGAGGAGTGGTTCTCGGCGTCGGTGACCTTGGTGGTGCGGCCACTGCCGGTCGGGGTGTACGCGAAGGTGGTCGGGCCACCGAGGCGGTCGGTGAGCGTCTTGGTCGACCACCGGTACTCGGGGTCACGGTCGTAGGCGAGGGAGGTGGCGTTGCCGCGGGGGTCGGTGACCTTGGTCAGCTTGACGTTCTTGGCGCCCTGCGCCGTGTCGTAGCCGAATTTGAAGACCTTCTCTTGCGCGGATCCCGCGCCGTCGGTGAGGCGGCCGAGGGTGCCCTGGCGGGTGTAGTGGAAGGTGACCTTGCGGCCCGAGATGTCGGTGATCGACTTCACGTGGTCGTAGATCTTCGGGTCCCACAGCACAGAGCCCGGGACCTTGTCACCGTCCGCGTCGATGTATTCGTACGTCTTGTCGCCCGGCAGCCAGTAGTCCAGCTTCAGCGAGCTACGCGCGGCCGGGTCCTTGATCTCCTTGAGGAACTTGATCCAGCGGTTGCCGGAGTCGCGGACCTCGTAGAGGTAGGTCTGGGTGTTGCCGTTCTTGTCGATGACCGTGCGCAGGTAGCCGTCGCAGTCGATGGTGAAGCGGGTGCCGTCCGGGCGGGTCATCGTCCAGGCGTCGGTCACCTCGTCCATGCCGTCGGTGCAGGTCACACCCTGCTTCGGGGTGAGGAGGTAGTGGTAGCCCGCAGACGAGCGCCAGGTGCCGTCGCCCTGCTTCTTGAAGAGGTGCTGGGTGCCGTCACCGTCGGTGATGTAGACCTCGCCCGGTGCGCTGTCCGGGTGGAAGTCCAGCATCGTGCCCAGCCGCATGGGGCCTGCGGCCTGGGCGGACCAGCCGTGGCCGAGCTGGGTGTCGGAGGTGTCCTGCGCGTTGTACGACAGGCGCAGGAACGTGTTCAGGCCGCGGCCGGGGTTGTTGAACGCGTTGTAGGACCACACTCCGTTGCCGGAACCGAGGTTGGACATGAACGTCGAGCCGGCGCCGGTGTTCTTGCCGGTGTAGGAGTGGTACTTCTCCATCCCCAGCCGGTCGGCGGTCGGGTCCTCGACCGCGACGGGCTGCTCCAGGCCGCCGATCGCGTCGGTCTTGGAGAGCCAGGTGGAGGCCTTGGCGTTGAAGACGTCCCAGATGAGGGTGTGGCCCTCGCGCCGGTTGCCTTCCACCGGAGGGGACTTGACCGTCGCCTTGACGATCGCTTCCTCGCCGGGGAGGAGGGCGGGGACATCGGTGCGCAGGTTGAGGGTGGGGGTGTCGGTCAGCTCGGTGCCGTCCGGCAGGGCCCAGCGGTAGGAGAGCTTGCGCTCACCGGCGGGCCAGGCGCTGTCGCTGGTGTTGGTGAGGGTGACGTCGACCGGGTACGTGTTGTCCTCGGTCATACGGGTCGGGGTGTGCGGCGCGTAGTACGTGTTCCACGGCGTGGAGTCCACGTAGATCACGCGGAGTTGGGGACGCAGGCGCTCCTCGGTTGCTTCGCCGGAGAGGAACATGGTGCGTTCCTGCGGGGCGGTCGTCGCCTCGTTGGCCAGCTTGATGACCGTGCCCTTGTTCTCGGCCGGCTTCTCCACCCACTTCTGGGTCAGCGAGGTGGCGTCCCAGGTGTGGCGGCCGACCTCGCTGGTGATACCGCCGACCGAGTCGGAGACGGCCGCGCCGAAGTCGCCGCCGGGCTTGGTCCAGGCGGTGGTGGCGTTCGCCTTGTTCCACGTGGCGCCCGTCTCGGCGAAGTCCCGTGACAGGGGCGCGAGTTCGTACGTTGCGCCCTTGGTGCCGGTGGTGGTCTCCGCGCCCCACAGCTGCACCTGCGACTGCAACACGGTCGCGGTGTCGGGGATGGGGTCGACGACGGGGTCGGTCGGGAACGTGAAGGCGCTGCGAGTCGTGCCGTCGGTGGCGGAGTTGTTGCCCACGCTCAGCCACGCCTGGTCGCCGCCGTCGGCGGGAAGCTTGTCCAGGTTGGCGTCCGGCTTCAGCGACGACAGGGTGGTGTCGTGCGTGGCGGGCAGGATGCGCAGGGTCCGCCCGGCCTTTGGTACGCCGACGTCGCGGATCGGGGAGCCCAGGAGCTGGCCGCCCTTGGTCTTGACCGCGATCTGGTAGTAGTGCGTGCGCCCGATCTCACTGGCACTGGCCGCCGGGGTCGGGGCGGCCGAGACGTCCTGGTACGACGTCTCGCCCTTGCCCACCGGGGCGACCAGGGTGTTGGGGCCGACCGTGAAGTTGGGCGTGGCGGAGCGGTGGATCTGGTACTCGACCAGGTCGTTCGCCACGTCACCGGAGGTGTTGGTGTACGCGGCCCAGGACAGCTTGGGGCCGTTGCCGTGCACCACGGTCGGCTCGCGCAGCTCCGTACCGATCGCACCGTAGGTCACGGTCAGGCGGGGGTAGTTGGCGGTCTCGCCGTCGTAGTTTCCATCGGCGGACTCATACCGGGGGCCGCCGATCGGGCCGGTGGCCGTCTCGTCGACCGCCTTCACGACGAAGCCGTGGTTGGCGGCCGTGCCGTCCACCCACTTCTGCACGGTGTCCTTCACCGGGAAGCGGTGCCACGTGCTGTGCTGACCCTTGGCCTTCACGACCTGGGCATCGGCAACCAGGCGGACGGAGCCGGCGAGCGTGCGCTCGTCCTCGTCACCGCTGCCGGACAGGGTCACCTTGCCGGCGGTGCCGCGCGCGAAGTCCACCGGATCACCCAGGGGCGACCAGTTCCCGGCCTTGCCGTCGCTCTGATCGAGCGTGGTCTTCGTGGTGCCCTTGCTGCCGGTCACCGTGTACGGGGCCTCGGTGGCCGCGTTCTCCAGGTCGGTGCCCGGCGTGCGGACCTCGACCCGGTATTTCCCGGACTCCGGGACCTGCGGCTGCCAGGTGTACGTCTCCCCCTTGGCCGCGCTCTTGTTGAACGCGAAGTCACCGCCCTTGGCGTCCTGCGCCTTCGGCCACTCACCCTGCGCAGCGGTGCTGCCCGCCGTACCGGGGCCGGCCTGCACCGAGGTGCCCGACACCTCGCCCACCAGGGCATTGGTGTTGGTCCAGGTCGCCGTCGACTCGTCCCACGCACCCGTCGCCCGGTACGCGGCCAGCGGCACGTCGTAGGCGTTGCTGCCGTGCACCTGGTCGAAGTACAGGCCAAGGCGCGCTGAATCGATCTTCGTCTTGGCCGGAATCTGGTCCAGCGGGAACTTCAGCAGCGAACGCGCCACGCCCGCACCGGTCTTGCCGACGGACATCTTCCACGACGCCCCGAAGTTCTCCTCCGGGGTGTCGGAAAGGACCATCGTGTCCTGCGACTGCCCCGGCTGCGGGGCCACCGTCAGTGTCGGATCAACCGTCACCGGGTACTGCCGTGCCGGGTCCGCCAGCCATGCGGCGTCCGGGGTGACGGTCAGCTTCCAGCCCTTGCCGTCCCGGGCCAGCTTCTGGGTGACCTTGTCGGTGCTGACCTGCCCGTAGGCAGACGAGGCCGACTTCTTCGCATCCGTCATGTACGGAGCCGGGATCACCAGCACCGGGTGCTTGGAAGTCTCCGAGAAGAACGCGATCGACCCGTCCTTGCGGGCCTTGGGTATCAGCCCGTCCGTGCTCAGCTTAAACGTGAACGAGAGCGGTCCGCCCGGCCGCTTCGCCAGGACGATGTTCTCCTTCACCTGCCCCGCACCGACCTGGTAGACCAAATCGGCCCCGGACTTCGGGTCCTTGTAGGTGACCGTGTCACCCTTGACCGCCGGCGCCAGCGCACCCGCCGCACCGTCGAGGCCCAGGGTGACCGACCCGCCGCCCCCGACCTCGTACCGCAGCAGCTCATTGGCCTTCTTGCCGAAGTAACTTGCCGCGGTGTTCGTGGTGTTGGTGAGCTGCTGGCCGGACGCTCGTATCGCCGTGTCGATCGGCTTCCAGGCCGTCCCCTGGCGGTAGGAGGTGGGGAACGCGGACAGCTCCGCCTCCACCCGCCCGTCCGACAACTGCCAGAACCGCGCACTCGACGTGCGCTCGCCCGTCAGCTCCTTCACCCGCTTGGCCTGCGGGGCGTTCCGCCCCTTCGCCAGACGCTCCCGGGAGGGGATCTCCAACTTCCCGCCCGCAGGCGGTTTCTGGTCCTTCGCATCCTCGTCGTCGCCCCCGAACCATCCCGAGACGGTGTCCGCGAAGCTCTTGCCGTCTCCGTCATCACCACCCCCGGGAGCGGGAGCCGCATAGGCGATCTGCGGCAACGCAGTCCCCATGACGGCCGACACGACGAGGGCGGCGATAAATCTTCGGTGCCGAATCCTCACTAGTTCAACTGCCTTTCCCCTGGCCGAATTCCACCGTGCAGGCCGAAAGCGAGCAGGGCTAAGCACTGCCGCGGGAATTTCCCGGTCAGTGATGAAGAAGTGAAAGTTCCATGCGTGGGCATGACACGACGTCAAGCACATGCGGATGTCGGTCACTTGCGACTACATCCCAGTATTCTGTGGAATTCCGACAGCCCGATACGTGCCTTTTAGGCCAGGGGTGGCGCAGCTGGCGCAGCTGTTGTAGAACTTCCCGGCGTTGCTCCGACTACAGGAAGCCTGCCCATGCCCGCGCCCAGCACCGAGCCCCAGCCACCCGACAGTTCCTCAGATTTCACCGCACCCGCCGACCTCGGCACGCCCGCGCCTTCTCGTCGTCCGCGCCGCCTCCTCGCAGCCGGCACAGCCCTCCTGGTGGCCGGTGCGGCGGCGTACGGCATATACGCCCTGACCAGCGAGAACACCCCTACCAAGGCCCCGGTCCCCACCGCCGCAGTCACCTACGCCGTCACCGGCACCGGCACCGCCGACATCACCTACCTCGCCACCAGCGAACAGGGCACCGCCACCACCGAGAAGGCAATCTCCCTCCCCTGGAAGAAGACGGTGCAGGTACCACTCGGCAAGGACCCGTCTGTCAAGGTCCAACTCCCGCAGCAGGGCGGCGAAGCCACCTGCACCCTCGCCATCCGCGACCAGCACAAACAACGGGCCACCGCCTCAGGGGCATACGGACGGACCACCTGCACCACCTCCCTGGATACCGCAAGGCCATAGAGTGAATTTGGAGAGTTGCTGACAAGGAGACCCATTCGAGTGCGGGAACAAGACATTCTCGACCTCAAGTGCGCCTCGTTTACTTGAAACGGTGGCGTTTGGCACACCATTGCGAAGGTGCGCGCTCGCATGCGTGTTGAGCTGACGGAGAGTAAGTAAATGGCTTGTCTGGCGGGCTACCCGCGAGGCTTCTCCTGCTCACCTAGGCTCAGGGGTGGGTGCGGGGCTGGAGCCCCGTCGTGGCTCAAGCTCGTATCCCGTCGTCGTTGGCCACCCTCGCGGTGCCCCATCGCCGACTTTCTGCACTACCACCGCAACCCGCATACCGGTGACCTCGGCGCGATCTGCGCAAGCCTGTCCGCGAACGGCCAGTACCGGCCGATCGTTGTCAACCGGGGCACCCTGACCGTCCGGGCGAACGAGGTCCTGACGGGCAACCACACGCTGAAGGCGGCCCGGCATCTGGGCTAGGAGCAGATAGCCGTCACCCGGCTCGACGTCGACGACGATGCGGCGGCCAAGATCGTCATCGTCGACAACCGCACCATTGACCTCGCCGGATACGACACCGCTCACCTCGCGGAAGTCCTCTCCGCCGCCTGGCAGGCCCAGCAGATCACCCGTGCCAGCACCGCGGAGCTGGGAAAGAACTGGTCGCAGACGCGCAGCTCCGTACTGAGCTGGAGCTGGCAGGCCCTGGGGGTTAAGCCCGGCTCGCTCCACAAGTACACCCAGGTCATGGTCGTGAAGCTCGGCGTCAGCCTGCGCCCAGCGATGGTCCACGTGGCGTACTGCACCGGCCAGCTTGTGCCTGCACGTCGCCTTGGTGTGCAGCTCAACGAGCGGCAGAAGGTGGTGCCGGCGTGCCTGGCGTGGGGCGGTCAGCGGCCGGACGCGGCTGGTTTCGTCCTCCGCTGGAGCGACAAGGGCGAGGTGAGGGCACACAAGGGTGCCGTTTTCGGCCTCGGACTCGCCTGACTCTGACGGCGCGGATGCGGATGCGAATGCGGATGCGAATGCTGGTGTGAATGCCGGGTAAGGAGACGACCCTGGGGGGACAAGCGGGGGGACAGAGGGCGAAGACGATCAAGGAAAGGCGGGGTAGGAACCGGACAGACGCCGTCACTCACTCAGAGATGGTGACGCACCGCCGATCCGTCCCGCCCCTTGAGCACCTCCAGCCGGGTGCCGATCCGTTGCCGCAGGTCGGAGACATGGCTGACGATGCCGACGTTGCGGTTCCGTTCGCGCAGTGCGTCCAGTACGTCGATGACCTCGTCGAGGGTCGCCTCGTCGAGACTGCCGAAGCCCTCGTCGATGAAGAGGGTGTCGAGGCGCACCCCGCCCGCTTCGTCGGTGACCACGTCGGCGAGGCCCAGTGCCAGCGCCAGCGACGCGAAGAAGGTCTCGCCGCCGGACAGGGTGGAGGTGTCTCGCTCGCGGCCGGTCCAGGAGTCGACGACGTGCAGGCCGAGCCCGGCCCGGCGGCTGCCGCTCCCGGTGGTCCGCTCGTCGGAGTGGACGAGGGTGTAGCGGCCGTCGGACATCCGGTGGAGCCTGGCGGTCGCGGCGGCGGCGACCTGTTCGAGCCGGGCGGCGAGGACGTACGACTCCAGGCGCATCTTGCGTTCGTTGTCGGCGGAGGTGCCCGCCGTGAGCCCGGCGAGGCGGGCCACCCGTTCGTACTCCGTGCGCAGCGGGCCGAGTCGGCGTGCTTCGGCCTCGGCCTGCCGGGCGAGGCGGGCCAGCGCCGCGCACCGCTCGTGGGCCGCGTCGTACGACGAGGTCGCGTCCCGCTGCGCGCGCTCGGCGGCGTCCAGTACGGCACGGGCCGTCTGCGGGTCGGCGGCCGGCCGCTGTGCGGCTTCGGCGGCGTCGCTCTCGCGCAGCCGCTCGGCGACCGCCGCCCGTTCAGCCTGCCAGGTGTCGATACGGTGCTGAAGCTCGCGCCGTCGTACGTCGTCGAGCAGCGCCGCGTCCGCTTCCTGCGGGGTCGCGAACCCGGCCTTGAACGCGGCGTCCACGAGAGCGCCGTCGGCTTCCTTGAGTCGTTCCGCCGTCGTCTCGTGGGCCCGTACGGCCTCCGCCGCTCCGGCGAGCAGCTCGGCCCGGTGCCGCAGCAGCCCGAACTGTTCCTGCACGCTGCCCGCTCCGCCGCGCGCTCGGGTCAACTCCTCTTCCAGTGAAGCGAGTTCACGGTCGAGGGCTTCGCGGTGCGAAGTGCGGGCGGCGCCGCGGCGCTCGGCCTGTTCGCGGGTTTCGACGCGGCGGGTGTGCTCCCGCTCGGCCCGGTCGAGGGACTCCCGGGCGGCGTGCATGTCACCCGCCCCGGTGTGCGCCGCCGCGTACTCGCTCTGCAACTCGTGGGCCTGCGCGGCAAGTTCGGCGACGGTCGCGCCGCCCGCCTCGGCCTGCGCGGCGGCAAGGGTCTCGCGCAGCCGGGCCAGGGCGCTCTCGGCCTGTGCCCTGGCCCCGTCCGCCGTGGCGTACGCCGTCTCGGCCTGCTGCTCGGCGGCACGGTCGACGTGTCCGGCTCCGGCCCGTGCGGGGGCTGGGTGTTCGGTGGCGCCGCAGACCTTGCAGGCCTCGCCGTCGTGCAGTCCTGCGGCCAGCTCCGCGGCGATTCCGCTCAGTCGGCGCTCGCGCAGGTCGAGCCACCTCTCGCGGGCGCTGCTCGCCCTGTCGCGGGCGGTCTGCTCCTCCTCCTTCGCCGCCGCGGCCCGCCGGTCGAGTTCGTCGCGGCGGCGTGCGGCGTCGAGCCGGGTGCGGGCCGGCTCCAGCTGCGCCTCCAGCTGTCCGGCGCGGGTGACGGCCTCCTGGGCGGCCTCGATGCGCTCCTGGTGCCGGCGCCGTACGGTGTCCCATTCGGCGAGCCACTCGTCGGCTTCCTGGCGGAGTTCGTCGTCGGCGCGGGCCTCGCGGTCGAGGGCGGCCCGTTCGGCGGTGATGTCGGCGCTGCGGCGCTCGGCCCGGCGGGCGGCGTCGAGACCGCCCAGTTCCTGGCGTATCCGCCCTTCCCGCTCGGCGAGTTGGTCGGCGCCCGCGTCCGCGAGGGAGGCCGGAAGCCGGGAGCGGGCCTCCTCGTAGGTGCGGGTCGCCGCCCGGTGTTCGCGGTCGGCGGCGCCGCGCAGGGCCAGGGCGGGTGCCACCCGGTCGGCGGCCCTGGCCAGGTCCTGCCGGGCGCAGAGCCGCTCGTACTCCTCGCGGCGGGCGTCGAGGGCGTCGGCGCGCCTTTGGGTGTCGGCGAACCGCTCCTGGAGCCGGAGCAGTTCGCGCTGCTCCTCCAGGGCGTGGCGGGCGGCGGCCTGTCTACTCTCGGTGGCGGCGACGGTGAGGGCGGCGATGTCACGCCGTTCGCGGGCGCCGCTGCGGGCCACGGCGGCCCAGGCCAGGACGGCTGCGGCAAGCCCCGGGTCGCCGGGGCGCTCCTCGGGGCGCGGGTGGTCGGCGGCGGCCGGGCCCGCTGCCTCGGCCATCCGCTCGGCGAGCGCGAGGAGCCGGTCGTCGCCCGCCTTGACCTGCTGCTCGGCGGTGCGCCGCAGTTCGGCGAGGCGCTCTTCGACGGCGGCGAAGCGGCGGGTGTCGAAGAGCTTGCCCAGGAGCTTGCCGCGGGCTTCGGCGTCGGCGCGCAGGAAGCGGGCGAAGTCGCCCTGCGGGAGCAGCACGACCTGACAGAACTGCTCGCGGTTCATCCCGACGAGCTGGCTGATCTCCTCGCCGATCTCCTGGTGGGAGCGGCTCAGCGACTGCCACTTCCCCGACTGCGCGTCGTACTCGCTCAGCCAGCTCTGTGCCTTGTCCGTGACGAATCCGGTGCGGCGGCCCTTCTTGGGACGCTGCTGCGCGGGCCGTCTGGTGACCGCCAACCGGCGTCCGCCGACGGTCAGCTCGAGGATGACCTCGGTGGGCAGGTCCGGTGCGGCGTGGTCGCTGCGCAGGGTGAGTCCGCGCCCCTCGCGGGCGCCGGGCACCGATCCGTACAGGGCGAAGCAGACGGCGTCCAGGACAGAGGTCTTGCCCGCGCCGGTCGGCCCGTGCAGCAGGAACAGTCCGGCCGAGGACAGTGCGTCGAAGTCGACCTTCTGGGTGGCGCCGAAAGGGCCGAAGGCGGTGATGCGCAGGGAGTGCAGTCTCATCGGGCCACCTCGCGCACCGTCTCGTCGATGCGGACGTCGTCGAACGCACCCTGGAGCACCGCCCGTTCCCGCCCGTCGGGCCCACTGCCGCCTCTGACGTGCGCCACGAAGTCCTCCGCGATCTGCTGGTCGCCGCGTCCCTTGAGGCGCTGGGCGTACGAGACGTGCTCGCTCTCGGGGCCCCGGTCGGGGGCGAAGACCAGGCTGACGGTGTGCGGGAAGCGCGCGCAGAGCCGGGCCATCGGATCGTCGGGCCGCACCGGGTCGGTGAGCGTCGCCTCGACCCAGGAGCCCTCGTGCCGGTCGAGGGAGGGGTCGTCGAGGAGGTCCTCCAGCTGTCCGCGGATGCGGGCGAGCGGCCGGGGCACCGGGCAGTCGAGCCGCTCGGCGGCGGCGATCTCCCCGCCGGGGCCGAGGTCGACCAGCCACATCGTCTTGCGGTGGTCGGCCTCGGAGAAGGAGTAGGCGAGGGGCGAGCCGGAGTAGCGGACCCGCTCGGTGACCCGCTGCGCGCCGTGCAGATGGCCGAGGGCGACGTAGTCGACGCCGTCGAAGACCCCGGCAGGGACGGCCGCCACTCCCCCGACGGTGATGTCGCGCTCGCTGTCGGAGGGTTCGCCGCCCGCGACGAAGGCGTGGGCGAGGACGACGGAGCGGGTGCCTTCGGGCCGGGTGGCGAGGTCGGCGCGGACCTGGTCCATGGCGGCGGACAGCACGTGCTCGTGCCGTGCCTTGGCCGCGCCGAGCTGGTCCCGTACGAGCGCGGGCTCCAGGTAGGGCAGCCCGTAGAAGGCCACCTCGCCGTGCGCGTCGGAGAGCAGGACGGGGGTGGCGCAGCCCGCCGGGTCGGTCCGCAGGTGGATGCCCGCCCGCTCGATGAGGCCCGCCCCGACGCCCAGCCGGCGGGCCGAGTCGTGATTGCCGGAGATCATCACCGTCGGCACGTGCTCGGCGGCGAGCCGGTGCAGGGCCTGGTCGAAGAGCTCCACGGCGGCGAGCGGCGGCACCGCGCGGTCGTACACGTCCCCGGCGACCAGCACCACGTCCACCTGGTGCGCGCGGACCGTCGCGACCAGGTGGTCGAGGTACGCGGCCTGGGCGTCGAGCAGCCCCACCCGGTGGAAGGACCGACCGAGGTGCCAGTCGGACGTATGCAGAAGCCTCATGGTTCACGAGAGTAAAGGGAGGGTCTGACAATCAAGGCCGCAACGGTGGAATCCGCCCTCCCAGCGGCCTCGTACGCCCCTGGTCCGGAGCGTCCGGGGCGGCTGTCAGACGTCGCCGTACGCCTCGCCGCCCAGCTCGAACCCGGCGGTCCCCGCCGTCGCATCCGCGAGCCAGCCGCGGAAGGACTCCACGTCGGCGTCCGGCAGGCCGATCTCGATGGTGACCGCTTCCGCGTACCGCACCTCGCGCACGGAGCGCCCCGTCGCCCGCAGGTCGTTCTCCAGCTTCCCCGCCCGCTGGTGGTCCACGGTGACGGTGGCGAGCTTGAAGCGCTGCCGAGTGATCGTGCCCAGCTCGTCCAGGGCTTCGCCGACCACGCCCCCGTACGCCCTGATCAGGCCGCCCGCGCCGAGCTTCACTCCGCCGTAGTAGCGGGTGACGACGGCGACGGCGTAGCGCACCTCGCGGCGCATCAGCATCTGCAGCATCGGGGCTCCGGCGGTGCCGCCTGGTTCGCCGTCGTCGCTCGCCTTCTGGATCCCGGCGTCGGCCCCCACGACGTACGCGTAGCAGTTGTGCGAGGCGGTGGGGTGCTCCTTGCGGACGCGCGCGACGAAGTCCTGCGCCTCCTGCTCGGTCGCGGCGGGTGCGAGGGCGCAGAGGAATCGGGATCGGTTGATCTCCGCCTCGTGCACGCCCGCGTGGGCGACGGTCCGGTACTGCTCCTGCATTCCGCCCACCCTATGCGGACCGTACGGGACCTGCCGAAACGGTCCTCCAGCGTGGACCGTGGGGCTCTACGGCCTGCCGGTCACCCGCGGGTCCACGGGGGACGGGCCGACCGTGCCCGTGCCCGTGCCCGTCGGGGTGGGGGTGGGCGGCGGCGGTTCGCTGATGCCCGGAGTGCCCGCGGGCACTACCGGGGCCGGGGTCTGCGGGCCGCCGGGCAGGAGCACCAGCAGGCACACGGCCACCACGGCGGCCGCCAGACCGAGCACCCCGAGGGCGGCCCCGCGCAGCCGGCGCACGCCCCGGCCGTGCCCCTGCGGGGGTGCGTCGCGGCGCAGGTCGCGGTGAGTGAGGAGATCGGCGCGGGCGGCCAGCGCGGCGCGCAGCCGGTCCTCGGTGGCCCTCCGGCGGGCTGCCGCCGCCGTCCCGTGATCACCGGCCCCCGTCCGGCGGTCCTCGGCGTTTCCGGGCGTCATCGGCGTGGCTCCAGCTTCTTCTCCAGGGCGTCCAGCGCGCGGCTCGCGGTGGACTTCACCGTGCCGCGCGACATGCCCAGCGTCTGCGCGATCTGCGCCTCGGTCAGCTCCGACCAGTAACGCAGCACCAGCACCTCGCGCTGCCTGTGCGTCAACCGGGCGAGCGCGTCGAGGACTTGGCGGTGTTCCTCGGCAAGCAGCAGTTCCTCGTCGACGGGCGGCCCGTGCCCCTGGTGGGGCGGGGTGTAGGCGCGTGCGGTGCGCCTTCTGCGCAGGACGGAGCGGGCCGCGTTGACGACGGCGGTGTGCAGGTACGCCCCGGGGTTCTGGAGCCCGTCCAGCGAGGTGCCGTACTTGCGGCAGACGGCGGCGAACGCGTCCTGGACGACGTCCTCGGCGGTGTGCAGGTCGTCGACCAGGAAGAGCGCGAGGCGCACCATGTCGAGCCGCCGGGCCCGGTACAGCTCGGTCAGGGAGGGCGGCGGTTCGTCGTCGTACGGCGCGACGGGTGCCTGCGGACGGCGCCCGCGTACGGAGACGTCCGCGGTACGGGACGTACGGGCGAGCAGCCGGGACCACCAGGGCGGCGCTGCGGTGATGACGTACTGCATGGGCCTCGATCCGTTGCGGGAGGGGCGGGCCGGTCCGTGCGCGGGCCGGCCCGCCCCCGTGGTGCTGCCGCCGCTGCTACTTCTGAACTCCGCTGCCCGGCTTGATCACCTTGGGCGCGTTCCCTGCCGGAGCGGGGGCGGGGACGGCCTCGCCCGCACTCGCCGGCTTGCCCGCGTCCGCCGACTTGCCGGCCTCGACGGCCTTCGGGGCGCTGTCGGCCTTCGGAGCCGCGGGGGCGGGGGCGGGTGCGGGGGCGGCTACAGGTGCGCTGCTCGTGGTGACCTTCGGCGCGGCAGGTGCCGGCGTCACGCCGGAGTCGGCGAAGGCCTGCGTGGCGAAGGCACCGCCGATGAGCAGCGCGGCACCGGCGACGGCGCCCAGGACCCGGGCGCGGGTACGGTGGTTGCGCTTGGTGTGCAAGGACATGGGACTCTCCCGAGGAAGCGACAAATACACGGTCTGGAACATCTGGAACATCAGGTGAAGGGCGCCTTCAACCCACCAGACGTGCGGCGGCCCCGGAGGTTGCGACCTCGTCCGGGAAACTTTCGCGCCTGCTCCGCCCGGGAATGGCCCGGCCCTCACGGTGGTTCGGACCACCAGACGGCCACCAGACCGGCCACGACACGACCACGACACGACCACAGGCGGCCCCGCACCGCACCAGGAGGCACGGAAGACATGTACGGCGACCGGGAAACGATCCGCAAAATCCTCAAGGAGTCCGGCGACACCTGGGCCGTCGTCGGCCTCTCCTCGAACCAGGACCGTGCCGCTTACGGAGTCGCCCGCGTGCTGCAGCAGTTCGGCAAGCGCGTCGTCCCCGTACACCCGAAGGCGGAGACGGTGCACGGGGAGCAGGGCTACCCCTCGCTCGACGCCGTTCCGTTCCCCGTCGACGTGGTCGACGTCTTCGTGAACAGCGACCTCGCGGGTCCGGTCGCCGACGAAGCGGTGGCCGCAGGGGCGAAGGCGGTCTGGTTCCAGCTGGGAGTGGTGGACGAGGCGGCGTACGAGCGGACCCGGGCGGCGGGCCTGGACATGGTCATGGACCGGTGCCCGGCCATCGAGATCCCCCGGCTTGGCTGACGCCGTACCGCGCCTGCGCGCCGTGCGGCCCGGCCCCTCACCGTACGGAGGAATTCACCGTACGGACGGACAGCTCCGCCCGTACGCCGCGCAGCGGGCCTCGAAACCGGGCGGCAGCCAGCCGTGCGAGAGGAGTCGCGGGTGGGCGGGGAAGGCGGCGTGCGCCGCGAGTACGAAGATCAGCGACGCCCAGAGGCTGTGCAGGCGCACCGTGGTGTAGCCCTTGCCGTTGATGTCGTGGAAGGCGCACTCGAAGGTGTCGGGGGCCGCCAGGTCCATGGTGGCCAGCCCGTTCCAGCCGAGGTCGAGCCAGGTCTGCGGGTGCGAGAAGATCGCGCGCCGGTCGGTGACGGTGACCTCGCCGTGCCCCTCCATCACCCAGCGGGGCTGGGCGGCGGCCTGCGCCTGGTTTCTGCGGGAGGCGTTCCCCATGGCGTTGACGGCCAGGGCGCCGACGACGAAGCCGGTCGATCCCATGGCCATGGTGCTGGTCTGGGTGTACGAGCCGTCGCCGAGCGCCCGCCAGGTGGAGCGGGCGGCGGGGCCCGCGGCCAGCGAGAGTTCGCCCTGGGCGAGGCGGGAGGTGGTCGGCAGCGGCGGCCGGTGTGCAAGGCGGCCCTGGGTCAGGTCGTGGACGACGCCGCAGGTGTAGAGCAGATGGTCGTCCATCGGCCCCCAGGGCGGGGCGCCTTGGCCGCCCGGCTGCATCTCCTGGCCCGTCTGCATCCGCACCGGGAAGGTGTTCTCGTCCACGGGTCCCCCGTCCAGCCGTCCTTCATCAACGACAGCCATCGTAGAGATCCGGGCGGCCCGGGTCACCTCGCGGGTGGGATCGGGTCACCTCGCGGGTGGGTCCGGGTCACCTCGCGGGTGGGTCCGGGTCACCTCGCGGGTGGGATCGACACTGCCATCGTCATCTCCACCGCTGTCGTGCCGTCGTTGCGGTACGCGTGCGGGACGTCGGCCTCGAAGGTGGCTGAGGTGCCGGCCGGGACCGGGTGCGGGGCGCCGCCCACCACCAGGGTGAGTTCGCCCGCGGTGACGCGCAGGAGTTCGGTGGTGCCGGCGGGGTGCGGGTCGGAGGTGCTGGCGTCGCCGGGCATCAGCAGCCAGGACCAGAGTTCGAGCGGGCCGCGGCTCTCGGTGCCGACGAGGAGAGTGGCGTGGCTGCCCGCCTCGGTGGACCACATCCGGACGGCGCGCTCGGGCGTCACCAGGCGGACGGGGACGCCCTGTTCGTGGTCGAGGAGTGTGGTGATGCTGATGCCGAGGGCGTCGGCGAGCTTCACGGTGATGCCCACGCTGGGGTTGGTGCGGGCCTGCTCGATCTGGATGATCATGCCGCGGCTGACGCCCGCCCTGGTGGCCAGCGCGTCGAGCGTGAAGCCCCGTTCACCGCGCCAGCGCTTGAGGTTGCGGGCGAGCGACTGCGTGAGCTGGTCGAGGTCCGACACGTTCCGTCCGTCTCAGAAGTCTCAGAAGGTGGCCAGACCGTCCACTATTTTGGACGATCGGTCCACTTTACTGGAACGCATCACCTGCCACAGAGCAACCAGGCGGCGCCGCCTACGAGGCCTCCTGGTCCAACTCGGCCAGTGCGACGAGCTGTTCCGGTGTGATGTCCGCCGGAATCGGCACCGGTGCAGGGGTGCGCATCGGCGGCTGCCACCCGTCCTCCTTGTCCCAGCGGCGTACGATCCGCGCGGGCGCGCCCGCCACCACCGCGTGGTCGGGGACCTCACCGCGTACCACGGATCCCGCGGCGACGACGACGTTCCGGCCCAGCTTCGCGCCCGGCAGGATCACGGCGTTGGTGCCGATCCAGCAGCCGGGGCCGATCTCCACCGGTGCCACCCGCGGCCACTGCTTGCCGACGGGCTGCTCCGGGTCGTCGTAACTGTGGTTCGTGGACGTCACGTAGACGTGCGGACCGAAGTAGCAGTCGTCACCGATGGTGACGGTGGTGTCGGCGATGACGTGGCTGCCCCGGCCGAGGACGACGCCGTTCCCGAGGGTGAGTATCGGGTCGGGGCCGAGTTCGAGGTCCGGCATCATCCCGGCGGTGAGGGTGACGTACTGGCCGATGATGCAGTAGTCGCCGAGGTGGATCCAGGGTTCGCCGAAGACGGTGCCCTGCGGGAAGGCGAGCTTGCTGCCGTGTCCGAGGGAGCCGAAGCGCAGCCGCCCGGGGCGCTGCGCGCTGACCGCGCCGGCCTGCTGGATCAGCCGCCAGCCGTGGTGCACGGCCCGGGTCGTGGCACGGCGCCGCCAGCCCGCGGCGGCGGAGAGGGCCTCCGACGCGGAGGCCGAGACGGCGGAGAAGGAGAACGTGTTTCTGTTCTTCGGCACCCGCACACGGTAGTGGGCGGGAGCCCGGCCATTCAGGGTCACTGCCTGTGATTTTCACCCCACCCCCCTCACTCCACCCCCTCGCCCCACCCCCTCGCCCCAGCCCCTCACCTCGGCCCTTCGCCCCACTCCCCCGCCCCGCCCCTCGTCCGCCGTGGCGGTACGCAAAGAGGGCCGTACGGCGCACTGGGACGATGCGCCGGACGGCCCTCACTTGCTTACGGTTCTACCTGTGGTGCTCGGATCAGAGCAGATCCAGGTCGACATCCAGGTCGAGAAGACCGTGGTGGTGGTGCCACGGCCCGTCGTCGCAGTACACGTGCCCGTGGTGCCTCCAGCAACGGTCGGCCGCCGCTGTCGACTTGGCCGTCTGATCGACCGTACTCGCCGAGGCGCTGCCTGCGAGAGGTGCAATGGCGATGACAGCCAGGGCCGAAGCCGCCACCGCTCGTCCGACTATGGTGCGCATGTTGGTCTCCCAAGTAGGAGGAATAGGACGCACTTAGTCATACCGTGAGACATCCGCCCTACCACGGGGCTGACCGGGTTACGTCCCTTCGGACCCGCAGCGCGGCCGGTCGCAGCAGTTCGGCTCGCGCGGCCGGCAGAAGTATGCATGCGGCCCCGGCAGACGGTGCGTCAGGCTCAGGACTGGGCCTGTGCCACCGCGGCACCGTGCTGTCTGGCCAGGTCGCGGTACATGAGGGCGTTGACCTTGATGCCTTCGCGCTCCTCCTCCGTCAGCTCGCGGCGCACCTTCGCCGGCACCCCGGCGACGAGCGAGCCGGGCGGCACCCGCATGCCCTGCGGGACCAGCGCCTGGGCGGCGACCAGGGAACCCGCGCCGATGACCGCACCGTTGAGGACGGTGGCCCCCATGCCGACGAGGACGTCGTCCTCGACGGTGCAGCCGTGCAGTACGGCGTTGTGGCCGACCGAGACGCGCTCCCCGACGGTGACGGGGAATCCGGGGTCGACGTGGACGGTGCAGTTGTCCTGGATGTTGGAGTCCGCGCCGAGGACGATCGGGCCGCAGTCCGCGCGCAGCACCGCGTGGTACCAGACGCTCGCGCCCTCGGCCATGGTGACCTCGCCGACGACGACGGAGGTCGGGGCGGCGAAGGCTTCCGGGGAGAGCTGCGGCTGCTTGCCGCCGATGCCCATCA
Source organism: Streptomyces sp. NPDC048442 (assembly GCF_040651475.1). NCBI lineage: Bacteria > Bacillati > Actinomycetota > Actinomycetes > Kitasatosporales > Streptomycetaceae > Streptomyces > Streptomyces sp. NPDC048442. Next base: position 352,057 of record NZ_JBEZKB010000006.1, read on the forward strand.
CCAGCGATTGGCCGGGCCGGGCTGCTGCTTCTGTCATGGCGTACTCCTTCGTACGTACTCGTGGCGTGCCGCCGTACGTACCCGTGCACGTGCCGCGCCGCTGTTCTGCCGGGCACCGTAGACGACCGGCCGGAGGCGGCGCGTGGTGGGGTGGCCTGCAGCCGCCCCACCGGCCGGGGGGCACGCCGCCTGCTACCTGCCGGAGCGGGCCGGCGGCAGCATGATCGCCTGTACCGGGATGCCCAGGCCCCTCGCGATGAACGAGGTCATCGGCCCCGCCGCGCGCGCCGAACCTGCTCAGTGCGTACGCCGCGGGGGCCGCGACGGCGACAGCGCCATCCGGAGGAGGACCAGGACGACGAAGGCGACCACCACCCACACGCAGATGTGGACGAAGTTCTTGGCACGCGGCAGCCGCAGTCTCCTGCGCGGTGCGCAACCGGGGCCCGGAACGGGGCGGGGCCGCGCGGTGCGGGGCAGTACGGGGTGGCCGCCGTGCACGACATCGCCGAAAACCGCGCCCGGCCCCTCGCGGACCTCACGGGCGCCACGGTCACCGGCGGTTATACGCAGATGCTCGACGACGGCCTGGTCGACGCGCTCGTGGTGTGCACCCCGCACGCCCTGCACGTGGAGCCCGCACCCGGCGGCGGCGCGGGCCGGGATTCCGGTGCTCCTGGAGAAGCCGACGGCGACCAGCCCAGCGACTGTGCCGCTATGTCAGAAGCCTTCCAGTAAGCGGGAGTTACCCTCCTCCTCGGGCGCCACTGGTCGCGGTCGGGGACCGCAGAGCCACCGCCTACCGGTCTGGACACCGCCCTGCCTGATCCTTCGATCCCCAACACGCGGGCGGCGGCGCCGTGATGAACATCGGTGCGCACTGCGTGGACGGGGTCACCTGGATCACCGGCGTCCGCGCGCCGCGTGTCGACGCCCGCATCGTCCACCGAGGCGCCCCCGTGGAGACCGAGGGCCTGTCGCACCGGGAGCTGGTGGGCCGCATCCGTGCCACCGCGACTTCACCGCCGGGGCAAGGGGCGAACGCCCGTCGGCGGTCACCGCCCGCACCGGCCGCGACGTGGTCGCCACGGTCCTCGTCGCCTATGCCCCCGCCGCGCGCGGGAAGTCCCAGCCGGTCGCATGACGACGCCCCCGACACCGTCGTACGGTGCGGGGGCGCGGGCGCGCAAGGAAGCAGCGGGAAGTCAGTCCGCGGCCGTCGGAACGGGCTCCCGAGCGGTCGCCGACTCGCTTTCCTTCTCGGCGTCCTTCGCCGCCTCCACCTTCGCCGCGGCCTTCTTCGCCCGGTTCTTCAGCACCAGCATCGACGCGAGCCCGAAGAGCACCGCGGCCAGCAGCCCCAGCCAGGAGAAGCGCTTCAGCCACGCCTCGGCGACCACGCCCACCGAGTAGATGACAGCCGTCGTGCCGCCCGCCCAGAGGATGCCGCCCAGCACGTTGGCGATGAGGAACTTCCAGTACGGCATCCGCAGGACGCCCGCGAGCGGTCCGGCGAAGATCCGCAGCAGGGCGACGAAGCGGCCGAAGAAGACCGCCCACATGCCCCACTTCTGGAACGAGCGCTCCGCCATGGCGATCTGCGCCTCGCCGAAGTGCTTAGGGAACTTGCCGCCCATCCAGGCGAGCAGCGGCCGGCCCCCCTTGCGCCCGATCGCGTACCCGATCGAGTCGCCGATGATCGCGCCCGCCGCGGCGCACGCGCCCAGGATGTACGGGTTGATCTCGCCGTGCTGGGAAGCGAGCAGGGCCGAACTGACGAGGACGATCTCACCGGGCAGCGGGATGCCGAGGCTCTCCACCCCGATGACCACACCCACCAGGATGTAGATGCTGACCGCCGGCACGGTCTCTAGCCACTGCTGGACGTCCAAAGCCGGTTCCTCCGTCGTACGTAGACCTCATGCGCACGGGCAAGCCGCCCGGCCCGCGCCCGAACGGCGCACGCCGGGCAGCCTACCCCGCTGCCCCCACCTGACGGCGGGCTGCCGGCGGCGCACCCGTGGCCGGATCCGGCCTTCCGTCGAGGCTGTCGCCCCTACGAAAGGGCGGTGTGCCACCTCCGCCGAGATGGCACACCGCCCTGCCGAAAAGCCCTGCCGGGACTACTTGTTGGGGCGCAGCGTCCAGACAACCGACATTTCGCCGGTGACCGCGCCGTCCTCGCGGGTGATCGCGATCTCGACGGGGAACTCCGGGCGCCCGCCGGCGTCGAGTTCCGCGACGACGTCGGCGATCGGGCGGCCGAGGGTCGCGGTCGCGGTGACCACGCCCATGGCGAGCTTCTTGTAGCCGATCTCGGCCTTGACGGCCAGCGGCACGGCGCGCGTCAGCTGGTCGCCGAAGGCGGCGATCACGATCGCGCCGCTCGCCGACTCGGCGAGGGTGAACATCGCTCCGGCGTGCGGGCCGCCGACGTGGTTGTGGTAGTCGCTCCGGTCCGGCAGGCGGACGACGGCCCGCTCCGGGGTGGTCTCCAGGAACTCCAGGCCAAGCGTGCGGGCCATGGGAACCGTGGCGGCGAGCATCTCGCCGACGGACATCTGATCTGCGCTCATGCTCAGTTATGTTACCCGTGGGTAGTCACGATTGGCCATCCCCTCCCGCGAACCCTTCACCGTCCCTCCAGGGGCGGCGGTGGCCCTGCCGTCGCCACCCCTCTATGGTTACGCGTCATGTGGCCAGGACAGCAGCCGCCCGGGGGCGAGCAGAATCCGCAGGACAAGAACCCGTACCAGCAGCCGGGGTACCCAACGACGACGCCGCCCGGCCAGCCGCCGGCCGGCGGACCGCCCATGACCCCACCACCGGGACAGCCGCCGGTACCGCCGCCCGGCGGATACCAGCAGCCCGCTCCCGCGCCGGGTTACGGCTACCCGGCGCCCGGCTCCGTACCGACTCCGGCGCCCGGGGCGAACCCGTACCAGAGCCAGTACGGAACCCCCGTGCCGCCCGGTCCGCCCGTGCCGCCGGGTCCCGGCGGTCCCCACGGGCCGCAGGAGGACCGCAAGAAGACGATCCTCACCGCGGTCGTCGCGGGCGTGGTGGTCGTCGCCGCCCTCGCGGTCACCGGCGTCTTCGTCCTCAAGAACGACAAGGACGGCGAAACGCCGCCTAAGGCCGACACCAAGACTTCCCAGAAGCCCGTCGCCACGAAGCAGCCGTCCGCGCCGCCCGCCTCCGATCCGGCGGCACCCGCGCCGGGCGGCAGTGCGGGCAACCCGCGTGCCGGCATCGACGCCAAGCCGACCGTCCCGGGCTGGAAGGTCGTGGTCAACGCCAAGCACGGCTCGATGTTCGACGTGCCGGCGGAGTGGACGGTCGCCTCGTCCGACACCCTCATCGGCTTCGAGGACAACGGCAAGACGATCGCCATCATGTCCGCACCCGCGACCCTCAAGGCCAAGTGGTGCACGGAGGACGCCGACAAGGACGGGGACCAGGACAGCACCTCCCTCTCCCAGACGGGTACCACGGGCGGCATCAAGGGGTCCAAGACCACCGCCGACGTGGCGGAGGGCCAGGTGGGCAACTGGGCCTACGGCGGCTACGGCCTGAAGGACAAGGACAAGGTCAAGGTGGGGAAGGCCACGCCCTACACCACCAAGTCCGGCCTCACCGGCAGCCTCGCGAAGGCGACCGTGGTCGGCGTGAAGAAGACCTCCCGCTGCGTGACCGACGGCAAGGCGTACGCCTTCGGCTTCAAGAACTCCACGGGCGACTTCAAGACCTGGATCCTGCACAGCGCCAAGGGCGTCAAGGACGAGGTGCCCGAGGCACTGGTCACCCAGATCCTCAACAGCGTCCGTCTGATCGGCTGAACAGCCCGCGAGCGGGGCACGCCCGTTCGACTTGGCAACACGGGGCGGCGGGGGCGATAGTCCCTCAGTGACTCTCCCCGCCGCTCCGCCGCCGCCGTCAGCGGCCGCGCGCCGCCGCCCGTCCTGGGCCGGCCGCAACTATTCGCTGCTCACGGCCTCCGCCGTGGTCACCAGCCTCGGCTCGAACGGCGCGCTCATCGCGGCGTCCTTCGCGGTCCTGGCGACCGGCGGCACCGCGGGTGACGTGGGACTGGTCGCGGCGGCCAGGACCGTACCGCTGATCCTCTTCCTCCTCATAGGCGGCGCGGTGGCCGACCGGCTGCCGCGGCACCGGGTGATGGTCGGCGCCAACGCCCTCAACTGCCTCTCGCAGGGCGCCTTCGCGGTCCTCGTACTCACCGGCAGCCCGCAGCTCTGGCAGATGATGCTGCTGGCCGGGCTCGGCGGCGTCGGGCAGGCGTTCTTCGGCCCGGCGGCCGAGGGCATGCTGCTGTCGACCGTCAGCGGTGAGCAGGCCGGGCGGGCGTTCGCCGTGTTCCGGATGTCGATGAACGGTGCCTCGATCGGCGGCGCGGCCCTCGGCGGGGCGATGGTCGCCGCCGTCGGACCTGGCTGGGTACTGGCCGTCGACGCGGCGGCGTTCGCGGCGGCGGGCGCACTGCGGTCGTTCCTCGACGTGAGCCACATCCCGATGCGGGTCAAGAGCAGCGGGCTGCTCTCCGATCTGCGGGCGGGCTGGCAGGAGTTCTCCTCACGGCCCTGGCTGTGGGGAATCGTGCTGCAGTTCTCCGTCATCAACGCGGTGATCGCCGCCGCCGAGGCGGTGTACGGGCCGCTGGTCGCCGAGGAACACCTGGGCGGCGCGGCCCCCTGGGGTCTGGCGCTGGCCGGGTTCGGCGCAGGCACGGTGTGCGGGGCCGTGCTGATGATGCGCTGGAAGCCGAAGCGGCTGCTCTTCTCCGGAATACTCTGCGTCTTCCCCCTCTCCCTGCCGTCGGTGGGTCTGGCGATTCCGCTGCCCGCGTGGGCGCTGATCGCGGTGATGTTCGCCACCGGCATCTTCATCGAGGTGTTCGGCGTCTCCTGGATGACGGCGCTGCACCAGGAGATCCCGGAGGACAAGTTCTCCCGGGTCTCGGCCTACGACTGGCTGGGCTCGCTCGCCATGGTCCCGGTCGCCACGTCCCTCGCGGGCCCGGCCGAGACGGCCTTCGGCCGCTCCCAGTCCCTGTGGGGCTCCGCCGCGCTGATCGTCCTGCTGACGGCCGCGGTACTGAGCATTCCGGACGTACGGAACCTTCGCCGTCGCACACCGGCCCCGGTGCCGGGTACGGAACCGGCCGCTGACCGGCCGTGTCGGGCCTCAGCCGACGCTGAAGGCCCCGGCGGGCGGCTCGGGTGACGCGACCGCGTCCGCGTCGGGCACCGCTGCGGCGCCCCTGACGAACCGGACCAGCGCCGCCCCGTGCTCGACCCGCGCGGGGAAGGCGTCCGATGCGGTACGTCGCGCCAGCGCGGCGGTGTCGATCGGCTGCTGCGAGGCGACGAGCACCGCGTTCCCGAACCGCCGGCCGCGCAGCACCCCGGGCTCCGCGATCAGTGCGAGTTCCGCGAACTCCGCCCGGAACGTGGCCAGTTGGGACCGCAGGAAGTCGAAGGGCGCCCCGTCGGCGAGATTCGCCGCGTAGATCCCCGCGCTGCGCAGCACCCGGGCGGCCTCGCGCACGTACCCGGCCGAGGTGAAGGCGGCCGGCACCCGGGACCCGCCGAAGACGTCCGCGATCAGCACGTCGGCGCAGTCGGCGGGCGCCGCCTCAAGCCAGGCCCGCCCGTCCTGCCCGTGCACCGTGATCCCCGCTCCGCCGTCCGGCAGCGGCAGGTGCTCGGCGACGAGGGAGAGGAGCCCCCGGTCGGCCTCGACGACGTCCTGCCGCGAGCCGGGGCGGGTGGCGGCGACGTACCGGGGCAGCGAGAGCCCGCCGCCGCCGAGGTGGACGACGTCCAGCGGCAGTCCGGGCTCCGCGGCGCCGTCGACGACATGGGCGAGCCTGCGCGCGTACTCGAATTCGAGGTAGGTGGGCTCGTCCAGGTCGACGTACGACTGGGGTGCACCGTCGACCGTGAGCAGCCAGGCGTGCGCGCGGTCGACGTCCGGCATCAGCTTGGCGGTGCCGCCGTCCACGTCCCGGACGACCGGTACGGATTCTTTCATCCGCTCATTCTCCCCCGGTACGGATCCGCTCGGCGCCCGAGGGCCCGGCCGGGCCCAGGGAGGTGCTTCAGTCGACCGGGTGGCCCGGGGAGATGTCGGAGGCGTCGCTCAGGTGAAAGGTGCCTGCGGCCGGCCGGGTATGGGCGCCGTGCTCGACCGGGTCGAGGAGGAAGCCGACATGGTCGCCCGCGTCGGTGCGCTGTTCGATCCGGCCGACGAACCAGGCGGGGGCGGCGTCCAGGACCGGGATGCCGGCATGTTTCGCAGTCCACGCGACGGACGCGAACTTGTCGACGTGGTCGCCCGTTTCGCCTCCGAAGAGTTCCGCGAGCCGGTGTTGGCCGGGCCCGAGCAGGTGCACGGCGAGATGGTCGGCCGCTTGCGCGGTGCGGAAGGTCCGGTTGGCCTTGGACAGCCAGACGGTGAACCGTACGGGTCTGATCGAGCACTGGGAGGCGAAGCCCACCAGGCAGCCGGACCACTCTCCTTTCGCTGCCGTGGTCACCACGTAGAGGGGGTAGTCCAGTGGGTCGATGAACGCGTCCATGTCGATCGCAGTCTCCTCGCATCTGGAGGCATGCGTCGCGCACGCCTCGTCCCGTTCACCCTTCGATGCCGGTGGAGGTGTGGGGCGCTCCGACCGGTTTGGATTCGGGTGAGCCGCGTTGGCGCAGATGGACCGAGAAGATGGCCATCGATGCCACGGCGAGGAGTTCGGACTGCCAGTTCTGCAGGCTGCGGCTCCAGAAGTCGGCGCCCAGGACGTAATCGCCCCATCCGATCGGAGACTGGAGCTGTCTGAGGCGCTCCGCGTTGTAGGCGGCGGCTCCGGCCACCGACTGCGCGATCCAGGACAGCAGGAACAGGGCTGCCATGAGCAGGCCGAGGGAGCGTGAGTACACGCCCTGGCGCCAGTCGCGGGTGCCGGCCCAGCGGGGAGAGTCCGCGTGGGCGTAGCGTCCCACGCGCTGTTGCCTGTCGGATTCGGTGCCTGCTTCGTCCATCTCCTTCGACTCCGGGGAGCCGCGCTGGAGCAGCCACACCGTGCCGAGGATGAACAGGAAGAACTGCAGGTACTCGGACTGCCAGTTCTCGGTGACGTCGACGGCGAAGTCGGAGGAGGTCAGGTAGTCGCCGAGCCCGGCGGGGGCAAGGCCGTCCGTCCTGAGCCCGCTGTTGAATTCGGCGTGACCGGCCAGCGCCTGGCCGGCGAGGGTGACCACGAAAGCCGCGCCGAAGGCCAGTGACAGGCCGTTGTCCCGCAGGAAGTTCCGCCGTGCCGAGGTCATCGCTGCATCGCTCCCACCAGGGTGAAGTACACGAGGCCGGCCAGTACCGCGCCCAGGCAGAGCACGAACACGATCCGCATGGGGTCAGCTCCCCTTCACCGTGCACCGGTACGGCTGGTCCCCTTGTGGCCGGCAGCCGGCGGCCACGACTTTCCAGCCTTCGGGGAACTGGGAGAGGAACACGGTGTCCTTCTCCAGGACGGCGCGAGCCTGCCGGCCGTGGATGTCGACGTGGCGGTCGGCGCCACCGTACGGAAGGTCCTCGTCGAGTACGGATGCGGCGCACGCGGAACGTGCCTCGTGCTCCAGTTCTTCTCGCGTCCCCGGAGCCAGGGCCCCGCACATCGCGGCCGCGTCGCCTGCCCGTACGGCCCGCTCGAAGCGCGCCACCGCCGCATGGGCAGCATCGCGCCGCTCCTCGACCGCGCCGCAGCCGCTCATGACGCCGACCAGGACCAACAGCCCGGCGCTCCTGCAGACTCTGCTCACGATGACTCCACGGCCGCAAGGACGATGCGCGTTCATCTTGGGCAGCCGGCGCCGCCACCGCAGCCGACACGCCGTATCGGCTGCGCACCGGAGCCATCTGCCCCATGAGGACGGCCTGCGCGGCGGTGTGCGGCACGGCGCGGAGCGGGTACCCGGGCACTGACTCCGCCGCCGGGATGCTCAATAGGCTGCTCGGCTGATGAAAGTCGAACGTGAAGCGCATAATGGGAAATATGCGGACCTAGGAGGACGAAATGATCGTGATCGGACTCGTTTTGCTCGTCATCGGTCTCGTGACCGGTATCTCCATCCTCTGGACGATCGGCGTCGTACTCCTCGTCGTCGGTGCCGCCCTGTGGATTCTCGGTGCCGCCGGCCACGCGGTGGGCGGTCGGCCCCACTACTGGTAACACCGCCGCACAGCGTGGTGCCGACGGACCCGGGAACCACTGCACGGCCGGTGCCTGGTCCGCGCGTGCGCCCGGACCTGTTTCCCGAGGTCATGGCGGCTGCGATCGAGAAAAGGCCGATAC